>JBBRFN010000130.1:0-7712 GCA_038224265.1 Lysobacterales bacterium
GTTCAGCATCGACGCGGTGCTACCGCTGTTCGAAGCGATCGAGGCCGGCACCGATCTCAACGTCGAGGTGGTGGTGCGCAACAGCGGCCGTCGCTGGGTCTACGACGGCCGCACGCCGCTGCGCCTCGAAGCGGCGTGGGACGGTGTTCCGGGCGCGGGCGCACCGGCGGGCTCAGCCACCGTAACCGCGATCCCGGACTCCGGGCAGGCGCTGGTGCGCATTACCCTGCGCGCACCCGCAGACGCAGCGCCCGACCAGCGTCGTAGCGTGCACGTGCGGGTCAACGCGGACGCCGCGATCGTCGAGGCCGACGGTGGCAACAACGACGCGGTGGCGGTGGTGGGCGGACTGCCGCAGCCGAGCGCACTCGAAGTCGTGGAGCGTCGCCGCGACCGCACCGTGCTGTTGCAATGGGATGCGCCGGCCGATCCGCGTATTGCCGGTTACCGGGTCTGGCGCGCGCCGCCGCCGGGCGCGGGCGAACCGCAGTGGTTTCCGGTCGGCACTTCGTTCGGCAGCGGGTTCGCCGATCTCACCGGCGATGCTGGGCAAACGAACTGGTATCGCGTGAGCGCCTACGCTACGAGCGGTCTCGAGTCTCCACCCAGCGCCATTGCGATTGCCGCGCGCGACGATACGCCGACCGATGAAATCTTCGCGGCATCCTACGAGTCTGCACGCGATATTCGGGTGCTGCGCCCCGTCGTGGAGTAGTCGCACGCTGCGGGGTGCGCTTGACGCGCCCCGCCCGTGCGACTAGCTTGACCATACCCTCCGGGGAGTAGCTCGCCCGCAGCGCGGGATCCACGCGTCAACACACTTGGCAGCAGCCATGGTGCGTGGGACGGATCAACCGATCCGTCGGGCAAGACCGAAGGCAGTACTCGTCGCCCTGCCGGGTTGCACGAGGACTGTCTTTGCGTCCACCCAGCAGCCCGGCCCGGAGTTTCCATGCAAGCTTTCCTCGTTTCCGCAGGCCTCGTCGCCGTCGCCGAGATCGGCGACAAGACCATGCTGCTCGCAATCGTGCTCGCCGCGCGCTGGCGCAAGCCATGGCCGATCATCGCCGGAATCCTGGTGGCCACCCTGCTCAACCATGGTTTGGCCAGCGCCGTGGGCGTGCTGGCCGGTGAGTATCTCGATGGGCCGTGGATGCGCTGGGTGCTCGGCTTCGCCTTTCTCGCGTTCGCCGGTTGGGCATTGATTCCCGACAAGTTCGAAGACGATGAAGCGCCCAGGCAAATCAGCGGCGGCAGCGTGTTTTTCGCCACCGCGATCGCGTTTTTCCTGGTCGAGATGGGCGACAAGACGCAGATTGCGACCATCGCGCTGGCCGCGCGCTTCCAGGACATCGCAATGGTCGCGGCCGGCACCACACTGGGCATGATGATCGCCAACGTGCCGGCGGTGTTCCTCGGCGAGGCGCTGTCCAGGCGCATCCCGCTGCGCTATGTGCGCTGGGTGGCGGCAGCGATGTTCGCGGCGATCGGCGTGTGGATCCTGATTGCGGGTTGATCGCCTAACCCCATTGCCGGTATCGCTGCGTTGCACTCCGGGCCACCCCAACCTGGAGCTACGCCATGATTCTCAAACCCACCGTCCTTGCCCTCGCCATCGCCGTGACCCTCGCGATCGGGGGCTGCGCGGATCGCAGCACCGCCCGCCCGGAACCTGCCGCAGCCGCCAAACAAAGCGATGCCACGGCGGCATCCGCAGACGAACACAAGCGCGAAAACGCGGTGCGCCAGCAGCCGCATGCGACACCGATGGACAACGCGCGTAGCGATCGCCTGAGCCGCGCGGTTGCTGCAGTCGAAGGTCAGCGCGACGAGGCCGATCAACAGTCGCAGAGACTGGTACAGGACGCGCCGCTCGAAAGCGCGCCGGCCGCAACGCCAAGCGTGGCGATGGTGGCGCCCGCGCCGGTCGCAGCACCGCCCGTGGCTAACACCGAGCGCTATCAGGATCGTGTCGACAACCCGATCCAGATCACCGCCGAGAATCCGGTATCGACCTTCTCGATCGACGTCGACACCGGCAGCTACACCAATGTGCGCCGCATGTTGGCCAGTGGCGAACTGCCGCCGGCCGACGCGGTGCGCGCGGAGGAGTTCCTCAACTACTTCGATTACGGCTACACACCGCCGCACGCGCGCAGCACGCCGTTCAGCGTCACCACCGAAGCCGCGCCTGCACCATGGAACGCCGAGCGCACGCTGCTGCTGGTCGGCATCAAGGGCTTCGAGGTGCCGCGCTCCGAGATACCGGCGAGCAATCTGGTGTTTCTGATCGACACCTCGGGCTCGATGAACGATCCGGCCAAGCTGCCGCTGCTGATCGATGCCTTCAAGCAACTGGTGCCTCAGCTGCGCGCGATCGACTCGGTGTCGATCGTGGTCTACGCCGGCAGCGCGGGACTGGTGCTCGAGCCCACGCCCGGCGACCAGCATGCGCGCATCAACGCCGCCCTCGACGGGCTTGCTGCGGGCGGCTCGACTGCTGGAGGCGCGGGCATCGAGCTGGCCTATGCGATGGCGCGCGCGGCATACATCGATGGTGGGGTGAACCGCGTGATCCTCGCCACCGATGGCGACTTCAATGTCGGAACCACCGACACCGCAGCACTGAAGAGTCTGGTCGAGGACCGCCGCCGCTCGGGCATCGCGCTGAGTACGCTGGGCTTTGGCGCGGGCAACTACAACGATGAGCTGGCCGAGCAGCTGGCCGATGTCGGCAACGGCAACCATGCCTACATCGATGATGCGCGCGAGGCGCGCAAGGTGCTGGTCGATGAGATGTCGTCCACGCTGCTGACCATTGCCAGCGACGTCAAGGTGCAGGTCGAGTTCAATCCCGCCGCGGTCGCCGAGTACCGCCTGATCGGCTACGAGAACCGCGCCCTGCGCCGCGAGGACTTCAACAACGATGCGGTGGATGCCGGCGAGATCGGTGCCGGCCACGATGTGACCGCGCTGTACGAGTTGACCCTGGTCGGCTCGGCCGCGCGTGCCAGCGATCCGTTGCGCTATGCGACGGCAGCGTCCGGTACGCATGGTGCCGCCAGCGAGCTGGGCTTTCTGAAGCTGCGCTACAAGCGCCCCGGCGAACAGCGCAGCGTGCTGGTGGAAACCCCGATCGCGCGCAGCCTCGTGCGGCAAGACGCCGGTCCGCGTCTGGCCTTTGCCGCATCGGTGGTCGCGTTCGCCGACCACTTGCGCGGTGGCAGCAACATGGGTGGTTTCGATCTCGCCCAGGTCGTCACGCTCGCCGACGATGCCGTCGGCACCGACCCCGGCGGCCAGCGCCGCGAGTTCGTCGACCTCGTGCGGCGCGCGCAGTCGCTGCAGACGCCGGCTCCAGCGCAGCGCTTGAGCATTGCGAACTGATCGAGCAATCGTGCAGGCGCGCCAGCGTATCGCTGGCGCGCGCCCATGCACGATGCCGCACTTCCCGATCGGCAGCAGCGGCCACGCGGTGGGGATGCATGCCAGCATCCCGAAGCCGCTGAGGGCCCGTCGACCAGCGCGCGCAGCGGGGTCGTACAGGCTGTGCCTTGCGCGGTGATAGTCATGCAGCATCAGAAATCGTTCGCGCAAGCCGACGAACCGGCTAACCTGCGCGAAGTTTCCTCGCCACCCGAACGCCCATGGTCGACTGGTCGCTGTGTCCGCGCACCGCCGAGTGCGCAGTTGCCGATGCCGCGCAGTTTCATGCGCAAGTACAGGCCAGCGCACGGCCCGCAGTATTGCGTGGCCTTGTCTCGCACTGGCCTGCGGTCGCTGCAGCGCGCGACGGCGATGCCGCGCTGCGCGCCTATCTGCGCGGTTTCGGTGGCACCCACCCGGTGGATGCGTTTTTCGGCGCGCCCGCGATGCGCGGGCGCTTCTTCTACACCGACGATTGCACCAGCTTCAACTTCGCGCGGCGCAGTCTGCCGCTGACCGAGCTACTGGGCATGCTGATCGAGTATCGCAATGCGGCCGAGCCGCCGTCGCTGTATGCCGGCGCGGTGCGCGCGCAAACCGCGTTGCCCGGATTTGCCGCTGCCAATCCGGCGCCGCTGCTCGATGCAGCGACACAACGCCTGGAGTCGCTGTGGATCGGCAATCGCACTCGCATCGGCGCTCACTGGGACCTGCCGCAGAATCTGATCTGCGTGATCGGCGGCCGCCGCCGCTACACCCTGTTCCCGCCCGAACAGATCGGCAATCTGTATCCGGGTCCGGTCGAAAACTCGCCGGCGGGACAGCCGATCAGCATGGTCGACTTCCATGCGCCGGATCTTGCGCGCTATCCGCGCTTCGTCGACGCCGTGCAGGCCGCGCAAGTCGCGGAGCTCGCACCCGGCGATGCGCTGTACCTGCCGAGCCTGTGGTGGCACCACGCGGAATCGCTCGATGCGGTCGGCGTGATGGCCAACTACTGGTGGCGCGACGCGCAGCCGTACATGACCACGCCGAGCACCACCTTGCAGCATGCGCTGCTGACGCTGCGCGATCTGCCGCTTGCCGAACGCATGGCGTGGCGGAGCTTTTTCGACTACTACATCTTTGGCGCCGATGGCGACACCATGGCCCACCTGCCGGCTGCGGCGCGCGGCGTGTTCGGATCGATGGACGAGGCGACGGCGGCGCGGTTGCGCGCGCATCTGGCGCGCACGTTGCAGTGGTGAGCACGCCACGCCGGCCGCCCATGCCGCGTTGCGGCAGGCGCGTTTTCTGCACCCGATAGCGCACCGGGCGGTTGCTGCGCGCGTGATAAACTTTGGGCTTCCCTTGCCGGTCTGCCGGCGCATCCCGGATTCCTGAATGGACAGCTCCACCACCCCCGCCGAGCAGCTCAAGCAGCAGGCGCTCGAATACCACCGCCAGCATCCGCCGGGCAAGATCAAGGTCGTCTCGACCAAGTCCGTGGTCACCCAGAAGGACCTCGCGCTGGCCTACTCGCCGGGCGTGGCCGCGCCCTGCCTCGAGATCGCACGCGATCCGTCCACCGTGGCCGAGTACACCGCGCGCGGCAATCTGGTCGCGGTCATCAGCAACGGCACCGCGGTGCTGGGACTGGGCAACATCGGCCCGCTGGCTGCCAAGCCCGTGATGGAAGGCAAGGGCATCCTGTTCCAGAAGTTCGCCGGCATCGATGTGTTCGACATCGAAATCAACGAGACCGATCCGGACAAGCTGGTCGACATCATCTGCTCGTTGGAGCCGACCTTCGGCGGCATGAACCTTGAAGACATCAAGGCGCCCGAGTGCTTTTATATCGAGCGCAAGGTGCGCGAGCGGATCAAGATTCCGGTGTTTCACGACGACCAGCACGGCACGGCGATCATCGTCGGTGCCGCGGTACTCAACGCGCTGTCGGTGGTGGGCAAGGACATCCGCCAGGTCAAGCTGGCCTGCTCCGGCGCCGGTGCTGCCGGCGTGGCGTGCCTGGACATGCTGGTCGCCCTGGGCCTGCCGATCGAGAACATCTTCGTGGCCGATCGCAAGGGCGTGCTGTATGTCGGCCGCGTGGAGGACATGGACGACAGCAAGTCGCGCTACGCGCGTCACACCGCTGCGCGCGATCTGGGCGAAATCGTGGCCGGTGCCGATATCTTTCTCGGACTTTCGGCCGCTGGAGTGCTCAAGCCGGAGATGGTCAAGGCGATGGCGCGCGACCCGATCATCCTCGCGCTGGCCAATCCGAACCCCGAGATCCTGCCCGAGGACGCGCGCGCCGTGCGCCCGGACTGCATCATCGCCACCGGCCGTTCGGACTACCCGAATCAGGTCAACAACGCGCTGTGCTTCCCGTACATCTTCCGCGGCGCGCTCGACGTGGGTGCGACCACCATCAACGAAGCGATGAAGCTGGCCTGCGTCTACGCGATCGCCGAGCTCGCGCGCAAGGAAGCCTCGGATGTCGCCGCCGCAGCCTATGGCGGCAACAGCACCAGCTTCGGCCGCGATTGCCTGATCCCGCAGCCCTTCGATCCGCGTCTGCTGGTGCAGCTGGCACCGGCGGTGGCGCGTGCGGCGATGGATTCCGGCGTGGCCACGCGCCCGATCATGGATTTCGTCGCCTACCGCGAAAAACTGACCCAGTTCGTGTTCCGTACCGGTCTGGTGATGAAGCCGATCTTCGATCGCGCGCGAGCGGATCTGCAGCGCGTGGCGTACGCCGAAGGCGAAGAAGAGAACGTGCTGCGCGCGGTGCAGACGGTGGTCGACGAGGGCCTGGCCAAGCCCGTCCTGATCGGACGCCCGGCGGTGATCGCGATGCGCATCGAGCGTGCAGGGCTGCGCATCCGGCCGGGCGTGGATGTCGAGATCACCAATATCGACGACGACCCGCGCTTTCCCGAGTACTGGCAACTCTACCTGCGCAAGAACGAACGCCGCGGCGTGACGCCGTCGATGGCCAAGGCCATCGTGCGCTCGCGTGCGACGGTGATCGGCTCGATCATGCTCGACCGCGGTGAGGTCGACGCGATGGTGTGCGGCACGGTTGGGCGCTATCACTCCAAGCTCAAGCACGTGCTCAGCGTCATCGAACTCGACAGCGTGGTGTCGAGTCTGGCCGCGATGACTGCGGTCGCCAACGACAGGGGCGTATTCTTCTTCCTCGACACCCACGTGCAGTACGACCCGACCGCCGCGCAGATCGCCGAGGCGACCCTGCAGGCGAGCTACCGCTTGAAGCTGTTCGGCATCGTGCCGAAGGTCGCGCTGCTGTCGCACTCGAACTTCGGCAGCCACGAGAACCGCTCGGCGCAAAAGATGCGCGAGGCGCTCGCGATCATCCGTGCACAGGCCCCCAGGCTGGAAATCGACGGCGAAATGCACGCCGACGCGGCGCTCGACGAGGGCATCCGCGACCGCATTTTCCCGAACTCGCTGCTCAAGGGCCGCGCCAATCTGTTCGTGATGCCCAACCTCGATGCGGCCAACATCGCCTACAACATGCTGCGAGTGATGACCGAGGGCGTGGCGATCGGGCCGATCTTGATGGGCGTATCGAAACCCGTGCATGTGCTCACACCATCCGCGACCGTGCGCCGCATCGTCAACATGACCGCGCTGTCGGCCGTCGAGGCGCAGATCCGCGCGCAACTAGGCGACAAGATCGCGACCGGTTGACCGCCGCGGGTCGAGGTGACCCGCGCCACGCCGGTCGACGCGACCCGCGCTACGGCAGCCGATGCTGTGCGACGCATGCGCCGCACCAGCAGCCGATGCTGTGCAACGGAGGTACCGCACCCTCGTAGGGCAGGTCGCCCCGACCTGCCGTGCCGGGCGCCACGGGGTTTCATGGGGTGTTTTCGCAACGCGGGTCGGGGCGACCCGCGCTACGGCAGCCGATGCTGTTCGACGCATGCGCCGCACCAGCAGCCGATCCTGTGCAACGGAGGTACCGCACCCTCGTAGGGCAGGTCGCCCCGACCTGCCGTGCGGGGCGCCACGGGGTTTCATGGGATGTTTTCGCAACGCGGGTCGGGGCGACCCGCGCTACGACCGGGACGGCTCGACACGATCAGGATCCAGAGCGGGAGCCGCGGGTCGCGACGACCCGCGCCATGACTTGAAGGTATCGACACGAGCAAGAACCAAACCAGTTGGTTGGCGAAGGGCCGCGAAAGAAGTCCCGGCGCCGTCTACTCGAACACATACATGAACAAAACATCCGCAGCCATCACCGTCGCAATGACCACCCGCGATTCCCCCAG
>JBBRFN010000131.1:0-7366 GCA_038224265.1 Lysobacterales bacterium
GGTGGTGATCGACGGCAGCAATCTGGATCGCGCACTGCACATCGACCCGACCGACACCGGCGCACACACGGTGGCGCTGAGCGGCCTGACACTGCGCAATGGCAACGCCGGATTCGGCGACGGTGGCGCGCTCTACAACGAAGCCAGCAGCGCCTCGCCGCTGCCGACCCACGACTATGTCGACGTAGCGCAGATGGTGCTGGAGAACAATCGCAGCAACCTCAACGGCGGCGGCGCGCGGCTCAACGGGGTCGCGGCGATCAGCCAGTCGCGGATCAGCGGCAACATCGCCGGCAGCAGCGGCGGCGGCCTGTCGTTCGCAGGTCCCTTGGCGCAGGTCCTGCGCTGGCGGGTGCTACGCAGCACGGTGTCGGGCAACGCCAGCATGTCGATGGGTGCGGGCGGTGGTGGCGGGATCCACACCATCACGCTCGCTGCCAGTCTCGAAGGATCAACGATCAGCGGCAACACCGCGCAGTTCCACGGCGGCGGCGTACTGGTCACCCAGCAGGGCAGCCTGATGATCGCCGACAGCACGATCGCGCAGAATCGCGCCGGCAGCAGCGGTGGCGGCTTGCGCCACGAAGCGGTGAGCGTGACGGTGGCCAACAGCGTGCTGGCCGGTAATGAAATCGGCGGCGGCGCAGTCACCTTCACCCAGGACTGCGCCACGCCGCTGCCCGCACCCGCGTTTACCGGCACCTTCGTCACCAGCGAGGCCGACTGCGGCTTCACCAGCGCAACCGCGGTGGTCGTGGCGTTCGCCGCGCTGGACTTCCTCGCCGACAACGGCGGGCCTACCAAGACCCATCGTCCGCTGCCCGGCAGTCCGCTGATCGACAGCGGTCCGGCGACCGGTTGCCTCGGCACCGATCAACGCGGCGTCGCACGGCCGCAGGATGGCGACTCCAACGGCATCAGTGCCTGCGATCGCGGCGCCTACGAGGTCGCGACAGCCGAGGTCGATGTGGTGTTCGGCGACGGCTTCGAGCCGGCAGCGCCGCCGCCGTGAGGCCGCGCGCCGCGGCGCATCGCGCTCAGCCCCGCGACGGGTCGAGCACCCGCACCCATTCCGACTCAAGCTGATCGAAGGCACCGTCGGTGGCAGCCAGCATCACCAGCGTGCCGCCGGGCAGCGGCACACTGCGTCCCTGCAAGCCTGCCTGCTGGAAGTCCATGCGTGCCGATTCCACGTGGTCGGGCACGTAGTAGATGGTCACCGGCCCGCTCGCTTGCTGGCTGACCAGATGCACCGAGAGGTCGCGGCCGATCTCGCACAGGTTGATGTAGTGCACCCCGTCGGGTACCGCGGTGAGGGTCACGCCGCTGCGCGCGAACAGCGCGCGTACCTGCGAGGGCGCAACCCGCGCCGTGCGCGCGGTGGCGCCGGGCTCATGGGTCAAGGTGTGCTCCACGGCCAGATCCGACAGTGCCTGCACCGGTGCAAGCGACGACAGGAACAGACCCAGCCCGCCCACGGCCAGCGCGAATGCTGCCGCGATTCGCCACACAGGCGAAGCAGAGCGCGAACGCGCACGCACCGCATGCCGCGACTCGGTGGTCTGGCGCAGCAGGATCGATTCGACCAGATCCTCGGGCACCGGCACCTGCAGCGCACGCAGCAGGCGCGCCTCGAACAGCGGGTCGTCGGCACCGTCGTGTGGCGCGCCGAACGGGATCACATTGTGATTGTCATGCAAACTCATGGGATTCTCCTGCTGCTCCACCGGCCAGCATGGCTTTCAATTTCTGCCGCGCGCGGAACAGTTGGGTCATCACCGCCTGCGGCGTGATGCCCAATTCGCGCGCGATCTCGTCGCAGCTGTAGCCGCACATCACCTGCATCAGCAGCGGCTCGCGGTATTTGCGATCCAGACGTGCGATCGCGCGCCGCAGCAGATTGTCCTCACTGGCATCGTCGGGAGCCTGGATCGATCCATCGTCGTCGGGCAGCGGTGCGAGCTGATCGTCGATCGATTCGATCGGCGGCGTCTTGCGTTCGTAGAGTCGTGCATGCTCGCGGCGCAGGATGGTGATCAGCCACGCCTTGGCTGCGGCGGTGTTGCGCAGATCGTCCAGCGAGCGCCACGCGCGCAGGTAGGTCTCCTGCATCAGGTCGTGGGCCAGTGCTGGATTGCGGCACAGCCAGTGCCCGAAACGGTACAGGTCGGCCGAGGTTGCGCGCACCAGCGCGTCGAATTGGGCTTGTTTGGTGGCCATGTCCAGACGCTGACCGGCCGGCCGCCGATTGTCTTTCAGCGGATCCGTTCGAGGATGCCGTCGAGCTCGTCGAGACTGAAGTATTCGATCACCACCTTGCCGCGACCAGCCTTGCCGGACTGGATCGACACCCGTGCGCCGAGCTTCTCGGCCAGCTGGCGCTCGAGCTGGGCGACGTTCGGATCGGTAACCGGGTGCGGCAGGCCATTGCCGCGCGCGCCGTTGCCACGTCCGGGCTTGCCGTCGCCGGCTGCATCGTGGGCCTTGCGCGCGCGCTCTTCGAGCTCGCGCACCGACCAGCCGTTGTCGGCCGTGGCCAGTGCCAGGCGGCGCGCCTCTGCCGCGGGCAGGGTCAGCAGGGCACGCGCATGGCCCATCTCCAGCCGATGCGCTTCGAGCAGTTGCTTGATGTCGGGCGGCAAGTCGAGCAGGCGCAGCATGTTGCTGACCGCCGCGCGCGAACGGCCGACGGCTTCCGCCGCCTGCTGGTGGGTGAGCGTGAATTCGTCGATCAGGCGCTTGAGCGCCGCGGCTTCTTCCAGCGGATTGAGATCCTCGCGCTGGATGTTCTCGATCAGGGCCATCGCGATGGTGGCCTGGTCGGGCACCTCGCGCACCACGCAGGGTACTTCGGTCAGGTCGGCCAACTGCGCTGCGCGCCAGCGGCGCTCGCCGGCGATGATCTCGTAACGATCGCGGGCGACCGGACGCACCACGATCGGCTGGATCAGGCCTTGGGCGCGGATCGAGTCGGCCAGTTCCTGCAGGCGATCGGGGTCCATGCCGGTACGCGGCTGGTAGCGACCCGGCTGGATCGAGCCCACCGCCAGCGTGCGCAGCTCGCCACTGGCGCCGCCATCGCTGCCGGAAACCGCACCAGTGTCGATGCCCAACAGGGCATCCAAGCCACGACCGAGTTTGGATTTCTTTGCAGCGGACATCGTGGATTCCGTCAGGCGGCGCTGGTTTCGGTCTTGCCGGCGCCGCGCTCGCGCCGCAGCACCTCGCCGGCGAGGCCCAGATAGGCGATCGCACCGCGCGACTCGCGGTCGTACTGCGAGATCGGCAGGCCATGGCTGGGCGCCTCGGCCAGGCGCACGTTGCGCGGCACGATGGTGCGGTAGACCTTGTCGCCGAAATGCTTGGTCAATTGTGCCGAGACCTCGTTGCCGAGATTGTTGCGCACGTCGTACATGGTGCGCAGCAGGCCTTCGATCTCGAGCTCGGGGTTGAGCCGCGCCTTGACCGCCTTGACCGTGTTGAGCAGCGCGGTGAGACCCTCGAGCGCGAAATACTCGCACTGCATCGGAATCAGCACGCCCTGTGCTGCGGTCAGTGCGTTGAGCGTGAGCAGCGACAGCGCCGGCGGGCAGTCGATCAGAATGAAGTGGTAATTCGCGCGCACCGGTTCGAGCACCTGGCGCAAGCGCGTCTCGCGCGCGATCTCGTCCATCAGCTTGATCTCGACCGCGGTCAGATCGCCATTGCCCGGCAACAGGTCGAAGCCGGCGCTGGTGGTGCGCAGCGCGCGTTCCAGCGGCACTTCTTCGAGCAGCACCTCGCAGCCATTGGGCTTGGCAGTGGCCTTGTCCACGCCCGAGGCCATGGTCGCATTGCCCTGTGGATCGAGATCGATCAACAAGACCTTGCGGCGCGCCTCGGCCAGCGCTGCGGCGAGGTTGACGGCGGTGGTGGTCTTGCCGACCCCGCCCTTCTGGTTGGCAATGGCGATGATGCGCGACATGAAAGGCTTGAGACCGGCTGGCCGACTGCTGCTGCGATGGAACCAATCACCCCGGGCATCGGGGGCCGGCTGGACGAAAGGTCCGGCGGGACATCAACAAGGGAACCGCAGCGGCGTGCCGCGACGGGAAAAGCAAAATCAGGACTGCCTTAGTACCACCAAAAAGCGTCCCGCGTCCAAGCCGGGAACGGCAATCGCGTGCGATGCGAGCACCGACCAGCCCGCCGGAAGGCCGATCCGCTCGTCTTCCCAGCCCGGCCCCTTCATCGCCAGGAGCTCGCCGGCAGGCGCCAACCAGCGCGCGGCCAGCCGGGCAAGTTCAGGCAGCGGCGCCAGCGCACGCGCGATGACGCACTCCAGCGGTGCGGCGCGATCGGCGCCTTCTGCACGCGCTTGCACGATCTCGACATTGGCCAGCGACAATCGGCGCGCGGCCTCGCGCAGGAAGCGCGCCTTCTTGCCATTGGCCTCGACCAGCAGCACGCGGCGCTGCGGAGCCATGATCGCCAGCGGAATGCCCGGCAGCCCGGCACCGGTGCCGAGATCGGCGATGGTCTGCCCATGCACATGGGGTGCGATCGCGAGGCTGTCGAGCAGGTGCCGCGGCACCATTTGTGCGGGCTCGCGCACCGCCGTGAGGTTATAGGTCGCGTTCCAGCGCACCAGCAGCTCGAGATAGTCGAGCAGGCGCGCGCGCGTGTCGGCAGCGATGTCGAGTCCGAGCGCTGCGATGCCAGCGGCAAGCGACGCATCAAGGGCGGAACGATCGGTCACGCGGGTCTGGCCATCAGCGGGGCGCGGAGTATCCGCGCCGTGGCGCCCAAGGTCCAGCGCGTGCGCGCCGTGCGCGCCGTCAGGCGTTCGGCACCCGCTGGCTCACAGCTGGGCGCCGCGATTGAGTTCGCTACGGGTGACCAGCAGCCCGTGCGGGCGCAGACGCTGGTTCATCGCGGTCTTCACCGCGGCGTTGAACTCGCCGGCGTCGAGGGTGGCCAGCCAGGGGGCCAGATCATCGAGCGCGGCGTGGGTCGATTCCAGCACGAAGTCGTCCAGATGATCTGCGCGCGGGTCGGCTTGCGCGGGCTCGATCACCTGATACCACAGGCCGCCGCCAACCCGCAGGGCGGTGTCTTCGCGGCTCAGCTGCACGTCGGGGAAGCGCACCGCGCGGCCGGTCAGGCTCATCCGATGCGCCACTGATTCGACCAAAGGCACAATCCAGTGCACACCGGGGTCCAATGTCCGCCGGTATTCCCCAAAACGGTGCACAGTGAAGGCTTGGCCCTGCGGCACCCGCTGAATCGCGAGGGCGAGCAGCACACAGGCAGCGATCAGAAGCAGCATTGAGGCGGTCATAACTGTTTTCGCTCAGGTACTTGCAGTATGTTTCTAACAACGTTTGTCAAGATTGTCCAGCAGTCCCCTGACCCGCACAGGATCGCCGGTGAACCCATAACGGAACTTGAACAAACGAGCATGCACGGCGGCAGCGCTTCATTTTGTGACCCCGTGCCCAACCTCTGCGGTCAGCGGCGCAGGCCTCTCAGGGCAATGCCATCACGAATACGCGCTGCAGCGCGCCGTGGATCACGCCCGGGCGGGCGCGGGGTGCCCGCTCAGGGCAGCAAGGCGTTGAAATCGATCTCGCTCAACGGCCGCGGCTCACCCAGATAGTGGCCCTGGGCCATTTCCACCCCGCACTCGCGCAGCGCGGTGAGGGTGGCGAAGCTGTCGACGTGTTCGGCGATTACCTTGAGCTTGAGCGACTTCGCCAGTTGGGTGATCGACTGCACCATCTTCAGATCGAGATCCGATGCGGCCATGCCTTCGACAAAACTGCCTTCGATCTTGACGAAGTCGACCGGCAGGTGGCGCAGGTGGGTAAACGACGAGAACCCGGTGCCGAAATCGTCCAGCGCAAAGCGGCAGCCAAGACCCTTCATGGTCTGGATGAAGCGGCGCACGTTGTGCAGGCTCTGCATCTCGGAGGTTTCGGTGATCTCGAACACCAGCTGTCCGGGCGCGGCGTGCGCGGCACGCACCGCGTCGGCGATCAGCTTGAGGGTCTCGGGATCGGCGAGCGTCTGGTTGGACAGGTTCACGTTGAACGAGACCCGATGCGCCCAGCGCTTGAGACCGGCGAGGTGGCGCAAAGCACGGGTGATGATCCACAGATCGATCCGCGGCATCATGCCGACCCGCTCGGCCAGCGGCACGAACACACCCGGACTGATCTGCTCGCCGTTCTTGCCGATCATGCGGATCAGCAGTTCGAACAGGTACGGCTGGCCGCTGCCGTTGCCGTCCAGGCGCCAGCCGTGGCGCGCCACGATCTGGCTCTCGTCGGTGGGTATCGCGCTCAGCGGCACGATCGGCTGGATCTCGAACAGGAAGCGGTCTTCCTCGATCGCGCTGCGGAAGCGCTCGCTCCAGCCGGCCTCCAGTTCGCGCGCCACACGCATCTCGTACTCGCCAACATAGATCTGGGTCTGGTCGCGGCCGCGCTGCTTGGCCAGCTTGCACGCCACCCGCGAGCGCTCCAGCGTGTACTCCGCGCTCGGCGTCTCGCGCGAGATCACCGACACACCGACCGAGACCGACGCATGGCGGCGGATGCCGTTGGTCATGTAGTGGCACTGGTGGGCCAGCTCGCGGAATCCATCGGCGATGGTGAACAGATTGTCCAGCTGCACGGCGGTCAGCAGCAGGGCGATGCGATCGCCCTCGAGCCGGGCCAGCACGTCGCCATCGCGCAGGCGCCGCGAATACTGCACGCCCAGATCGACCACCAGCTGATCCGACACGCTCTGGCCACCGGCGTCCATGATGTGGGTGAAGCGATCGATGTCGACATACAGCACCGCCGCGTAGCCGCCGTGTTCGCGCCGCCGCGCTACCTCGTCGGCCAGCGCGGTGTTGAAGAAGCGCGCGTTGTACAGGCCGGTCAGCTGGTCATGGGCCAGTTCCCAGCGCAGACGGTCGGCGCTCTTGCGCTCGGAGATGTTGCGGAACACCACCACCGAACCTTCGCGGCGACCGCCGATGGCCAGCGGCAATACCGAGCACTCGACCGGCAGCGGCTCGCCCTGCCGGGTCCAGAACACGGTCTCGTGGTTTTTCAGCGCGTCGCCGGCGGCATATGCGCGACTGAGCGCGGCCTCGTCGGGTGCCAGCGCGTGGCCATCGTCGGCGGCTTGATGGAACAGCGCGTGCGCGGCCTTGCCGACCACCTGCGATTCGTCGGCGTAGCCGAGCAGGCCCATGCCGGTCGGGTTGACGAAGGTCACGATGCCGGCGGCATCGACGCCATACACGCCATCGCCGACCGAGCCGAGGATGCCGTCGAGTCGCTGCTTTTCTTCGGCGACGCGCTTTTGCATCTGGATCTGGCGCGCCAGCGAG
>JBBRFN010000132.1:0-7288 GCA_038224265.1 Lysobacterales bacterium
CTCACCCACCACCGCAAGCTCGGCCGCTGGCTGCAGCTGGGCGGGCATGCGGACGGCGATCCGGATCTTGCCCGCGTGGCGCTGCGCGAGGCGCAGGAAGAATCCGGCTTGCCGGGTCTCACGGTCGAGCCCGAAGTGTTCGATCTCGACCGGCACTGGATTCCCGAGCGCGGGGCGGAGCCGGGTCATTGGCACTACGACGTACGCTTCGTGGTGCACGCCACGCACGATGATCGCTTCGTGGTGTCGGAAGAGTCGCACGCGCTGGCGTGGCGTGCCGTGGATGAGATCGCCCACGATCCGGGCCACGACGCGTCATTGCGTCGCATGGCGCTACGCTGGCTGGCGCGTGCCCGCGGGTAGCCGGATCAAGCGGTTGCGCGCCACCGCGATCACGCGGTCGCCGGGTCCCGGCGCGACGGGCCACAGGCCGGTCAGGCGCCCGAACGCCGGCAACACCGCCGATGCGTCGCGCAACCAGAACACCGGCAGTCGCGCCTTGGGGGCATGCCGCTCGCGCAGCACGACGCCCGGATGTATGTGCCCGGCGAGCACGTAGCCGCGTGAATCCGGATGCGGTTCATGCGCAAACACGAACGGCGGCTCGAACTGGCTGGCCGTGATCGATACGAAGCCCAGGCTGCCGGCATCGAGGTGGCGGTCGTGGTTGCCGCGAACCACGCTGCAGTGAAGACTCTGGTGGCGAGCGCGCCACTGCGCGAAAGTGGCGATCCATTGCGCATCGCTGGAAGTTCGCCCGTGCACCAGGTCGCCCAGCACCAGCAGCTGTTGCGGCCGATGGCGCGCGATCAGGTCATCGAGGCGGGCGAGGTCGCCGCTGGTGTCGGCCTCCGGCAGCGCGATGCCGCTCTCGCGCAGCAGTTGCGCCTTGCCGAAGTGGGCATCCGCGATCAGCAGTACGCCACGCGCCGGCCAATACACCGCGCGCGCGGCATCGAGCAGCAGGCGTTCGCCGGCGACGTCGACTGCGAGAGTCTCGCTCACGCGCCGGTCTCCAGTTGCTCGGCCATCCGGCGCACCCGGGTGAGCCAGTCTTCGCTGCTGAGCTGGCCGCGGATTCCCTCGGCCCACAGCGGAAATCCGAATGGCGTCAGGCGTGCGGGGTGCAGCAGGTGCAGGCTTTGCCGGGCCGACCGCAGCAGCGCGGTTTGCAGGCGCTCGAAATCGAGCTCGCCGCACAGCACTTCCTCGCGTGCCTGACGCAGCAACACGTGCCCGGGTTCGTGCTCGGTCAGCACGTCGAACAGCAGGGTGCTCGATGCGGTGAGTTGGCGCATCGATTTGGAGCGCCCCGGAAGCCCCTGGAATACCAGGCCTGCAACGCGCGCGATCTCGCGGAACTTGCGCCGCGCGAGCTCGGCAAGATTGAGGCTGCCGGCGAGATCTTCGGCCAACCGCGTGGTCGACAGCAGTGTGCCGAGCGCTTCGGCATCGAGCGCTGGCAGCGCGCGACCCGACACCACCAGGCCGTAATCGTTGACCGCGTAGGAAAAGCTGGCCGGCGCCATTTGTGCGAGCCGAAACGCGAGCAGCGCGGCAAGTCCCTCGTGCGCATGGCGTCCGGCGAAGGGGTACAAGAACAGGTGTTCGCCATCGCGGGCACTCACACGTTCGGCCAGCAGCTCGCCAGATGCGGGGAGCCGCGACAGGGCGCGCTGCAGGTCGAGCATCGGCTGCGCAAGCCGCATCTCCGGCTCCACTGGCTCGCAGTTGCTGAGCATGTCCTGCATTGCACCGGCCAGCTCGCTCGACAGCGGCATGCGGCCACCCATCCAGCGCGGCACCGCACCCGGCTTGCCGCGAGCGCTGCGGACATAGGCGGTCAGATCGCGGATGCGCACCAGCTCCAGCGTGCGACCGGCAAACAGAAACCGATCGCCTGGCTTGAGGCGGGCGAGAAAGGTCTCCTCGATGTGGCCCAATGCGCCGCCCTGCAGCCAGCGCACGCCGATCTGGCCGTCCGCGATGATGGTGCCGATCGAGAGGCGATGCAGGTGCGCGATGCGCCTGGAGTCGACCACCAGCCGGCCGTCCTCGGCGGCGACCACTTTGCGGAAGTCCGGATAGGCGCCCAGTCGGGCGCCGCCCTGCGCGATCAGTTGCAAGGTGGCGGCCCAGTTGCTGTCGTCGAGATCGCGGTACGCATGGGTGTCGCGGGCTTCCGCCAGCGCTTGCGCTGCCACGAAGCCGCCGCCCAGCGCGCGCGTGACCAGATGCTGGGCGAGCACGTCGATGCAGCCGCGCAACGGCAGTCGCGACTCGACCCGACCTTGCGCCAGCGCACAGCGCGCCGCGGCGATCTCGACCAGCTCCAGATTATGGGTCGGCACGCACAGCACGGTACTGGCCTCGCCAGGCCGATGGCGACTGCGGCCGGCGCGCTGCAGCAGTCGCGCGATGCCTTTGGGACTGCCGATCTGGATCACCTGATCGACGCTGGCGAAGTCGACCCCGAGATCGAGGCTGGAGGTCGCGACCACGCAGCGCAGCGCGCCGTCGCGCAAGCCGTTCTCAACCTGCTGGCGCAGCGTGCGATCGAGCGAGCCATGGTGCAGGGCCAGCGTTTCTGGTTCATGTGTCCACACCGCCTCCAGCGCCTGGTGCCACAGTTCTGCCTGTGCGCGGGTATTGGTGAACAGCAGGGTCGAGCGTACGGCGGCGATTGCATCGAGTACCTGCGGGAGCTGGCTCAGGCCCAGATGCCCCGCCCACGGGAAGCGCGCGGTGGTTGCCGGCAGCAGGCTGCGGATTTCGGTCGCACGCGGAGTCTTTGCATGCACGGTTACTCCGCGACCAGCTGCACCGAGCAAGGTGTCGAGGGCTTCATCGAGATTGCCGAGCGTGGCCGAGACGCCCCACAGGCGCAGCGTGCGCGCGCCGGCGCTGGCGATTCCGCGCAGGCGCGCCAGCGCCAGCTCCAGCAGCACACCGCGTTTGCTGCCCAGCAGTTCATGCCATTCGTCGACGATCACCGCATCGAGCGCGGCAAAGCGTTCGCTCGCATCGGCGTAGCTGAGCATCAGCGACAGCGATTCCGGCGTGGTGACCAGCGCATCGGCCTCGCCGCGCGCCAGTCGCGCGCGCTCTGCATTGCCGCTGTCGCCGGTGCGGCGCAGCACATGCCAGTCGAGCCCTAAGTCCTGCGCGAACTGTGCGATGTTGGCGTGCGTATCGGCCGCCAGCGCACGCAGCGGCGTGACCCAAAGTACGCGCAGCGGCCGCGGCGACACGCGGCGCCGCTTCGGTGGTGGCCGCGACGGCGTCGGATCTGCAGCCTGCCGCGCCAAAGCCGCGAGTACCGGGCCGCCCCATGCAGCCAGCGTCTTGCCGCTGCCGGTGGGGGCATGGATCAAGCCACTGCGACCTGCGCGCCAGTGCGCCCAGACCTCGCGTTGGAAGTCCGCAGGTACCCAGCCGCGCTGAACGAACCACGATTCGATCTGCGCCAGTGCCGCGCTGTAGCGCGCGTGGTCGTGCGCCATGCTCACGCGCTTGCGCTGGCCATGGACTGCAGCGTCTGCAAGCGATCGGCCTCTGCGGCAGGCTTGTCCTCGCGCCAGCGCAGGATGCGCGGAAAGCGCACCGCCACGCCGGACTTGTGCCGCGTCGAGCGCGCGATCCCCTCGAACGCCAGCTCGAACACCTGCAGCGGCTCGACCGAGCGCACCGGGCCGAAGCGCTCGCGCGTATGCGCGCGGATCCAGCGGTCCAGCCGCGCGATTTCTGCATCGTCGAGGCCGGAATAAGCCTTCGCCACCGGCACCAGGGTCGCGCCGTCCCACACCGCGAAGGTGTAGTCGGTGTACAGGTTCGAACGCCGACCGTGACCGGCTTGCGCGTAGATCAGCACCGCATCGAGGGTGAAGGGCGAAACCTTCCACTTGTACCAGTCGCCGCGCCGGCGGCCTGTTTGATAGGCCGAGTCGCGACGCTTGAGCATCAGGCCTTCGACGCCCTGCATCCGGGCTTGCTCACGTGCGGCGATCAGAGTCTGCCAGTCGTCGGCGTCGATGGTGGGAGAGGCCAGTATCACGTTGGGATTCGCCGCGTCCTGCAGCGCGATGCCGAGCAGCCGTTTGCGCTCGTCCAGTGGCAGTGCGCGCCGATCGATACCATCGAACTCCAGCAGATCGTAGGCCACGAACGCGACCGGAGCCTCGGTGAGCGAGCGCGCCCCGGGCCGCAGGCGCCCGATGCGCTTCTGCAGCAGGTTGAACGGCAGCGGCCGGCCATCGCGCCAGGCGAGAATCTCGCCATCGAGCACGCAACCGCCGGGCAGCGCCAGGGCGGCGCGCTCGATCTCCGGAAAGCGACCGTCGAGGCGTTCCTCGCCGCGCGACCACACAGCGACCGCGTCGCCGCGCCGTATCAGTTGCGCGCGAATGCCATCCCACTTCCATTCGGCAAGCCATGCGGTGCATGTTCCAAGCGCTGGTGCCGGCTGCTCCAGCGCCGAGGCCAGGAAGAAAGGGTAGGGCTGGTCGCTGCGGTCGTCGTCGGTGGCAGCATCCGCCGTCAGGCGTGCCCATGAATCCGGCGTCGGCTCCCAACTGCCGGCGAGGCGCTGCGCGATGCGGTCGGCGGGTAAATCGAAGGCCTGTGCGATCGCGAGCACCACCAGTCGCTGCGCGACGCCGACCCGCAGGCTGCCGGTCAGCAGTTTGTTGAGCACATGGCGCTGCTCGTCGCCGAGGGTTTTCCACCAGTCCAGGATGCGCTGGTCGCGCACCTCCGGCGCCAGCGTGGGCAACTCGCGCAGCGCCGCCACCCATGCATGCAGCGGCCGTTCCGGCACGCCCTGCGGATCGCCGTGGGTCAGCAGGGTGATCGTCTCGGCCAGATCGCCAACGTGGGCGTAGCTTTCTTCCACCAACCACGCGGGATAGCCGCTGGCGCGCCCGAGCAGTTCACGCAACAGCGCCGAGCCTGCGATGCGCTTGAGGCGCTCGCCGGCAAGAAACCACAGCGCCCACGCCGCATCGGCGGCCGCAGCGTGCGCGAAGTACGCTGCCATTGCCGCCACCTTGTCGCGCGTCGCGGTGCTGGCGTCGAGCTCGGCATACAGCGCGGCGAACGCCTTCACGCGGGTGCGCTCTCTTCGCTGCCGAACGGCGTTCGCAAGGGCGCGGCATCGATGCCCTGTTCGCGCAGCCAGGCCACATAGGCGTCGGTATTGCCGTGGGTGGCCAGTATGCGCCGTGCGCCGCACTCGCGCGCGGTCGCTACCAGTGCTGGCCAGTCGGCGTGGTCGGACAACACGAAGCCGCGATCATGCCCGCGTCGACGCCGGTTGCCGCGTACGCGCATCCAGCCGGAGGCGAATGCGGTCGAGGCGTCGCGGAAGCGGCGCATCCACGGCGTGCCCTCGGCTGATGGTGGCGCCAGGATCAGGGCGCCGGCGAAGTCGCGACCCTTCGCAGATTCGCTGACTGCCTCGGTGTGCAGCATCGCCACGCCAGCATCACGATAGCGCTGTACCAACTCGACCATCGCGCCGTGCAGGTACGCCGGCCGGTCCACGCGCAGCGCCAGCTCCGCAAGCAGCCGCTGCGCTTTGCCCAGCGCATAGCAAAACAGCACCGCCGGCACCCGCCGCGCCGCGCAGAGGTCCCACCATGCGATCACCTCGCGCGTGACCTGCTCGGCGCCGGGCCAGGTGTATACGGGCAGAGCGAAGGTGGCCTCGGTGATCAGGGTGTCGCAGGGCAGCAGTTCGAACGGCGCGCAGGTCGGGTCCGGATCGCGCTTGTAGTCGCCGGTGACCACCCACACCTGACCTGCATGCTCGACGCGCACCTGCGCCGAGCCGAGGATATGCCCGGCCGGATGCAGGCTGACTCGGGTGGCCCCGAGCGCGATCTGCGCGCCGTAGTCGAGCGCGTCGATGCTGGCATTCGCGCCGAGGCGCGCGTGCAGCAGGCCCAGACCGCTGCGCGTACCAAAATAGTGCGCTGAACCGCTGCGCGCATGGTCGGAATGTCCGTGGGTGATCACCGCCCGTGGCACCGGTCGCCACGGATCGATGTGGAAATCGCCGGCGGCGCAGTACAGCCCCTCAGGGCGCAGTTCGATCAGGGCAGGCTCGGGCATGGACCATTGTCGCTGCTGGCGGTGAAGTGGGTGTGGGGCGGCGCGGTTTGCCATACTTCGGGCATGTTCGGTCGCGTATGGGAACCACGATGATTGCCCTGCTCGGTGTGCCTTGGGATGGCGGTTCGTCGTTTGAACGCGGTGCCGCGGCGGGGCCGGCGGCCGTGCGCGCCCGACTGCACAGTGCGGCCGGAAACGGGCATGCCGAATCAGGTCGCGATGCGCTGGCCGCGCTGATCGACTGCGGCGATGCCGAACTGCCGCATGACGAAGCGCAAGCGCTGGCGGCGATCCAGCTGGCGGCCGAACAGGCCTCGGTCGAGGGCCCGGTGCTGGCCATCGGTGGCGATCACAGCGTGACGCTGCCCTTGCTGCGCGCGGCCGCGCGCCGCCACGGCCCGCTGAACGTCGTGCATATCGATGCCCATCCGGACCTGTATCCGGAGCTCGATGGCCGCCGCTTCAGCAACGCATCGCCGTTTGCGCGTGGACTCGAAGAAGGGCTGATCGCTGTGCTGATCCAGCTGGGCATCCGCGCCAACACGCCGCCGCAGCGCGTCATGGCACAACGCTGGAACGTGCTGCAGTTCGGCCCCGATGCGATCGCGGATTTCGATCCGGCCAGCCTGGTTGCCCCGCTGTACATCTCGATCGACATCGATGGCTTCGATCCCGCGTTCGCGCCGGGTGTGGCGCATCCCGAATCCGGGGGGCTGCAGCCGCGGCAAGTGATCCGGCTGCTGCAGCGTCTGCCGGTGGCGTGGGTGGGTGCCGACGTGGTCGAGGTGCTGCCCGCACGCGATAGCAGCGGTATCACCGCGACGCTGGCGGCGAAGCTGGTCAAGGAGCTGGTGGCTGCGAATCTGGTTGAACGCGGATAGAGCTGAACTACGATCAATGGCCGGTGAGCGGGAACGCAAGCGCCAACTGCAGGCCGATGCAGCGCAGGAGCAAAGCACCAGTTCCTGGCCGCTGCACCCGATCCCGTCATTCCCGCGCAGGCGGGAATCCAGCGCCTTTCGCACCAACACCCGAGCCCGTCATTCCCGCGCAGGCGGGAATCCAGCGCCTTTCGCACCGCTGCGCCAGCACACGTCGCTTAATCTGCGCATGTGCAGGGACGACGAGCGTTCAGCAGGCGCGCTCGTCACTACGGTGCTTTCCAGCGGCTTTCGTA
>JBBRFN010000133.1:0-7209 GCA_038224265.1 Lysobacterales bacterium
TCCGGCCTGTCAACCAATGTCGATGCGCTGCGTTAGACTGCCCAACGGTTACAAAACCAACGCACCACAAGCACATGTCGCGAGCGCTTCCAATCGGTCTGGTCTGCCTGCTGGGAATCGCCTGGCCGATCCCCGATGTCGGCGCGCTGCCCCAGGCAAGCTTGGTCTATTGCAAGGCGCACTCGGGCGCCGATCAGTTGCACTGCGAGCGCAGTCGCGACGACGAACCGAATCCCGATCCGAACCCCGATGGCGATCCGGGCACGGGCGTTGGCAGCGGCCCTCCGATCGATCGAGGCTGCGACCCGATCGCCGGCCGGCCGATCAATCTCAATGTCCGCTGGGACCAGGTGTGGCAGGCACTCAACGATCGCGGCGGCTGCACCAGCGGCTGTCATCTGGGTGCGGCGCCCGCAGCGGTGCTGGACTTCTCGAGCCGTCAGCTGGCCATCTACTACCTGGTTGGCCAACAGAGCACCCAGGGCGACGCGATGCGCGTCGTGCCCGGGAATGCAGCGGCGAGCTTGCTGTACCAGAAGATCGGCTGTAGCGCGCCGGCTGTTGGGCAACCCATGCCACCGCCTGACGGGCGTTTGCCGGAAGATGTTCAGGGCATGGTCTACGATTGGATCGAACAAGGGGCGCTCGGTGAGCCCGGTGAAGATCCGATTCCGCGTGCCTTTGTGTTCAAGGATTCACTGGAATCTCTGCGTTAGAACGGCAACTTCACGCCGCCTGCGTGTTGCGCAAGGTGGTACGGCTCGATCTGGGGAAAATGCTGCCATGACTACCTGCCCGATTTCGGTCCCGTCATCATCGGGCGACTCCGCGTGTGTCGCGCCCGGGCCCGGAGGAGCAATCGAACCCGCGCACAGCAGCCGCGGATGGATGATCGCGACGCTGGCTTGCCTGTCCATCGCCCTGGGCTGCGTGAGCACGCTTGGCATCGCCAAGGAGTCCGTCGACGCCCTGCCGAAAGCCGCCTACGCCGTCGGTCCCGACCTCAGCGGCACCTTCTTCGACCCCGCGCAGAGCGGTCACGGGTTCGCAGTCGAGCACATCGATGGCGGTGGTACACCGCTGGTCGTGGTGACGTGGTTCGCCTATCAGGGCGGCAAGCAGCGCTGGCTTTACGGCGTCGGGCCCGCCACTGGCAACGAGGCCCGCGTACCCCTGTCGATCTCGACCGGTGGCGACTTTCCGCCGCGATTCACGCCCGCATCGGTAACGCAGCAGCCGTGGGGCGAGCTGACCCTGCGGATGAACAATCGCGATTCAGGTACGGCGCTCTGGACCACCAACTACCCGGGTTTCAGCAGCGGGCAGATGCCCATCCAGCGGCTGACCCAACCCGCCGCGACCTTTGATCCGACCAGCAACCAGATCGCATCCTGTCACTCGGGCACCTGGTTCGATCCCGCGCAGAGTGGGCACGGCGCGATCACCGAAGTGATCGGGGCGGCGCCCAATCGAACCCTGGTTGCAATCTGGTACACGTATCTCAATGGCGAGCAGCGCTGGATTACCGCAGCCGGCCCGATCCAGGGCGCCAGCGCCACACTCAGCGCATCGATCACCAGCGGTGCCGACTTTCCCCCCAGCTTCAACACATCGAACGTGGTGTCGCAACCGTGGGGCACGCTGACCTTCCGCGCGATCGATGCCAACAACGCGAACTGGAGCTGGAACAGCACGCAACCGGGCTTCGGCAGCGGTTCGCTGAGCATGACGCGTCTGACCGGGCTCACCGGCAGCGACTGCGGCCCCGGCACGGATGCGCTGGCCGCGCGCTTTCTGACGCAGGCCACCTTTGGTCCAACGCCAGCAGATACCAGCAGCGTTCGCCAGTTGGGCTACAAAGGGTGGATCGATCGGCAGAAGACCTTGTCGCCGACCTTGGCTCGGCCGCTGCTCGAGCAGCAAGTCGCCGCATTGGTATCGGCCAATCCGCTGAATGCACCGGCCTATCGCGCCGTGCGCATGCAAAACTGGTTCGCCAGCGCGCTCAATGCCCCCGACCAGCTGCGCCAACGTGTTGGCTATGCCTTGTCGCAGATCCTGGTGCTCTCCGATGTCGGCGTTCTCGACGACAACCCGATCGGCGTTGCCGAATACAACGACATCCTGCTGCGCAATGCGTTCGGCAACTATCGCACCCTGCTGCGCGAGGTCAGTCGCAGCCCGATGATGGGCAGTTACCTGACCCATCTGCGCAACCTCAAGACCGACTGGACGGTCGCCGCCGGCGGCACGCTGGTCCCCAGCCTGATCCAGCCCGACGAGAACTACGCACGCGAAGTCATGCAGCTGTTTTCGATCGGATTGATCGAGCGCAATCGCGACTTCACGCCGATACTGGGTGGTGGCCAACCACTTGCGACGTATTCGCAGGAGCTGATTTCCAACACCGCCAAGGTGCTGACCGGCTTTTCCTACCAGTGCTCGGGACCCACAACGGTCGGTGGGATCAATCTGGCACGCAACTGCGGCGGATGCAGCGGTACCGGCTGCAACTTCTCCACCATTGTATTCTTCTCCACACCCAGCCGCTACGCCGTTCCCGGCACCGTCACCGCGTTGATCCACCCCGATGGATACGCGCCGATGGTCTGCTATCCGCGCTACACCGACAGCGGACGCTCCGCGACTGCGGCCAACGCCTACGCCGTGCTCCCCGCTCCCAACGATCGCAAGACCCTGCTGGCGGGAATTACCATCCAGCCCAGCAACGTCGCCTGCCACACGGGAACTACCGGTGCCGATCAGCAGACCTGCATCGACTACTGCGAAACCCAATTCGACACGCTGGTGAACTCGCTGTTCTTGCATCCCAATGTGCCGCCCTTCATGTCGCGGCAGTTGATCCAGCGTCTGACTACCAGCAATCCTTCGCGTGGCTACATCGATCGCGTAGCCGCGGTGTTCGAAGACGACGGCAGCGGCGTGCGCGGCAACCTCGGCGCCGTGGTCAGCGCAATCCTGCTCGATCCGGAGGCCAGGTCGCAGACCCCGGCGGCGAGCTTCGGCAAGCTGCGCGAACCGATCCTGCGCCTGACCGCGATCTGGCGCGCATTCGCGGTTTCCGCCGGCAGCAATGGCGGCAACGGCATGACCACCCCCGAGCGCGGCTTCGGACAGCGACCGCTGGGTGCGCAAACGGTGTTCAACTTCTATGAACCCGACTATCAGCAGCCAGGCGCGATCGCCAGCGCGGGACTGTTCTCGCCTGAATTCCAGATTCTCGACGAGTCCACGTTCATCGCGATGTCGGACGAGTTGTGGCGCCGGATTTTTTCCGGCTACACGATCACCAACGCCACCACGACCACGTTTTCGGTGCCCACCGGCAATGCCTATATTCCTCCCGCGGCCCTCGATGCGATCCCAACCGATCACGCCGCATTGGTCGAGGCGCTCAACCAGCGGCTGTTGTACGGCCGGATGAGCGCGAGCATGCGCTCGCGGCTGGCCAACACGCTCAATTCAGGACTGGCCGGCGCCGAACACCGGCGCAAGGTTCTCAACATGATCCACCTGATATCGATCTCGCCCGAGTTCGTCGTTCAAATCTAATCCAGGAGCCGACCATGGACTACATGGCCAATCAACGACGCCGCGCGTTCATCAAGAAACTCGGTGGCGCTTTTGCCGCCGGCTCGGTTGCCAGCCTGCTGCCGCAGCTGGCTCTGTTGCCGCGCGCATATGCGCAGTCTACGGGCGGCTATCGCGCGCTGGTCTGTGTGTATCTGGGTGGAGCGAACGACTCGTTCAACTGGATCGTCCCGCGCGACAGCGAGGCGTCGGGGAGCCGCTACGACACCTATCGCGCCACGCGCGGTGGGGTCTACAGCGGCACCAACACAGCGGGCCTGGCGTTGGCATTCAACGATCTGCTGCCGGTCAACCCGATCAACCAGACCAGCGCCTTCGGCCTGCATCCGGCGCACGCCGATTTCGTCGCGACCAATTCTGGCAACGCCCAGAACCATGCCGGTCTGCACAGTCTGTTCAATCAAGGCAAGGTTGCGGCCGTGTGCAATGTGGGAACCCTGATCCGGCCGGTGACGAAAACCGAGTACAACAGCGGCGCGCCGCGGCCGCCGCAGCTTTTTTCGCATAACGACCAGGAGCTGCTGTGGCAGATCGGACTGGGATCCGGCAGCAGCCCGGCCGCGCGGTTCGGCTGGGGCGGCCGAGTGGCCAAGGCCACCGGCGCGGCCGTGCTGTCGAATGGACTCTCGCCGACGCTATCGGTAGCGGGGGCTGCGCGGTTCCTGATCGGCGATCAGATCATGCCGTATCAGCTTTCCTCCGCAGGTGCGGACCTGATCGACAACTACACTGCGGGCAGTGTGGGCAACAACAACAACGATGCGCGCCGCGCATTGCTGGACTCGTTGCTCGCCGATACGCAGACGCATCTTTTTACCAGCGAATATTCTGCCGTCGCGCGCCGCTCGCTTGCCGTCGGCGAGAGCATCGCCGCATTGGCGAATGCCACCGATGGCAGCGGCAACGTGACCACGATCTTTCCGGCGGGTAACTCGCTCGCCGATCAGTTGCGCATGGTTGCGCGCATGATCAAGATCAGCCGCAACTCGCTGGGCGCACAGCGTCAGGTGTACTACGTGCGTGCGGGCGGCTTCGATCTGCACACCGGGATGTTCACCGGCGGCGCGGTGGCAAGCACCGGACACGGCGGATTGCTCGCCGGCGTCAACCAGGCGATGGGCGCATTCTGGACTGCGCTGGGCGAGATCGGTGCGCGCGGCCAGGTCACCACCTTCAGCATGTCCGAGTTCGCGCGCACCCTGACCGGCAACGGCTCGGGATCGGATCACGCCTGGGGCGGCAACCTGCTGGTCATGGGCGATGCGGTGCGTGGCAACCAACTTTACGGAACCTATCCGAAGCTGGTGGTCAACGCCGACGACAATGCGAACAAGGACTGGAGCTTCAGTCGCGGCCAGTACATTCCCACGACCGCTGTCGATCAGGTTGCGTCCACCCTGGCCCGCTGGATGGGAGTCACCGACAGCAGCGCGCTGGCGGCGATCTTTCCATCGATCGGCAACTTCGCGACCAGCGATCTGGGCTTCATGTCGCCCTGAGCGGAGCGCACAGCTCTGGTGCCGCCGGACAGGTCCAGCGGCACCGAGCCGGGCAGGCATCGGTTCAAGCGCGTTTCAGTGCCTGAGCCGCTCTGCGATCGGCATACGGCCCCGTGTCCCGACCAAGGCTACTCGAAGTCATTCGCGAATATTCTGTCCAGCGACGTGATCTGCCCACGAATCTCGCCGCCGCCGTTGGTCATCGAATGCACGTTGAAGTAGTGCAGCCCGCTTTCGAGGTCGGTCGCCTGCGCCGGAGTGATCGCAAACGAAATGCCATCGAAGCGCCCGGTGGTTCCGCCCTGTGCCGGCGCGGGGTCGAGGTTGAACAACACGCCAGCGGACACCCCAAGCGGCGCCGGGCCATGAATATGCGTCAGCGTTTGCGCGCTGCTCAGACCACTATAGTTGGCCGACGCGATGATCTGATCGCGCGCTGCATTCAGCACTACCTGACCCAGGCCCGTTGCCGTGGTGGCGACCGGTGGTACCTCCTGGCCGCCGTCCAGGCGCGCGGTCAGTATGGTGGCGCCGGGTGGCACCAACTGCCCGCGGATTTCACCGCCGCCAAACAGCATCGAATGCACGTTGAAGTAGTGAAGCCCGGCCTTCAGCTGCGCAACCTGGGCCGGGGTGATTGCGAAGAACACGTCCCCGGTGGTGCCGGTGGTGCCGCCAACCGCAGGCGCGGGATCGAGGTTGAACAGAACGCCGCCGTTCTCGCCGATCATGCGTTGTCCGTGGATGTGCGCCAATGTTTGCCCGCTGCCCAGGCCGCTCCAGCTCACTGATGCCACCAACTGGTCTTCGGCCAGATTCAAACTGGCCAGCCCGACCCCGGTAGCCGTGGACGCATTGGTCGGAACTTCCTGCGCCGCGTTCAAGTCGCCGCGATAGCTGGCGGCAGGACCGATCTGCCCGCGGATCTCGCCGCCGCCGTTAAGGTCTGAATGCACATTGAAGTACCAAAGCCCGTTGCGCAGATCCGCTACTTGGGCGGGCGTCACCGCGAATGAAAGATTGCTGATGGTTGCCGCGGGCGTGCCGATGGCCGGTGCCGGATCGAGATTGAATATGGGAGCAGCGTTCGCGCCGACCGCCGCAGGGCCATGGATATGCGCCAGACTTTCGTTGCTGCCCAGGCCGGAAAAATCCAGCGATACGTTGATCGTGGTCTCGTCCGCGCTCAACGTCACGCGACCAAAGCCCCTCGCTGCGGTCACCACGGGCGGCACCTCCTGCGCACCCGTGAGGTTTCCGACGAACGCGGTTTGCGCGAACGCGCACGCTGGCGCGATCAGCGCCGACAGCAGTAGCAATCTGAGCAGGTTTGTGGGCGACGAATGCGGCATGGCAGGCCTCCTGGTTGAGAAGCGAATCGCGGCAGCTTGGCTCGGCTGCTGCGAGAACCGTCCCCTGTCGGATAGCGGCGTCCGTACAACGCGTGGTGCGGGCGAAACTGGCGTCGCCTCGCAGTGCCTTGGAGCTGAGTCCACGCACCCTGTCACGCACCGCCAGTGGATACGCTAGCACCTTGCGCCTGCGCGAACATGACGAAGCGCGGTTGCCCTGAGGCTGGTCGGGGAAGGGTCGGACCACGCATTGCTTTAGGCAAGGTTCTATGTCGGTCGCGGTGTGCCGGGCTTCGAATCGCATTGACCGCTGTTGCGGTGACCGTGATGGCAGGTCGGGACGACCTGCCCTACGACGATGGGGTGGCGGTTCGAGGATGAGGTGGCGGTGCAAGGATGAGGTGGCGGTGCAAGGGTGAGGTGGCGGTGCAAGGATGAGGTGGCGGTGCAAGGATGAGGTGGCGGTGCAAGGATGGGGTGGCGGTGCGAGGATGGGGTGGCGGTGCGAGGATGGGGTGGCGGCGCGAGGTGCTTGCGTCCCTCGACTTTTCGGCAAGCTGGCGAGGCCGTGCAGCTGACCGGCGCTTATCGTGCCGCCGGTAGCACCACAGCCTTGCCCTCCACGCGGGGATCGGCGCCGCCGACGAGTCCTTGCGGTGTGACCTGGATCACATGCGTGCCGCTATACAGGTCCGCCGGCGTCATGCGCCAGCCAAGAGCGCGCAGCGCAGCGGATGTTTCCTTCG
>JBBRFN010000134.1:0-7134 GCA_038224265.1 Lysobacterales bacterium
GCCGCCGGGCGCGACCGATGCCACGATTGCGCGCGGCAACAGGCGCGGATCGGCGCGGATCGACTCGGCGAGGAAGTCCATGAAAGCCCGGATCCGTGCGACATGCCGCAGATCCGGGTGGGTCAGCAGCCACAGCTGGCCGCTGAATGCCGGATCGAGCGGAAACAGGTGCATGAGGTCGGTGCAGTATTGATCGCCCGGCATCACCGTCAAACCCATGCCGGCCAGCGTGAGCGCGCGCATGGTGCCCAGATCGTTGGCGCGCGCGACGAACTGCCGCTCGGGAAAATTGCGCCGCAGCCATGCGAAAGGCGGCAGCCGAACCATGCTGTCATCGGCGCCGATCAGCGGAAAGCGACCGAGATCGTCCATGCCCGTCGGCGTTCCGTGGCGGGCCAGGCTTTCGCGGCCGGCGCAGATGTACCACGGCAATTCGAGCAGCTTGCGACCGACCAGGAACTCCGGCGGGCTTTGCGTCGCGCGCAGCGCCACATCGGCCTCGCGACGGGTCAGGTCGAAATCGTGATCGCCGGTGGCGATTTCGACCGTGATGTCCGGATGACTGTGGCGGAACTGCAGCAGATAGCCGGCGATGTAGTCGCTGGCCAAGCTGGCCGCAGTGGTCAATCGGATGCGCCCGGACAGGCGATAGTCGCGCCCGGCGACAGTGCGCGCCAAGGTATTGATCGAATCATCGACCGCCTCGGCGTGGCGGCGGATCTCGTCGCCTTCCGAGGTCGGCACATAGCCTTCCGGCAAGCGTTCGAACAGGCGCACGCCGAGCCGCTCCTCGAAGGCGTTCAGGCGCCGGAACACGGTGGAGTGGTTCACACCCAGGGTCTGCGCGGCCCCGGCAAGGGTGCCGGCCCGCGCGATGGCGAGGAAAAAGCGCAAATCGTTCCAGTCCAGCTGCTCGCCCACGATACATTGCACTCCTGCCGCGCGGGGCGACTTCAGTCCAGCAACAAGCGCTCGATCACACCGCGGTGAATACGACGCAGCCGCGCGAGGTCGTCGACACGCACGTGCTCGTCGATCTTGTGGATGCTGGCATTGACCGGCCCGACCTCGACTACCTGTGCGCCAAGCGGCGCAATGAACCGACCGTCCGAGGTTCCGCCGCCGGTATCGGCGACCGCCTCGATGCCGGTGACCTCGCGGATCGCCGCGCGCACCGCCTCCGTCAGCGGTCCCTGCGGGGTCGCGAAAGGCGCGCCGGAAAGCTCCCACTGGATGCGGTAGTCGAGTTCATGGCGCACCAGCACCGCTTCCACGGCCTGCATCAGGCCCTCGGCGGTGGACGCGGTGCCGAAGCGGAAGTTGAAATCCAGCGCAAGCTCACCCGGCACCACGTTGAGCGCGCCAGCGCCCGCATGAATATTCGATATCTGGAAAGTAGTCGGCGGAAACAGCGCGTTGCCAGAATCCCAGAGGCGTGCGGCGAGTTCTGCGAGCGCTGGCGCCACGCGATGAATGGGGTTGACCGCAATCTGCGGATAGGCCACATGGCCCTGCACACCCAGCACCGTGAGATGCCCATGCAGCGATCCGCGGCGCCCGACCCGGATCACGTCGCCCAGGTCGGTCTTGGCGCTCGGCTCGCCGACCACGCAGCAGTCGATGCGCTGGCCACGGCGCTGGAATTCCTCGACCACCCGGCGCACTCCATCGAGCGCAGGACCTTCCTCGTCGCTGGTCAGCAACAGGCCCAGCGTTCCGCGATGGGTCGGGTGCGCTGTGACGAAATCGGCCAGCGCCAGCGCCATCGCAGCGACATTGCCCTTCATGTCGGCAGCGCCGCGCGCGTACAGCTGGCCATCGCGCACCACAGGTTCGAATGGCGGCGACGACCAGCGTTCCGGCGGCCCGCTCGGCACCACGTCGGTATGGCCAAGGAACACCAGCACCGGCGCACCATTGCCGTGGGTCGCCCACAGGTTATCGACCGCGCCATGCCGCAGAGACTCGATCTCGAAGCCGGCCGCCCGCAGGCGTGCGCCGATCAGCGCCTGACAGCCGGCATCATCCGGCGTCACCGAAGCGCGGCGACACAGGTCGATGGTCAGCGACAGCAACTCGTCCATGCGCGCGCCTGATTCAGAGACCGAACACCGACTTGTACAGCTTGTCGGTGAAACCCAGCTTAAGGCGACCCTGATGGTCCAGCGCCGGCCGCTTGAGCAGGGTCGGATACTCCTTGAGCAGCAGCAGGAATTCGGGCGCGCTGGCCGGTTGCTTGCGCGCGCCCGGCAGTTCGCGCCAGGTAGTGGAGGCGCGATTGATCAGCGAATCCCAGCCGCCGAGCTGTGCTGCCCAGTCCTTGAGCAGCTCCGGTGCGATGCGCCGCTCGCGGTAGTCGATGAACTCGAAGGGGATGTCGAACTTGCGCAGCCAGCCCTGCGCCTTGGCACAGGTGGAGCACTTGGGCAGACCGTAGAGTGTGGTGGACATGCGCAGGTCTTGGGGATCCGACGGGCTAGGCGCGCAGCAGTTCGTTGATCGAGGTCTTCGAGCGTGTCTTCGCGTCGACCTGTTTGACGATCACCGCGCAGTACAGCGAATGGCTGCCATCGGCCGCCGGCAGCGAGCCGGACACCACCACGCTGCCAGCGGGCACGCGGCCGTAGTGGATCTGCCCGGTCGCGCGATCGTAGATGCGCGTGCTCTGGCCGATGAACACACCCATGCCGATCACCGATCCGCGCTCGACGATCACGCCCTCGACGACCTCCGAACGCGCGCCGACGAAACAACCATCCTCGATGATGGTCGGGCCCGCCTGCAGCGGCTCGAGCACGCCACCGATACCGGCGCCGCCGGACAGATGCACGTCGGCACCGATCTGCGCGCAGGATCCGACCGTGGCCCAGGTATCGACCATGGTGCGCGCACCAACATGGGCGCCGATGTTGACGAAGCTCGGCATCAGCACCACGTCGTGCCCGATATGGGCGCCGCGGCGCACGATCGCGCCGGGCACCACGCGCGCACCACCGGCGCGGAATGCCGCCTCGTCCCAGTCCTCGTACTTGAGCGGAACCTTGTCGTAGTAAGGCGCCGGGGCGCCGCCCATCACCCGGTTGCCGCGCAGGCGAAACGACAGCAGCACGGCTTTCTTCAGCCACTGCTGCACGTTCCACTGGCCTGACGCATCGGCTTCGGCGACCCGCCGCTGGCCGCTTTCGAGCAGCGCCAGGGCTTGGTTGACCGCGGGCTCCACGCGGTCGCGGATCTCTTCGGTGGTGAGCGATTCGCGCCGCGCGAAGGCATCGTCGATCAGTTGTTCAAGCGTGCTGGACGTCATGTCGGGGTTCGGCGCCCCCGGCGCCAGATTGACTGTCGATGTGGCGACGCAGTGCTTCTCGCAATGCGTCGAGCTGGGTCGCGTTGAGCGCGCGATCATCGTGGTCGGTCAGCTCGAAGAAGTCCTCGACCCGCTCGCCGAAGGTCGCGATACGCGCATCGTGCACGCGAAGCCCGCACTCGCGCAATGCACTGGCGACATGCGCCAGCAAACCAGGTCGGTCCGAGCACACCAGGGCCAGCTGGGTGCGACCCGCTGCGGAGAAATCGAACTGAATCTGCAGCGGCACGTGGAACTGCTTTTGCTGCCGGGTCGCCGCGCGCCGTGCCGGGCGCAGGGCCAGCACCTCGTTCGACAGCTCATCGCGCAGGCGCGCAACCAGCTGGTTCTCGCGTGCCGCTTCGGTGATCGGACTGCCGTCTTCCTCGAGCAGCTGGAAATTGTCCAGAGTATGGCCCGCACCCGAGGTGACGATGCGCGCATCCACCACGTTGAGCTGCATGCGGTCGATCACGGCGGTGATGCTGGCAAACAGGCCGTCGCGGTCCTCGGAATAGACGAACAGTTCGGTAGTTCCGCGTTCGGGCGCGCGACGCACGGTGACCACCGGCAAGCCGGTGCGCCCGGCGGCGAGGATCGCGCGCGTCTGCCATGCGATCTGGTCGGGCGTGTAGCGAAGGAAGCTGTCGTCGGGAAACTCGGCCCACAACGCCTCGATGCGCGGCTGCTCGAGACCGCAGCCGGCCAACAGGCCCAGCGAGGCCGCGCGCGCCTCGGCGATCCGCTCGCTCGCGTGCAACGGGTGATCGAGCCCGCGCGCAAGCACGTAGTGCGTGGCCTGGTAGAGCTCGGCGAGCAGGCGATCCTTCCACGAGTTCCACAACTTCGGGCTGGTCGCGCGGATATCGGCCACGGTCAGCAGGTACAGGTGATCCAGGCGCTCGATGTCGGCCACGATGCCACCGAAACGGTGCGCCACGCGCGGATCGGTGATGTCCTGTTTCTGCGCGGTGACCGACATGGTCAGATGCTGGCGCACCAGCCAGCCGACCAGGTCGGCGTCGGGCGCGGTCAGCCCGATGCGGGTGCAGAACTCGCGCGCGTCGGCTTCACCGAGTTCGGAATGGTCGCCGCCGCGACCCTTGGCGATGTCGTGGAAAATGCCGGCCAGCAGCAGCAGTTCCGGCTTGCGCAGCCGCGCGTAAAGCTCATGCGCCAGCGGCAGGGTCGCAGCGCTCGCCGGATCGCCGTATTGGCGGATGTTGCGGATCACGAACAGCGTGTGCTGGTCGACCGTATAAACATGGAACAGGTCGTACTGCATGCGCCCGGCGACTTTGCCGAATGCGGGCAGGAAGCGCCCCAGCACACCGTAGCGGCTCATCCGCTGCAGCACCTCGGCGACCGCGCCCGGGTGACGGATGATCGCAAGGAACACCGTGTTGGCCTGCGGATCGCGCCGGAAGGCCTCATCGAGTCCCGGCAGCACCGCGTCGAGCCGCGCGAGCAGGTTCGAGTGCAGGCCGCGCAGGTCGGGACGATCGAGCAGGATGGAGAATGCGCGCAGGATCGCCGCCGGGTTCTGCTCGAACAGCTGCGGGTCGCGCAGATCGAGAAACGATCCGACCGCGCGGAACTCGTCGTCGAGGGCCTCGACTGCGGCACCGTCCGGCGTCTCGCGCTGCTCGTCGAGTCGTTGCAACAGCCTTTCATTGAGCTTCTCGACCGTCATTGCTGCCCGGTAGTAGCCCTGCATGAACTGCTCGACGGCAAGATTCTGCGCATGCTCGTCGCGTAGTCCGAACCATTGCGCAAGCTCGCGCTGGTACTCGAATACCAGACGTTCCTCGCCGCGGCGCGCCAGCAGATGCAGCGCCCAGCGGATCCGCCACAGCGTGCCGCGCGCGTCGAGCAGGGCGGTGTACTCCTCGACGCTGAGCAGCCCGGCATCGCGCAGGGCTTCATAGCTGGCAAGACCCAGCTGCCGACGCGCGACCCAGATCACGGTCTGCAGGTCGCGCAACCCGCCAGGCCCATCCTTCAGATTGGGCTCGAGGTTGTAAGCGGTGTCGTTGTAGCGCGCATGACGCGCCTGCTGTTCAGCGCGCTTGCCGGCGGCGAACTGATCCACTGGCCACACCAGCGGGGGACGCAGGGCGTGGCGCATGTCGGCGTGCAGCTCGTGCGCGCCGGCAATCAGGCGATCCTCGATCAGATTGGTGATGACCGTCAGGTCGGTGCGTGCTGCCTCCTCGCACTCGGCCACGCTGCGCACGGCATGGCCGATCGCCAGGCCCTCGTCCCAGAGTGCTGCGAAGAAGCGCTCGAGCGCCGACAGCAAATCAGGATTGCGGCGTTCGCCCACCAGCACCAGCAAATCGACATCCGAGCGCGGGTGCAACTCGCCGCGCCCGAATCCGCCGACGGCAACCAGTGCCACTCCTGCGTGGGCACCGACCAGGCGCTGCCACAGGTGCAGGACTGCCTGCTCGATCACCCATGCCCGCAGCATCACCAGCTGCTCGATCGGCAGGCCGCCGCGCAGTGCCGCAGTCAGTGCCTGATCGGCACGCTCGACCGCCTCGCGGATACCGCGCGGCGCGTTGAGCGCCTGCATACCGGCCGCATCCACCGGCCACCAGCGATGGGCGTCGGCGGGTGCGGCAAGCCGCGTCATCGAGGTGGACCGTCCCCGGGAATCAGGGTCAGCACCTCGAAGCCATCTTCGGTGACCGCGATCGTGTGCTCCCACTGGGCGGACAGCTTCTGGTCGCGGGTGACCACGGTCCAGCCGTCGGGCAGCAGGCGCGTATGGCGGCTGCCCTCGTTGATCATCGGCTCGACGGTGAAGGTCATGCCCGGCACCAGGCGCAGGCCGGTACCCGGTTCGCCGTAGTGCAGCACTTGCGGGTCCTCGTGATAGACCTGCCCAATTCCGTGGCCACAGTACTCGCGCACCACCGAGAAACGCTGCGCTTCGGCGAAGCGCTGGATCGCGTGTCCGACGTCACCGAGCATCGCGCCCGAGCGCACGGCCTTGATTCCGCGCCACATCGCCTCGTAGGTGGTCTCGACCAGACGCCGGGCCATCACCGAGGGCTCGCCGACGAAGTACATGCGGCTGGTATCGCCATGCCAGCCGTCGCGGATCACGGTCACGTCGATATTGACGATGTCGCCGGACTTCAGGACCTTGGTCGCGCTCGGAATGCCGTGGCAGATCACGTTGTTGACCGAGGTGCATACGGTCTTGGGAAAGCCGCGGTAGCCGAGATTGGCCGGGATCGCCTTCTGGCGGTCGACGATCCACTCGTGGCAGATGCGATCGAGCTCCGCGGTCGTGGCCCCGGGTTTGACGTGCTCGCCGATCATGGCCAGCACCTCGGCAGCCAGCTGCCCGGCCACGCGCATGCGTTCGATCTGCTCGGGCGTCTTCACGCTGACGTTCATGGGGCGCACGGAATCTTTCATGTTCTAGCTCGGGCTGGGCCTTGATCAGGCCGCTGAAACTGGGGCCGGACGGTTACTTTAGCAACTGGGCGCCGCTGCGTCGCGCCGCCGGCAGCCAAGCCGGGGATTTGCCGCCAGCGCCGGCCTTGGGTATGCTTCAAAGGCTGGGTCCAAGGGTTTTCCACCCAACCGACCCGCCGCAGGCCGTCAGGCACGGGTTTCGATCCAGGTCCGACAGTCGCGAACGCGCCCTCACCGGCGCAAATCCACACACGCAATCGACACCGGCATCGGGGTGCCCCTTCAGCGGGTCGCTGCCGGCGGATGCGTGGAGGCCTCAACCCCGAAGTTCCCCTGCCACCGATGCGGGGACTTCATTG
>JBBRFN010000135.1:0-6999 GCA_038224265.1 Lysobacterales bacterium
ATGGTCAAACTGATCGTTGCAATCAAACGCCGGGCCGATCTCAGCGTCGATGCATTCCAGCAGCACTGGCGCACCCGGCACGCCCCGCTGGTTATCGCCTGCCCGGCGACGGCGCGCTACATCCGCCGCTACGTGCAGTGCCTGACCATTCCAGCCGGCTACGCGGAAGGCGAGCCGGCATTCGACGGTACCGCCGAGCTGTGGTTCGACAGCGATGCGGATCGTGCGCGCTTCTTCAGCGATCCCGACTATCTGGCCACCGTGCAGCCCGATGAGGGCCGCTTCGCGGACATGGCGCAGACGCGGTTCTTCGTGACCGAGGAACATACGGTCATCTGAGCGCGGCGCCTGGCGGCAGCGGGCAGCAGCCAGGCGGGGTCTGCAGCGCACGGCGGCATTTTGCCACCGCGCGCATGTCAACCCTTGCCCCCACCCCCCTGCCAGTCTATGGTTTCGGGCTTAACCCACGCCCAGCGGAATGCCCAGCTCCTTCGTCCACCTGCACCTGCACAGCGAGTATTCGCTGATCGACTCGACCATCCGGATTGCGGAGCTGGTCAAGGCGGCGGCGGCTGTCGGCATGCCGGCGGTGGCACTCACCGACGAGGCGAACCTGTTCGCGCTGGTGAAGTTCTACAAGGCCGCCGAGAGTGCGGGGCTCAAGCCCATCGCCGGCGCCGACCTGTGGATCGGCGATCCGCAGACCGAGCCGTTCCGCGCCACTGTTCTGTGCGCCGATCGCGCCGGTTATCGCAATCTGTCGGTGCTGCTGTCGCGCGGCTACCGTGAGCGCAGCGACCCCGACCGGGTGATCGTGCAGCGCGACTGGCTGGACTCGACCGGCAGCGGCTTGATCGTGCTGCTCGGTCCGCAGTCGGATCTTGCCGTGTGCGTGCGCAACGGCCACGACGAGGCGGCACTTGCGGGGCTCAAACGCTGGCAGCGGCAGTTCGGCGATCGGGTGTATCTGGAACTGCTGCGCAGCGGGCGCGGCGGCGAGGACCCTTGGCTGGCCGCGGCCCTCGATCTGGGCGCCAGCGCCGACTGCCCGGCGGTGGCCAGCAACGATGTGCGATTCCTCGCCCGCGAGGACTTCGAGGCGCACGAGGCGCGCGTGTGCATCCACGGCGGTCATGTGCTGAACGATCCGCGCCGGCCGCGCAATTTCAGCGAGCAGCAATACCTGAAGTCGCCGCAGGAGATGGCGACGCTGTTTGGCGATCTGCCGGAGGCGCTCGAGAACGCCACGGAGCTGGCCAAGCGCTGCAATCTCGAGATGTCGTTCGGCAAATACTTTTTGCCCGCGTTTCCGGTGCCCGATCCGAGCGAGAGCGAACCGGACTACCTGCGGCGGCGCGCGCGCGAAGCGCTCGCGCTGCGGCTCGATACGCCGGGCCCGGCCGCAGGCTACGCGCGCAGCGACTACGAAGCGCGGCTGGAACTGGAGCTGCAGGTCATCATCACGATGGGCTTTCCCGGCTACTTCCTGATCGTGGCCGACTTCATCGGCTGGGCCAAGGAACATGGCATTCCGGTAGGGCCCGGGCGCGGCTCGGGTGCGGGTTCGCTGGTGGCCTATGCGCTGGCCATAACCGACCTCGATCCGCTGCGCTACGAGCTGCTGTTCGAGCGCTTTCTCAATCCCGAACGCGTGTCGCTGCCGGACTTCGACATCGACTTCTGCATGGATCGCCGCGACGAGGTGATCGACTATGTCGGCCGCCGCTACGGGCGCGAGAAGGTCAGCCAGATCATCACCTACGGCACCATGGCCGCCAAGGCCGTGCTGCGCGACACCGGCCGCGTGCTCGGCATGGGCTATGGCCATGTCGATCGCATCGCCAAGACCATTCCGCTGCGTCCGCTGGATATCAGCCTCGACGACGCGCTGGGCGTGTCGGAGAAGTCGCGCAAGGAACCCGATCGCATCTCGGCCGACTTCAAGGCCGCCTACGAATCGGAAGACGAGGTGCGCCAGCTGGTCGATCTGGCGCGCAAGCTCGAGGACCTGACCCGCAACGCCGGCAAGCACGCCGGTGGCGTGGTGATCGCGCCATCGGCGCTGACCGATTTCGCGCCGCTGTATGGCGACGCGCGCTCCGACGGCGTGATCACCCAGTTCGACAAGGACGATGTCGAGGCCGTGGGCCTGGTGAAGTTCGACTTCCTGGGCTTGCGCACGCTGACCATCATCGATTGGGCGGTGAAAGCGATCAACGCGCTGCGCGCGGTCGCCGGTGATGCGCCGCTGGATATCGCGCGCCTGCCGACCGACGACGTGAAGACCTATCGACTGCTGGCCAGCGGCGAGACCACGGCGGTGTTCCAGCTCGAATCGCGCGGCATGAAGGAGCTCGCGCGCAAGCTCAAACCCGGCGTGTTCGACGAGATCATCGCGCTGGGTGCCCTGTATCGACCCGGTCCGCTGCAGTCGGGAATGGTCGATGAGTTCGTCGAGCGCAAGCACGCACGGCGCGCGGTGAGCTATCCGCATCCGCTGCTGGAGCCGATCCTCAAGCCCACCTATGGCGTGATCGTCTACCAGGAACAGGTAATGCAGATCGCGCAGGTGCTGGCCGGCTATTCGCTGGGCGGCGCCGACCTGCTGCGTCGCGCGATGGGCAAGAAGAACGCGGCCGAAATGGCCAAGGAGCGGGTCAAGTTCGAAAGCGGTGCGGCCGACCGCGGCGTGCCCGGCGCACTGGCAAGTTCGATCTTCGATTTGATGGAGAAGTTCGCCGAGTACGGCTTCAACAAGTCGCATTCGGCCGCATACGCGCTGGTGACCTATCAGACCGCATGGCTCAAGGCGCACTACCCGGCACCGTTCATGGCCGCGGTGCTGTCCTCGGATATGGACAACACCGACAAGGTGGTGAACTTCCTCGATGATGCGCGCGCACTGAAGATCGACGTGCAGCGCCCGGATGTGAACCTCGGTACGTGGATGTTCGCCGCCCTCGACGTGCGCACCATTCGCTACGGACTGGGCGCGATCAAGGGCGTGGGGCATGGTGCGGTCGAGGCGATCGTGCGCGAGCGCGAAGCCAGTGGGCGCTTCGTCGGTCTGCTCGACCTGTGCCAGCGCGTGGATCCGACCAAGCTCAACAAGCGCGTGCTGGAAGCGCTGATCCTGTCCGGCGCGATGGATGGACTGGCCGACAATCGCGCCAGTCTCATGCTGCAACTGCCCGAGGTGATGAAGGCCGCCGACCAGCGTCTGCGTGAGCGCGAGGCCGGCCAGTCGTCGCTGTTCGGCTTCGACGCAGGCGCTGCGGCCGGGACTTCCAACGCAGCGCTGGTCCTGCCGAAGGCGCCCGAATGGCCGCTGATCCAACTGCTCAATGGCGAGCGCGAAACGCTGGGCCACTATCTGTCGGGGCATCCCACCGATGCGCATCGCGATGTGATCGAGCAGCTGGTCACGGTACCCATCGGCCGTCTGGAGGAGATCCATCGTCCGGCGGCCAATCCCGGCGAGCGCCGGCGCAACGAACAGCTGGTCGCGGTCGGCGGCCTGATCGCACAGCAGCGCCGTCGTGGCGAGCAGATGGCCTTCGTGCAGCTGGAGGATGCCAGCGGCCGGATCGAGGTGAGTTTCTTCCGCGAGGTGCTGTCGGAGTTCGCACCACTGCTGACCAAGGACCGCATCCTGATCGTCGAAGGTGGGCTGAGCCTCGATGAATTCAGCGGCAATCTGGTGATCCGCGCGCGTCGCGCGTGGGGGCTCGACGAAGCCTGCGAGCGTTTCGCGCGGCAGGTGCGGGTCAAGCTCAATGGCATCGGTCCCGACTTCGCGCGCCAGCTGTCGGCGCAGATCAAACCGTTCACGCCGGGCCCGGCGGGAATGCGCCTGAGCTATCGCAATGCCGAAGCGCAGACCGAGCTGGAGCTGGGCGATGCGTGGCGAGTGCGCGCCAGCACCGCACTGGTGGACGCCCTGCGCCTGCTGCCGGGCGTCAAGATGGTCGAACTGTTGCTGGGCAAGGCATCCGGCAGCGCCTGATCGCGCAGCAGCGCAGCGCGCGCGGTGTGCACGCGCGCGCTGTCATGATGGCAAGGCTCGGCCGCGCTGACCGCGCGCGGCAGGCTCAGCGCCCGCCGCTTTTACCCTTGCCACCCGAGGAGCCGCCGGAGGGCTTCTCGCCCTTGCCCGGTTGATCACCGATTACGGTCTTCAGCGGGCAGGCGGAAAAAATGGGGCACTTGCGGCAGCCAACCGCCAACGCGACGGGACACAGGGTCATGGGACGCTCCTCCACAATGGCAACAAGAGCGCCACGCTAACCGAAACGCGGCGCAATGACCACGCCGAGGTGCAACACAAGCCCGGCCAGCGGCCTTGCATCGTGAAGCGGATCAACCACCGGGCGGCGCTGCCTCGTCGGCTTCATCGCGCTCGCCGCTGGTTTCAGGCGGGGCCGGACCCATCTCGTCGCCGTCCATGCGTTCGATCGCATCTTCGGTGCTCAACGGCTGCTGCGCTTCTTCCACCGCCTGCTGTTCGCTGGTTTCGATGCCGATGTGGAACGCAGCGAAGCCCGGCAGCACGACCTGGTTCAAGGCCAGACCGATGACCCGGCCGCGAAAGCGCGAGACGATCTCGTGTTCTTCGTTGAGCAAGGGGTCGATGACCTTGCCCAGCCGCTGGCCCATGCGCACGCGGTCGCCCAGCGCCACGGTAGCGAACAGCATGCCGCCATGGTCCACGCGCACCCACTTCGATTCGTAAAACGTGGCCTGCGGTTCGGCGAACATGCGGAAGTTGCGCGTCATGCCCATGTGATGCATCAGCGCGCTGATCGCCTGCACCGCGAAGTCGATCTTCTCCGGCTCCAGGCGCAGAGGCGCTCCGACTTCGAAGGTCACCGCCGGGATCTGCTGATCGGTGGCGGCCAAGCGCAGCATGCCGCGCGAGCCGGGACTGTGCAGCACGGGCGTGGCGCCAAAACCGCGGGTGAAGGCGAGCACGCGATCGATGCGCAGATCGCCACGAACCTGCGGCAGGTTGGAGCGATCGAATGAGCCGGTGTGGAAGTCGACCAGCGCATCGCAATGCACGATCAGATCGCGAAACAGGCTGTAGGCAATACGCGAGGCCGCACTGCCGCCGTTGCTGCCGGGGAAAAAACGATTCAGGTCGCGGCGGTCCGGCAGGTAGCGCGTGCCGCGCGAGAAGCCGAGAAGATTCACCACCGGCACGCCGATCACGGCACCTTTCAGGTCCTTCGGGTCCAGATCGTTGAGTACGCGCCGCACCACCTCGACACCGTTGATCTCATCGCCATGCACCGCGGCGGTCAGGCACAGGCGTGGACCTGGTTGCACGCCGTGGATCACGGTGACCGGCGTCGAGATCACGCTGCCGTCGAACGATTCACCGACCCGCCAGCGCAGCTGCTTGCGGCTGCCGAGCGGAATCTCCTCACCGAGCATGACCAGCGCTGGCGGTCCGGCGATAGCGGCGTCGCTCGGCGGTGCGTCGATACTCGTGGCGTCAGCAGCGGCAGCTTCGTCCTGCCCTGCGGCCTCGTCGTCGGCGATCTGTTCTGCGGCTTGGGCAGCTTCGCTGGCGGAATCGCGCACTGGCGGAGCAACGCTCGCAGGCTCTCGCGCCTGCTGTCTGGCCGCAGGACGCGCTTCAGGTTGTGTGTTTGGCGCAGGTGCCGGGGTTGGCGTCGACTGCGCCGGTGCCGGTGCCGGCGGCAGCTCGACGGGGAAATCCTGCGCATTCACGCCTGCAGCACCGATCAGCAGCGCGAAGCCGAGCGCACGCTGGCGCATGCGATCAATGCCCATGCCGGCCCTCGCGGCAGCGCCGGCAGACACCGTGCACTTCGAGGGTTTGTGCTTCGGGCAGGAAGCCCGCCTCGCGCGCCTGTTCGACCAGCAGCACCGACACGCGGTCATCGCACAGTTCGGTCGCACCGTTGCACACATCGCAGATCAGGAACGGCACCGTGTGACGGGTCTGCGGGTGATGGCAGCTGGTGTAAGCGTTGACCGATTCGAGCTTGTGGATGAAACCGTGCTCGAGCAGGAAATCGAGCGCGCGATACACCGTTGGCGGTGCCGCGCCCTCGCGCTCGGCGCGCAGTCGGTCGAGCAGATCGTAGGCCTTGATCGGTTTTCGTTCCCGCGCAATCAGCTCGAGCACACGGCGGCGCAGTTCGGTCAGCCGCAGGCTGCGCTCCGCGCACGCGGCTTCCACCTCGGCCAGCAGGCGTTCGGGTTCGTCGACCTGATCGTGCTGGTGTCGATGCCTGGCCATTGAGGTAAGCAGTTGCCGGAAACCGGAGCGTGCACCGATGCTAGCAGGGACGCGCGTGGCGCCGAGCTACCAGCCGCCGCCGCGATCGGCAGTCTTGAAAGCCGCGCGTGTCGAGCGCGCATCGGTCTTGTTCACATCGGCGCCGCAGTGACGGCAGACCAGAGCACCGCTGGCGATGGTGCGTCTGCATGATGGGCATTCCCGCAGCCGACCGCGCATGCGTGCAACCAACAACCAGCCCAGCGGACCCAGCAGCAGGCCCAGGATGGGTCCCAACAGCCAGCGATTGCGCAGCCAGCCGATGAATACGCCGCCGATGAAGCCGATCCCCAGCCAAGCGCCGAGCCACGGCAGCAGATGCCCGAACTCGACCAGCAATGCGTTCCAGTTCATGCCAGCTTTGCCAGTGCCTGGTCGATGCGACGCAGGGCCTCGCTCTGCCCGGCCAGATACACGGTGTGCTCGATCGACGGCGACACGGCCGTGCCGGTCATCGCGACCCGCAACGGCTGTGCGACCTTGCCGACGCCCTCGCCGATTGCCGTCGCTGCGGCCTTGATCGCCACGTCGATTGCCGCAGGCTGCCACTCGGCGGCGGCCAAGGCATGCAGCTGCGAGCGCACCGCGTGCAGCGCCTCGCCCGCGCGACCCACGAAGTGCTTGCTCACCGCCTGCTCGTCGTAGGCGGTCAAAGGCTCGAACCAGACCCGCGCGCGCTCGGCCATTTC
>JBBRFN010000136.1:0-6858 GCA_038224265.1 Lysobacterales bacterium
GTGATGTAGCTGGCCGCAGGCGAGCACAGGAAGGCGATCATCGGCGCGATCTCGTCGGGCTGCGCGACGCGGCCCAGCGGCACCATGCGCAGGAACTGCTTGAGGATCTGTTCATTGGTGGTCAGCGCGCTGGCGAAGCGGGTATCGGTCAGCCCCGGCAGCACGGCGTTGACCCGGATGCCGTGCTGCGCCAGTTCCTTGGCCCAGCCTTCGGTCATCGACAGGATCGCGGCCTTGGTCATCGAGTACACGCCCTGCAGCGCGGCCGCGCGGCGGCCGTTGACCGAGGCCACGTTCACCACCGCGCCGCCACCGCGTTCGCGCATCACGCGTGCGGCCTTGAGCGTGGTGTAGAAATAGCCGCGGATGTTCACCTCGACGGTCTTGTCGAAGGCATCCATGCCCATCTCGAGCATCGGTCCGAAGTACGGATTGGCCGCCGCGTTGTTGACCAGTATGTCGGGAAAGAACCCGCGGTCGGCGACCTTCTGGAACAGCGCATCGATGGCTGCGGCATCGCCGATGTGGGCGGCGATCGCGCTGGCCACCCCGCCCTCGGCGCGGATCGCCTCGACCACGGCTTCGCAGGCATCGAGCTTGCGGCTGGACACGATCACGTGCGCGCCGAACGACGCCAGCAGGCGTGCGGTGGCCTCGCCGATGCCGCGCGAAGCGCCGGTCACGATCGCGGTCTTGCCAGTCAAATCGAACAGTTTCTGCTGCATGGAGACTCCGATCGAAAAATAGGCGTGGCGGACTGCCGCATTGCACGCTGGGCGCAGCCCGCCGCGCAACACGTACAATTGCCCGAGCATAACAAACGACCCAAGGCCCCATGACGCAGGCGACTGTATTGATCACCGGTGCCGGATCCGGCCTCGGTCGCGCGCTCGCGCGCCGCTACGCCAGCGCCGGGTACGCGGTGTGCTGCGCCGATATCCGCCTCGATCGCGCGCACGAAACGCTCGCCTTGCTCGGCGGCGACCCGCACTTCGCCCTGCCCTGCGATATCGGCGACGATGCGGCGATGGCCGACTTGCACGATGCGCTCATCGCGCGTTGGCCCACGCTCGACATGCTGGTCAACAACGCCGGCGTCGCGTCCGGTGGCAGCCTGATCGATGCGCCGATGGACGAGTGGCACTGGATGCTGAATCTGAACCTGCTCGGCGTGGTGCGCGGTTGCCGGCTGTTCGCGCCGGCGATGCGCGCGCGCGGTGCGGGGCAGATCATCAATGTCGCTTCGTTCGCGGGGCTGGCTGGTGCGCCGGGCATCATGAGCTACGGGGTGGCCAAGGCCGGCGTGGTGGCGCTGTCGGAGGCGCTGCGCGCCGAGCTGCATCCGCGCGGCGTGCGCGTTTCGGTGGTGTGCCCGTCGTTCTTTCGCACCAATCTGACCGAAAACTTCCGCGGCAGCGCGAAGATGCATGGCGTGGCCAATCGATTGATGGATTCCGCGCGCGAGAGTGCCGACGACATCGCAGCCGCAGTGTTCGCGCAGGCCAAGGCCGGCAAGTTCCTGATCCTGCCCACCGCCGCCGAGCGCTGGAGCTGGCGCTTGAAACGCTTCCTGCCGGATGTGTACTTCCGCCAACTGCTTGGGCTGACCGGCCGGCGCGCGCCCGAGGTATCGCGGTGAGCTCGCGACGGCGTTCGAAGTCCAATCCGAAGCCCGCGCGCACGCCGGATGCCCTTGCCGCCGACGCACCAGCGGCAGCGCCGCCGCCGGCGCCCGAATGGATGATCTACGGCGCCAACGGCTATACCGGTCGCATGATCCTCGACGAGGCGGTGCGACGTGGCCATCGACCGATCGTCGCCGGGCGCAATGCGACTGCGGTGCATGCGCTGGCATCGCAGCATGGGCTGCCCGCACGCGCCTTCGATCTGGGCCATCCGGCGACCGCACGCGCCGGACTCAACGGCGTCGGCGTGGTGTTGCACTGCGCGGGACCGTTTTCGGCCACCTGCGCGCCGATGCTTCAAGCCTGCCTCGCGACCGGCACGCACTATCTCGACATCACCGGCGAGATCGAGGTGTTCGCGCACTGCCACGATCTCGATCAGCAGGCGCGGGAACGCGGCATCGTGGTGCTGCCGGGCGCCGGCTTCGACGTGGTGCCGACCGATTGCCTGGCGGCCATGCTGGCGACCGAGCTGCCGCAGGCGCGATCCCTCGTGCTGGCCTTCGAGGCCGAGGGCGGACCCAGTCCGGGCACCGCCAAGACCAGCATCGAAGGTCTCGCGCGCGGCGGCTGCGTGCGCCGCGATGGCGTACTGACCGCGGTCCCGCTGGCATGGAAGGCACGCAGCTTCGAGCGCGATGGCGTGCAGCGCAGCGCGATGACCATCCCGTGGGGCGATGTCTACACCGCCTTCGTGAGCACCGGAATCCCCGACATCGAGGTTTACATGGCGTTGCCGCCGGCCACCATCGCGCGTGCGCAGCGGATGCGGCGGTTGCAGCCGCTGCTCAAATTCGGCCTCGTGCAGCGCTTCCTCAAGGCGCGCGCACACGCCGCAGTCAGCGGACCGTCCGCGGCTACCCGCGCGCAGACCGGCTGTCATGTGTGGGGCGAGGTCAGCGACGCCGAGGGCAATCGGCGCGATGCCCAGCTGCACACGCCGAACGGCTACGATGTGACCATGTGGGCCGCGCTCGGCATCGTCGAGCGGTTGTTGCGCGATGCGCCGCGCGGTGGCTACTTCACGCCATCGCAGCTGATGGGCGCGGACTACATCCTGCGCATGCCCGGCGTGCGCCGCATTCACCCGGAGGCAGCGCCATGAAACACGAGAATGCGATCAACGTGCTGGGCGGCGAGCTGGCCGACTGCAGCCATGCGCCGCTGACCGGCTGGTTCCGCGACGGCTGCTGCAATACCGACGCCAACGATCGCGGCATGCACACCGTGTGCGCGGTGATGACCACCGAGTTCCTCGCCTTCAGTCGGGCGCACGGCAACGACTTGAGCACGCCGCAGCCGCAATCGGGGTTCCCCGGCCTGAAAGCGGGCGACCGCTGGTGCCTGTGCGCTGCGCGCTGGCGCGAGGCCCATGAGGCGGGTGCTGCACCACGGCTGGTGCTCGCGGCGACCCACCAGAACACCCTGCGAGTGGTGCCGCTGGCGCTGCTCAAGCCCTACGCGATCGATCTGTCCTGACGGGCGCGCGGGCGGGGCGGCGCTTGGGCGCGGGCTTGCAGTAGATGCCGTGCAGCGTCTCGAGCAGCAGCTGCGCCGGACCGCTGGCGAGGCTGTAGTAGATGGTCTGCGACTCGCGCCGGGTATCGACCAGATCGTCCTCGCGCAGCACGGCCAGATGCTGCGATAGTGCGGACTGGCTGAGCTCGACCTGCGCGTTGATCGCGCCGACACTGGTCTCGCCTTCGGTGAGGATGCACAGGATCATCAGCCGATGCTCGTTGGCCAGCGCGCGCAGCAGGCGCGACGCGTCGCCGGCGTGGCGCCGCATGTCACCGCTTGCGACCGGCTGCTTTCTGGATGGCATCGCGAAACCCCTGTCTGCGCGGCACGATTGTGAATCACCTGCGGCCGGCAATCCAGTCCGCGCGCGCTCGCCGGTCCAGAAGATGAAGTTTCAGCGCAACCGCCGAGCAGAAATCATTGCGCAGTGCCGGGATCCTCGTGCCACGGCGGCGCGGGCATCTGCACGTACAGCTGCTTCAAGCCCTCGCTCCACGCAGTGCGGATCTGGGTCAGGTACGGATCGCCCTCGTCGAGGCGCTGGCTGATGCCCACGCGCAGCGCATTGTTGTTGATCACCAGCACGTCGATCGGCGGGCCGACCGAGATGTTCGAGCGCATGGTGGAGTCGAACGAGATCAGCGCGCACTTGACCGCGTCCTGCAGGCTGGTGCGCAGGTTCAGCACCCGATCGATGATCGGCTTGCCGTATTTGATCTCGCCGATCTGGAAGTAGTTGGTCTCGCGCGCGCTCTCGATGAAGTTGCCTTCCGAATACACCAGGAACAGCCGCATCGCCTCGCCGGCGATCTGGCCGCCGACGATGAACGAGGCCGAGGCGTCGATCTGGTTGGCGCGCATGTAGTCGCCGTCGCGGCGCTGCACTTCGCGCAGTGCATTGCCCAAGGCGCCCGCGATGTCGAACATCGAGCTTGCGTTGTAGAAGCTCGGCAGGTTCGGGTCCTTGCGTGCCAGATGCTCGACCAGGCTCAGCGCATTCTGGGTCACCGACAGATTGCCCGCCGACAGGGTCACCACCACGCGGTCGCCGGCGACCTCGAACACGCGCATCTTCTCGAAGCGGCCGACGTTGTCGACGCCCGCGTTGGTGCGCGAGTCCGACACGAACACCATGCCGGTATCGAGCTTCATGCCGAGGCAGTAGGTCATGGCGCGTTGGCAATCATGCGGCGATCACATCGGTGGGCGAGAAGAATTCGAGATTGATCTCATCGCCAAGACGATACAGGCGTTCGAGGTAGCGCGTGAGGTATTCGTGCAGACCGCCGGCGAGGATCTCGTCGATGCGACCGTAGCGCGTCTCGGCGGCAAGCACGCCGGCCAGGCGCACGATCTCCGCGCGATGCCCGCCACGCAGGCGCTCGAGCACCTGCAGGAACGCAGAGCTGCAGCTGGCCAGCGAACGCGGCATGTCCGGACGCAGGATCACCAGTTCTGCCACCCGTGCCGGGGTCAGGGTGTCGCGATAGATCTTGCGAAAGGTCTCGAACGCCGAGAGTGCCTGCAACATCGCGCTCATGCGGTAATACTCGGCCGCAGCACCGTCTTCCGATGCCGCCTGCTCGCCCGGCAGATCGAAGTTGGCATCCAGCAGGCGCACGCCGAAATCGGCGCGCTCGATGAAGGTGCCAAGACGCAGGAACTCGTAGCCCTCGTCGCGCCCCATGGTGCCGATGGTCACGCCGCGGAACGCACCCGAGCGGCGCTTGACCCAGTCGAAGAACGCGGTCGGTCCGTCCGCTGCGATCTGCTCGAAGTCCATCTCGCGCAGGCGCAACCAGGTGCTGTTGATGCTCTGGTACATCTCGCCGGTGATCGCACCGCGCTGGGCGCGGCCGGACTCGCGCGCGGCGCGCACGGCGGCGAACATCGACGACGGATTCTCCGGATCGTGGATCAGGAACTGCAGCACCCGGTCGGCGTCGATCGCGCCGTGCCGCTCGGCATAGGGCTCGGCGAGGTCGAGGGCTTCCAGCGCGCGCTCCCAGGCGCCGGTTCCCGCGCGCCGGGTGCCCAGCCGATCGGGCAGCAGCGAGGTTCGATGGGCCAGATCCAGCAGGCGCGCGGTGTTGTCGACGCGCTCGATGTGGCGCGACAACCAGTACAAATCGCTGGCGGTTCGACACAGCATCGACCTACTCCAGGATCCAGGTGTCTTTGGTGCCGCCGCCCTGCGAAGAGTTGACCACCAGCGAGCCATCGCGCAGCGCGACCCGGGTCAGCCCGCCCGGCACGATGCGGATCTCGCGGCCGGACAGCACGTAGGGTCGAAAGTCGATGTGGCGTGGCGCAAGTCCCGCTTCGACGAACGTCGGGCAGGTCGACAGCGCCAGCGTGGGTTGTGCGATGTAGCGCGCGGGCTCGGCGATGATGCGCAGGCGAAACTCGGCAAGCTCGGCTTTGGTTGCGGCAGGTCCGATCAGCATGCCGTAGCCGCCCGCGCCATGCACTTCCTTGACCACCAGTTCCGACAGATGCGCCAGCGCATACGCGCAATCCTGCGGATCGCGCAGGCGCCAGGTCGGTACGTTGGCGAGGATCGGGTCTTCGTCCATGTAGAAACGGATCATGTCGGGCACGTACGGATACACGGCCTTGTCGTCGGCCACGCCCGTGCCGACTGCATTGGCCAGCGTCACCCGCCCTTGGCGACAGGCCTCGAACAATCCGGGCACCCCAAGCATCGAGTCGCTGCGAAAAGCCATTGGATCGAGGAAGTCATCGTCGATGCGGCGATAGATCACGTGCACGCGCTGCAGTCCACGGGTGGTGCGCATGTACACGTTGCCGTCGCGCACGCACAGGTCCTGGCCCTCGACCAGCTCGATACCCATCTGCTGGGCGAGGAACGCGTGCTCGTAATACGCCGAGTTGTAGGCACCGGGGGTCAGCAGCGCGGCGGTGGGATTCTCGATCCCCGCTGGTGCCACCGAGCGCAGGTTTTCCAGCAGCACGTCCGGATAGTGCTCGACCGGTGCGATCGACTGCTGTGCGAAAAGCTCCGGGAACAGGCGCATCATCATCTTGCGATTCTCGAGCATGTACGAAACGCCCGATGGCACCCGCAAGTTGTCCTCCAGCACGACGTACTCACCAGCGCCCGCGCGCACCACGTCGATGCCCGCGATATGCGCGTAGATGCCGCCCGGCAGATCGATGCCGCGCATCTGTGGACGATACTGCTCGTTGTACAGCACCAGCTCGCGCGGCAGCACGCCGGCTTCGAGGATGCGCTGGCCGTGATAGATGTCGTCCAGGAACAAGTTGAGCGCGCGCACCCGCTGGCGTAAACCGGCTTCCAGCATGCGCCACTCGTCGGCCGGCACCACGCGCGGCACGATATCGAACGGGATCAGCCGTTCGGTGCCGTCCTTTTCGCCATACACCGTGAAGGTGATGCCGACCCGGTGGAAGGCGAGCTCCGCCTCCTTGCGCTTTTGCACGATGCGTTGCGCGGGCGTGCGCGCAAGCCAAGCAGCGAACTCGCGATAGTGAGGCCGCGCATGCCCTGCTGCATCGAGCATCTCGTTGTAGAAGTCCGCCATCAGGGCACCTTGCTCAGCCGTGGCCGGGCGGAAGACCGGTCGAGGGTTGAGTGTTGCAGCGCAATAGATGGATGGCAACCCGGTGG
>JBBRFN010000137.1:0-6834 GCA_038224265.1 Lysobacterales bacterium
GGCAGGGGTGACAGAGAATCGGTGAAACGTCAGCCCTCTCTCGTGCTTCGCCGCATTTCTCGCACCGTCACATGTCGCACGGTGCAACGAGCGTTCGAACGGCCACGCGCAGGGGCAGCAGCGACTTCAGTCGATCTGTCATACATCTGAAATCCAGGAGTCACTGAACCGACACCTGCTACATCCAGGATGCCCGCCGAATCCGGAGGGAGTTTCCATGAAAATGAATCGACTGGCGCTGGCCTTGGCTGGCGTAATCTCGTGTGCGCCTGCGATCGTCGCAGCCGCTCCCGCGCCGCAATCGCAGCCTGCCGCCACCGGCGCCAGCGCCGATCCTGCCGCTGCGCGCCAGCTGGATAACGTGGAGGTCACCGCCAACGTCTATCGCGACCGCACCGAGGCGACCGCGCCGACCTTGAGCTATGACCTCGAATACTTTCAGCGCTTCGAGCCGCTGACCGTCGGCGATATGCTCAAGCGCGTGCCGAGCGTGGCTTTCCTCTCCGATGTGCTCGAATACGACGGCGTGCGCCTGCGCGGCCTCGATCCGGGCTACACGCAGATCCTGATCAACGGCGAACGTATTCCCGGCGCGGGCTTCGACCGCTCGTTCTTCGTCGATCGCATTCCCGCCGAGCTGGTTGAGCGGATCGAAATCGTGCGCTCGGCATCCGCCGATCGCAGCGGCGACGCGATCGCCGGCACGCTCAACATCGTGCTGCGCGATGGCTACTCGCTGGATGGCGGCTATGTGCGGCTCGGCGGCCTGAACTACGACGACGGCGTGACGCGTGGGACCGGTGGTGTGGTGTGGGGCGGCGAGTTCGGCCCCGGCCGCCTGCTGCTCGGCGCCAACGTGCAGGGACGCCGCAACCCGAAGGACAAGTTCAGCCAGCGCTTCGACGAACCGGGCGGCGTCCTCGACAACACCGAGGTGCAGACCGACGTGCGCAGCGGCACCGACAATTCGGCCAACGCTTCTTACATTCTGCCGCTCGATGGCGGCCAGCTCGACTTCAGCGCCTTCTACGTGCGCACCGATCGCCTGCAGGACGAGGACTCGATCGAGTACCGCAGCGGCATCCAGACCGATCCCAACATTCTCACCCTGAACGAAAACAACGTCGACATCGACACCCGCAACTGGAATGTCGAGGGCGCGTGGCGGCAGGAGGCCTTTGGCGGCGAGAACAAGCTGCGGCTCGGCTATGCGCGCTTCGACGACGAGCAGTTCGAGTTCGAGAACGAGATCGAGTACCTGCGCGACACCAACCCATTCCCCGAGGACGACCGCTTCACCGGCGATCAGGATTTCACCGACCTCGAGGACCGCGAGTTCAGCGCCGACCTCAGCCACGAGCGTGGCGACGAGTCGCTGCTGTGGAAGTTCGGCGTGCAGTACACCGCCAAGGAGCGCGACGCCTCGATCATCACCGACCGCAACCGGATCACCATCCCCAATCCGCCCGCGCCACGCCCGGTGATTCCCGGGGCCTATGGTCCGTTCCTGCCGGTGCCCGGTGGCGTCAACACCATCGAGGAGGACCGCATCGATCCCTTCGTCAAGGCCAACGGCAGCGCCGGCGCGTTCGAGTGGGAAGCCGGCGTTCGCTATCAGTACACCGAGGTATCGATCAACGATGCGACGGTTGCTCCTGCCGATGCGCGCAGCGAGCGCGACTACGGCGAGGTCCTGCCTTCGGCGCACCTGCGCTGGAACTTGAGCGACGCCGACCGCATCACCGCGTCGCTCGCGCGCAGCATGCGGCGGCCGGGCTTCGACCAGATCTCGCCCGCGCTGCTCGAGGCCGAACTGGGCGACAACGACCTGCTCGGCAACCCCGAGCTGGAACCGGAGAAGGCCTGGGGCCTCGACCTGGGTTACGAGCGCAAGCTCGGCCAGCGCGGCGTGTTCGGAGTGAACGTGTTTTACCGCGATATCAGCGATCTGATCGAAGTGGCCAGTACCGGGGTCGTGGGCAGCGAGGGCGCAGGCACGCTGGCGCTGCAGCCGCGCAACACGGGCGATGGCGAAGTGTGGGGCGTCGAGTTCGACCTTTCCACGCCGCTCACGGTGTTCGGGCTCGACGACACCGGCGTGTTCGTGAACTACTCGTGGCTGGATAGCGAGATCGACGACGTTTTCGGCACGCGTCGGTTCAACGACCAATCCGACTACGTCGCCAATATCGGCTTCATTCAGGACCTGCCGGTTTGGGGTGCCTCGTTCGGCGTGACCTGGCGCAAGCAGGGCGAAGCCTTCGGCCGTATCGTCGGTGAGGAAATCACCACGACCTACGGCGCCGACTTCGAAGCCTTCATCGAAAAGCGCTTCGGCGAGCGTCTGGCGATTCGCCTGACCGGTTCCAACCTCGACAACGCGTCGAAGGATGAGGTGTTCGACAAGTTCACCACCATCCAAGACCAGATTGCGCGCGACTACGACGAGTACGAGCTGGAGACCGAGACCGGCGGCCCGGTGTTCCAGCTGGTGGCACGCTACACCTTCTGAGTCGATACGCTGCGTTTCCCGGCGGCGCGGCCCGACAGGACCGCGCCGCTTCCGTTTCTGCTCCCGGAGATCCCCGCATGCGCAGCTATCGCATCGTCCGCCTCGGCCTGATTCTCGTGCTCGGCTTCGCGGCTGCACCATCGTTCGCCCAGCGCAACGCGATCTTCCTGCACCCCGATGGCATGGGCGCGAATACCTGGATGGGCGTACGTCTGCTTCAGAGCGGGCCGGACGGGCGACTGGCGGCCGATGAGCTGCCGAACGTCGCGGCCTATGTAGGTCCACTGTCGGATAGCGTGACCGCCAGTTCCAATGGCGGCGCGACCACCCACGCGTGGGGCCTGCGCGCGCAGATGGAGTCTTATGGCACGGTCGACGGCAAGGCTCCCGCGGCTGCGCGCTCGGGCTTCGCCGGCAGCATCATGCGCGAGGCCCAGCACGCCGGCAAGGCGATCGGCATCGTCAACTCCTCCAGCGTCACCGAGCCCGGCACCGGCGCATTTCTCGCCTCGGCGGCCGATCGCGACGACGAGGCCGAGATCGCCGCGCAGATTCTCGCCGCCAAACCCGAGGTCGCGCTCGGCGGCGGCGAGATGTTCTTCCTGCCCAAAGGCCAGCGCGGGCGCCATGGCGAGGGTGTGCGCAGCGACGGACGCAACCTGGTCGAAGAGGCGCGCGCGGCAGGCTACACGGTCGTCTTCACGGCCGCAGAACTGGCCGCGCTGCCGATCGACACCCCCTTGGTGCTCGGCCTCTTCGCTGCCGAGGAAACCTTCAACGAGGGCACCGAGGAGGGGCTGCGCAAAGCGCGCCTGCCCGTGTTCCAGCCGCAGGCGCCGCGCTTCGACGCCATGATCGCCTTCGCCATCGCGCGGCTGGCGCAGGACGCTGACGGCTTCCTGCTGGTCGGCAACGAGGAAGCCACCGACAATTTCGGCGGCGAGAACAACGCCACTGCGGTGTTCGACGCCGGCGCCGGCGCCGACCGCGCGATTCGCGTCGCACTCGACTTCGCGCGTCGCCATGGCCAAACCACGGTGGTGTTGGCCTCCGACTCGGACTGCGGCGGTCTGCTGGTGACCGGCGACGACGTGATCGCCGGCCACAAGGTCGCGCCGCGCGGCGAGAATGGATCGCCGCAGGACGGCGGTCCGGACGGACTGCCGTTCCTCGCCGCCCCCGATCGCGCTGGCGTCCGTCTGCCGTTCATCGCGACCTGGGCGTCGGCCAGCGATTCCAGCGGCGGCGTGATGGCGCGCGGCTATGGCCCCGGTGCGGACCTGATCCGCGGCACCATCGATTCGATGGACATCTACCGCGCGCTCTATCTGGGGCTGTTCGAGCGCCGCATCGACTAGGATGCCGACGACCGCATTCTCGCAAGCCCACGCACGGTCATCGATGCCATCATGTCCTTTTCGCGGGCTGTCGGTCGCAAAGTGCGAGTCCACTGTCAGCGTGTCGTTGCTGACTACCCGGCGGCTGTTGCGTTGCTGAGCGGTCAACGCGAGAGAGCGACTAGCAGTAGGCGCATGCGCCGCATCGCCGCAGTCGCTCACGCTGCGGCGCTCAAGGCGGCAGCCCGTGTTATGGCGTGTTATGGGGTCAGAGTACGATTCCCGCTCGGCAGCTCCTGCCTCGATAGCTCTCGGGAACTGTACTTGGACCCCGGACCCCGTTCATTGCAACATGCCTGCGTCATGGTGCCAGGCCTGTCTTCAACACTCGCATTCGGTGCTGGACGCCCGCGCTGACGGATTCATGCATTGAAGGCGGGAAGTCTGCTGGCAACTCGCCTTCGAGCGAGACCAACGCGCCTTCGATGCGGGCGGCGATCTCTTCAACGGCGTTTCTGACCAGCGAAGGCGAAAGGCTCGCCGCTTCACCCGACTGGAAGAAGTGCCGGGTCTGGATCTCGTCGATACGATAGTGGTGGTGGTTGCCGACCGACATGGCGAGCTTCATCTGCTTGCGTTCGATCTGGCGCGCATCGAGGCTGGGCTGCGCGGTCAGAACGTCGTATAGCGGCGTCAGCGCGTAGCCCCCGCCTGGGTGCAGGAAGATGCTGAAGTTCTTGGCGTGTCCATCGGTCGCGCCGATCAGCCAGAAGACCAGTTGCGCCTGCAGCAACGTGCGGTGGTCGTCGGCTGGCGCGTCGGCACCTTTGAGAAGTTCCGCAATCTCCTGGATGCCGGGTCCACCATGGCTTTGGTACTTGCGCGTCGGCGGTATGGATAGTGCCTGGCAGCAATCTTCCTGCGGCAGGCGGATCAGGCGGCCATTGTCCCAGGCCCGATCGAAGCGCTCGATGACCAATGCCTTGGTCTGGCCGAATGTCGCGATCTCGGCGCGGTTGACTCGAAGGCCGAGGTGTCTCAGCAATTGCAGGCAATAGAACTCGTTCTCGACGCTGTCGGACAGGTCGATGCCATTCGGCAGTTTGCCGATCTGCGTTTTGAACAAGTGTGTGGTCGGCGTGGTGCCATGCGGCTTCAGCCATTGACCGTCCACCCAGAGCAACGCGGTCTTTTCTTGCGCGCCTGCGACGGAGATCCTGAAGTCGTCGTCGCGGTTCAGGCCCAACGGTGCTTGGGCCAGCGACTTGAGCAGTCGTTCGATAGCCTCGTCGTCGACGGGCTCCCCGGAGATCGCGGTCGTTCCTTCCGGCGTTGTATCGCCGGCAATGAACTGCAATGCACCAACGCAGTCCCTGCCGATCGCAGCCAGCAAGCTGTAGGCGTCGGCACCTGCGGCACCGACCTTCTCGGCCACACGCCTTCGAAGCTCATCCGAGTCTGGCAGCAGGTTCTCGAAGACCGCGGCGACGGGTTCGCCGCGCCAAGGCTGCTCGCGCAGCGGCAGCGACAGCGAGACCGGAAAGGCCTTGCCGCGCTCCAGCCACTCGCGGTCGTAAAGGAACTCGATCGCTCCGCTCGGCGACTTCAGGAGATGCCCGACCAGCCGCTCGTTCTGGTAAACCCGCAACGGGAGATGGCGGCGAGTCCTGGCCACGATCAGATCAGGTCCCGGGGATCGGAACCGCGGCTGCGCGCAGCGACCTGGAATTCCAGATCGAGTGCTGCCAACACCGCCAGCATCGTGTCCAGTCGGGTCGCCGGATTGCCGGTCTCGATCAGCGAGATGGTTTCCTGACGCAGCCCGACCCGATCGCCGAGCGCGCTCTGGCTCATGTTGAGGCGCTTGCGGTGGCGGCGGATGAGGGCGCCGATCTGTTGGGGCGTGCGAGCAAGGTCTTGCATGGTGCCTCCTGCGAGCGACTATGCGCCGATTGGCATAAACCGTTTGTATGCGAATTGGAGCATATTCTTGGATTATGCGCCACAGCCGATAAACGATAATTATCGCGATTGGCGCATAGGCCGGCAAGTTCTATCGCGCGCCCGGCTCAGCTGTTTGCCCTCAGGCTGACCGCCATCCAGCCGTCTGTGCTGCCGAGGATCCGGATGTGCAGTGTGGGGACGAGGCATCGGCGGGCATGGCGGCAGTGCGGGCAGGAGTCGCCCGATGATTGCCACGCCGGCGCGGGCGGTCAGCCCAAGCGCGGCAAGGGTTCCCGGCGGCGCGCGGCTGGCGTCGCCGCCCCGGCGGGTTACTCGCGCACTTCGCGGGTCACTGCGTCTTTCGACGTGCTGTGCCGCGTGCTTTCGTTCTCGAACCGTGCGCGCTTGGCGTCGATCCAGTGTCCGTCGCGCAGGACCATGGTCGTGCGCTGCACGATCGGCACGCCGAACAGGGTGAACTGCGCCTCCAGCGTGGCCTGGTCGCCCTCGCGCAGCACCTCGCGCACGCGATGGCTGCGCAGTACGCCATCGATGTCGAGGTCGTAGGCCAGCGCCATCGCCTTCGCCGCAACGAGGAAGTCGCCCATGTGCAGCAGCGCATCCTCGAACGGCAGGTCGGCGAAGGCGGCCGGATCATCGAGGCCGGTATCGCGCACGGCCTTGGACACTGCGCCGACCGCACGGCGCAAGCGCTTCGGGTCGCTGAAGTCGACGCGCATTGCCCACGCCTGCGCTGCGCGCATGCCATCGAGCATTGATGCGCGCTCCGCTGGCGTGCGCGAAGGGTCCGCCATCGCCTTGCCGAACAGGCCAGCGATAGCCACCGACAGCGTGCCGGGGGCGGCGCCGCCGCGGCGGCCGGTGAGCTCGGCGTGCCACTCGCGCACCAGTACTTCGGTGCCTTCGTCGTCGAGCAGGAGCGTCCAGGAGCGGCGCATCGATTCCGGCACCAACGGGCCCGCCTTGGCGGTGTCGCTCCGGCGCCGGTCGCGGCTCGCTTCCCACTGGCTGGCGAACGCC
>JBBRFN010000138.1:0-6803 GCA_038224265.1 Lysobacterales bacterium
GGTGGTCGATCTTGCGCGTCTGGGCGAATTCGCGCGCGCGCGCGGGATCATGCTGGTGGTCGACAACACGTTCTGCTCGCCCATCGTGCAGCGTCCGCTGGAATTCGGCGCGACCATGGTCATGCACTCGGCGACCAAGTACCTCAACGGCCACTCCGACATGGTTGGTGGCGTGGTGGTGGTGGGAGAAGATGCCGAAGTCGCCGACAAGATGACCTTCCTGCAAAACGCAGTCGGCGGCATCCAGGGGCCGTTCGATTCATTCCTCGCGCTGCGCGGGGTCAAGACCCTGCACCTGCGCATGCGCCAGCATTGCGCCTCCGCGCTGGAACTCGCTGGCTGGCTGGCTGGCGATCCGCGCATCGAGCGCGTGATTTATCCGGGGCTGGCCGACCATCCGCAGCACGCCCTTGCGGCGCGGCAGATGAACGGCTTCGGCGGCATCATCAGCGCCTATATCAAGGGTGGCCTTGCCGAGACCCGGCGCATGATGGAGCGCTGCCGGCTGTTTGCGCTGGCCGAATCGCTGGGCGGGGTCGAGAGCCTGATCAACCATCCCGCGATCATGACCCACGCGTCGGTGCCCGAAGCAAACCGTGCGCGGCTGGGCATCCACGACAATCTGGTGCGGCTGTCGGTTGGTGTGGAGGATGTCGGCGATCTGCGCGCGGAGTTGGATGACGCGTTGGGATGAGTGGGCGCTGAGTCCCGGCTCGCGCCCGGCGGGGATTTCTTTGCGGGAGCCGGCATGCCGGCGACTGCGGAATAGCCGGTCGCCGCAGTCGCTGCCATGGCAGCTCCCACCCGGTGAACCGTGTGTCGATGCCAGTCTTGGATCGCCGCATTCGCTGCCATGGCAGCCTCCCCGCTGCACGAGCCCTTCGATGGTCCTTGTGGGAGCCGGCATGCCGGCGACTGCGGCATAGCCGGTCGCCGCAGTCGCTGCCATGGCAGCTCCCACAAGGTGAACCGTGTGTCGATGCCAGTCTTGGATCGCCGCATTCGCTGCCATGGCAGCTTCCCCGCTGCACAATCCCTTCGATGGTCCTTGTGGGAGCCGGCATGCCGGCGACTGCGGCACAACCGGTCGCCGCAGTCGCTGCCATGGCAGCTCCCACAAGGTGAACCGTGTGTCGATGCCAGTCATGGATCGCCGCAGTCGCTGCCATGGCAGCTTCCCCGCTGCACAATCCCTTCGATGGTCCTTGTGGGAGCCGGCATGCCGGCGACTGCGGCATAACCGGTCGCCGCCGTCGCTGCCATGGCAGCTCCCACAAGGTGAACCGTGTGTCGATGCCAGTCATGGATCGCCGTCGCTGCCATGGCAGCGGCCGATCGAATATCCTCGAGCGAGGTGCGCAGGCCTGCGCGAACTGGGCAAAGCATGAACCAGACGCCAGCAGCAACAGCACCCAGCGGCGCCCGGCACCCCGAATTCCGCCTCGGCTGGAAGGTGCTGCTGGCCGCAATGCTCGGCGTGGCATGCGGCGCCTCGCCGATCCCGTTCAACACGATCGGCTTTTTCATGGGCCCGCTGCAGGCCGAGTTCGGCTGGTCGCTGCGCGAGATCAGTTTCGGGGTGACGATCTACGGCGTGCTCGCGGCCCTGCTCGCACCGGTGTTCGGCTCGCTAGCCGATCGCTACGGCGTGCGTCCGGTGGCGCTGTGGTCGCTGTTCGCATTCGCACTGGCTTTCGCCTGCTTCGGTCTTACGCCCGCCTCGCTGATCGGGTTCTACGCGATCTGGTTCCTGGTCGGTCTGGTCGGCATCGGTTCGACCCCGGTCACGTGGTCGCGCGCGGTCAACCTGTGGTTCTTCCGCAATCGTGGGCTGGCGCTGGGCATCACCCTGATGGGCACCAGTATCGCCGCGATGGGTTTGCCGCCGCTGACCGTGTGGCTGATCGATGCGTACGGATGGCGGGTCGCGTATCCGGTGCTGGCCCTGCTGCCGCTGCTGGTCGCACTGCCGATCGGCATCGCCGTGTTTCGCGAGCCACGACCCGAGGAGCGCCCGCCGCAGCTCTCGGCCAGCGACGGCAGTGGACGCGTGGTGCTGTCTGGCATGACGCTGGGTCAGACCGTGCGCAGCTACCGTTTCTGGCTGATGTTCGTGTCGATCTTCGCGGTCGCCTTCGCCTACGGCGGGGCGCACATCCACATGCCCAACATCATCACCGGCCACGGTTTCAGCCGCGAGCAGGCCGCCCAGGTCATGAGCCTGCTGGGGCTGTCGATCCTCAGCGGACGTCTGATCACCGGTTTTTTGCTCGACCGATTCTGGGCGCCGCTGGTGGTGCTGCCGATTTTGAGCCTGCCGGCTTTTTCGTGCCTGCTGCTGGCTGGCGAAAATCTTTCGTTGCAGGCCGCGATGGGCGCAGCGTGGCTGCTGGGATTCGCTGCCGGGGCCGAGAGCGATCTGATCGCCTACCTTGCCGGGCGCTATTTCGGCATGCGCCATTACGGCAAGATCTACGGCATGCTGTACATGCCCTTCGGCATCGCCTCGGCAGTTTCGCCGGCGGTATACGGCGCGGTGCGCGACAGCCACGGCAACTACGATCCGATCCTGTATGTCGCCGCCGGCTGCTTCGTGTTCGGCGCGGTGATCCTGCTCGGGCTTGGACGCTATCCCAAGGGCGATCCGGAGTTCCCATCGCAGCCATAGCGGCACATCGTCGCTGCAGGGTGCGGCAGCGCCCGCAAGCGCCTACAATCGTGCTCCATATTCCTGCCGGAGCCGACTCCCATGAGCATCGAACAACTCGCTGAGACCGCGCTGGCGATGGTCGCGCCCGGCAAGGGCATCATCGCGATCGACGAGTCCAGCGCCACCTGCAAGAAGCGCTTCGACAGTGTCGGCATCGAGTGCACTGAGGAAAGCCGGCGCCACTATCGCGAAATGCTGCTGACCGCGCCAGGCCTGTCGGACCACATCTCCGGTGCGATCCTGTTCGACGAAACGCTGCGCCAATCGACCCGCGCCGGCGTGCCCTTTCCCAAGGTGATGCTCAACTCCGGCATCCTGCCCGGGATCAAGGTCGACAAGGGCACCGTCGCGCTGGCCGGTTTCCCGGGCGAGGTGGTGACCGAAGGCCTCGATGGCCTGCGTGCGCGGCTGGAGGAATACGCCAAGCTCGGCGCGAAGTTCGCCAAGTGGCGCGCGGTGATCACGATCGGCGAAGACGCGCCGTCGTCGACTTGCATCGAAGCCAACGTGCACGCGCTGGCCCGCTATGCCGCGCTGTGCCAAGAAGCCGGCCTCGTGCCGATGGTCGAGCCGGAGGTACTGATGGATGGCGACCACGATATCGAGGTCTGCTACGACGTCACCGAGGCCACCCTGCGTTCGCTGTTCGGCGCGCTCTACGAGCAGAACGTGATGCTCGAAGGCACGATCCTGAAAGCCTCGATGGTGATCGCGGGCAAGGACTGCAAGGACAAGGCAGACCGCGAGACGGTCGCGGCCGAGACCTTGCGCTGCCTGCGCTCGGCGGTGCCGGCGATCCTGCCCGGCATCGTGTTCCTGTCCGGCGGTCAGTCCGATGACGATGCCGCAGCTCATCTGAACGAGATGAACCAGATGGGGCCGAACCCGTGGCCGTTGTCGTTCTCCTACGGCCGCGCGATGCAGAGTGCCGCGCTCAAGCTGTGGTCGGCCGATCTCAACGGCAACTTTGCCGCCGCGCAAAAAGTCGTCGCCCAGCGCGCGCGGGAAAACGGCCTGGCCTCGCTCGGACGCTGGTCCGAGGCCTGAGTCTCGCCGCCAGCTTGCAGCGCTGCGGGAGCGAAACCACACGCGCCGCCGCGCTGCAAGGGTGACTTGTCGCACTGCTCGACGCGCACCGGCTCGCTATGCTCGCGCACGGCGCATCGGGCGGGGAGACAGTGATGTCGGGCAACACGTCGACGGCTAGCTTGAGGCAGCTCGATCGCGCGCTCGCTGCACTGCGCACCATGGGGCTGCACACCACCGCGCTGGATGATGCCCCGACCGCAGAGTTGGTGGCGGCAATCGCGGCACTCGATCTGGACGATGCGGCCGTGGTCGCGCGTGCGCTGGCGGCCGCATCGGTATTCAACGACGTGGTGCGCGAGTGCGTGGGGGCAACCGGGCTCGCAGAGCGCTATCGGGCTGTCGGTCTCGCCTTCGACTCGATCCGCAACGATGCCGCGACCATGGTGCGCCAGGTCGACGACGGTCGCATCGATACCTTCGAGCGCCTGGCCAACATCTGGATGAAAGCCACGCGCGGCGATATTCCCGAGCGCTTCGCGCGAATCCGCGCAGAGTACGTCGAACTCGCCGGCGATACCCAGGACTGCATCGAGCGCGAGCAGATCGTGATCAGTGCCTATCGCGACTTCCGCGCATCGCTGCTCGACGCGCAGGCACTGGGGCTGCTGGTGTTGCAGCGCGCCGATGCGGGACTGCGCGAGGCCAAGAGCGTGCTGCAGGACGCCGCATCCGCCATCGATACCCGGCTCAACGACGATCATGCGGCGATTGCACAACTGGAACTGGCCCGCGACCTGAGCCTGCGCGCGCTGCAGGACGAAGGCAGGCGCCAGCTGATTGCGCGCGATCTCGCCGAGAGCCTGACTGCCGCGAGCAATGCCGCCGACGTGATCGCCGCGCGGCTGATGCAGCTGGCCGACTGCGTGCAGCGCATGCATGCCCAGGCGGCGACCTTTTTTGGCACCCACGAGCCCGTGTTCATCGCGCTGTCGGCCTCATTCTCCGGCATGCACGGTTTGCGCCCCGCGGTGTCCACGGCCGATCCCGCAGCAGCGCAGGCGGCCGTTGCCGGCGCGCAGGGCACGATCCTGCGCGCGGCCTCGGTCAAGAGCGTGGTTGCATCGGTGCACGGCTTCCAGCGCAAACTGGGCGAGGTTGTCGACGAGCTGTGCGCATGGACCGCCAGCAATCGGCGCGAAATCGATGCAGCGCTCGACGACCACAAGCGGCGCCTCGCGGCGCTGTCGGCCGCCGCGGCGGCGTTGCCGAGGGCTCAGGTGGATTCGTGAGCCAGCCGCGAGCGGGGCTCCCGGTAGTCCGTATCCGGAAGCGTGGCGACTCGACCACAAGCCTCGGCAGCAGCAGTCGCGACCCGTAGATCAGGCCGCGCCGCCCCAGGCTGCGGGCCAATCATGCTGCCCGGCAACCCGCGCTGGCCATGCCCGAGCCACCCGCCCACCCAAAGTCGGCTTGACAACTCGACGCCTGTCTGCGATTCAGGTTCATGCTGCAGGTGCAGCAGGTAGCGGTTTCCACGTCGCGCGGGCGGTCCGCCACGTGCCAATCGCCAGTCGCGGTGGGTCCGCGGGAGAATCGATGATGGCCGAAGAACAACTGACCGGGGCACAGATCGTGGTTCGCGCGCTGCGCGAACAGGGCGTGCGCCACATCTTTGGTTACCCCGGCGGCGCGGTATTACCGATCTACGATGCGCTGTTCCAGCAGGACGCGATCGAGCACATCCTGGTGCGCCACGAGCAGGGTGCAGCGCACGCCGCCGAGGGCTATGCGCGCTCGAGCGGCAAGGCCGGCGTGCTGCTGGTCACCTCCGGCCCGGGTGCGACCAATGCGGTCACCGGGTTGACCGATGCGATGATGGATTCGATTCCGCTGGTGTGCATCACCGGGCAGGTGCCAACCCACCTGATCGGTACCGATGCGTTCCAGGAGTGCGACACGGTCGGCATCACGCGCGCTTGTACCAAGCACAACTTCCTGGTCAAGGACGTGGGCGACCTGGCCCGCGTGCTGCACGATGCATTCCACATCGCCACCACCGGCCGACCTGGCCCGGTAGTGGTCGACATTCCCAAGGATGTGCAGTTCAAGCTCGGCACCTACGTGGGCCCGTCCGAGATCGTGCATCGGCGCTATCAGCCGCGCACGCACGGCGATGAAGCGCGCATTGCGCAGGCGCTGGCCCTGATCGCGGGCGCGAAGCGTCCGGTGTTCTATACCGGCGGCGGCGTGATCAACGCCGGTCCGCGCGCATCTGCGGCGTTGCGCGAACTGGTGCGTTTGACCGGCATTCCGATCACCTCCACCCTGATGGGCCTGGGCGCGTTCCCGGCGTCCGGGCGCGAGTGGTTGGGCATGCTGGGCATGCACGGCACCTACGAGGCCAACCTCGCGATGAACCGCTGCGACGTGATGATCAACATCGGCGCGCGCTTCGACGATCGCGTGACCGGGCGGCTGGACAAGTTCTCGCCGGGCTCGAAGAAGATCCACGTCGACATCGATCCTTCCTCGATCAACAAGAACGTGCGCGTCGACGTGCCGATCCTCGGCGACTGCGCCGAAGTGCTCGAGCAGATGATCGACGCCTGGAAGTCCGGCCAGATGCAGAGCGACAAGCCGGCCTTGCTGGCGTGGTGGGCGCAGATCGACACCTGGCGCGCCCGCCTCTCGCTGTCGTACAAGAAGTCCGACGAAACCATCAAGCCGCAGTACGCGGTCGAGCGCCTCTACCAGCTCACCCGCGAGCGCAACAGCTACATCACCACCGAGGTCGGCCAGCACCAGATGTGGGCAGCGCAGCACTATCGCTTCGAGGAGCCCAACCGCTGGATGACCTCGGGTGGGCTGGGCACCATGGGCTACGGTATTCCGGCCGCGGTGGGCGTGCAGGTCGCGCACCCCGACGCGCTGGTGATCGACATCGCCGGCGAGGCCTCGGTGCAGATGACCATGCAGGAGCTCTCGACCGCGGTGCAGTATCGGCTGCCGATCAAGATCTTCATCCTCAACAACGAGTACATGGGCATGGTGCGGCAGTGGCAGG
>JBBRFN010000139.1:0-6752 GCA_038224265.1 Lysobacterales bacterium
AAATCCGAACCGCAGGTGCAAGCATGAAGCCACGCAGCGCGATCCCGATTTTCGCGATGCTGTTGCCGTGGATGCTGCCGCTGGCGGTATCCGCGCAGACAGCGCCCGCGGCCCACGAGTGGCCGATCGAAACCGCGACGAACGACGGCGTGTATCGACTGCGCCTGCCGCAGGAGGTGTATCAGTACATTGCGCGGCGCGACCTGAGCGACGTAATCGTGCGCAATGCGCGCGGCGAGCCGGTGCCCTTCGGCCCGATCGCCGAGGCGATTCCCTCGGCATCGCCTCCGGCTGCGCTGAGCCAGCCGCTGCCGTGGTTTCGCGTACCGCGTACCGAGGATGCGGCATCCGGCGAGTCGCTGTCGGTACACCTGACGCGCGACGCCGACGGCCGGTTGCGCAGCGTGTCGACCGACATCGACAGCGGCGGGACTACGACGGTGAGCGACATCGTGCTCGATGCCAGCGCGCTGGAACAGCCGCTGAGCGGACTGCAACTGCACTTCGAGAACGAAGCGCAGACCGATGTTTCGGCGCGCTTCGACGTGCTCGGCAGCAACAATCTGGCCGATTGGAGCCAGCTGCGACGCGACGAGCCGATCCTGCTGCTGCGCCAGGATGGATTCGTGCTCGACAGACGACGCATCGACCTGCCCACCCAGCGCGTGCGCTACCTGCTGCTGCGGCGGGTCGACAGCGCGGGCGAACTGCCGTTGGCGGGCGTGGATGCGTGGACCTGGGAGCCGCGCGCGCTGCCGCAGACGCCCGAGCGCCCGTTGCTTCAGACCGCTCCCGGCCCGCCATCGACGATGCCGGGCGTGTTCGAGTATTCCGCTCCCGGTCCGCTGCTGGTCGAGCGCGTCGACGTGGTGCTGGCCGACACCAATGCAATCGCCGACGTGGTGCTGCGGATTCGCGACGAGCCGAGCCAGCCATGGCAGGAGTTGCGCCGCTTCACCGCATTCCGCGTTGCTACCGGTGCGCAAACGGTGCAAGGCCAGCCGGAAGATGTCGGCAGTATCCGCGCGCGCTATTGGCAGGTACAGACCACGCCCGCGCAGCCGCGTGCACCGTCGCTGCTGCTGACCTGGCGCCGCGAGGACTTCGTGTTCGTGGCCCAGGGCGAGGGCCCGTTCCGCCTGCTGGCAGGCGATGCGCAGATGCGGCGTCCGGTGTATCCGCTGGAGGTTTTGCTGCGCGCGGTGCGCGGCAGCGTCGGTGCGGACTGGCAACCCACGGAGGCTGGGCTCGGCGCACACCGCGCAGTGGAGGCGCAGTCGGCAGGAAAGCCCGCGTCGCGGATCGAGCAGCGGACGTTGCTGTGGATCGTGCTGGTGGTGGGCGCGTTGATCGTGGTGGTGCTGGTGCTGCGGCTGCTGCGTGAGCGCGGCGAGGCGCAGTAGCGCACTGGTTCGGAGCGCCTCTGAACAAGCCCGTACACTGACGCGGAAGCTTTTTCAAAGCTCGATGTGTGGGAGCTGGCATGGGGGCAACGGCACCCTTCGCTGCTGCCGCGACCCCGGTCGCTGCCATGGCAGCTCCCACAGGGACGAAGTATTGGCATGGAAAGCCATGCAATCCGTGGAAGTACTGCCATGGCCAGCCATGCACACTGTTTGAGTACTGCCATGGCCAGCCATGCCTTATGTGGGAGCCGGCATGACGGCGACTGCAACATCCGCTATTGCTGCGACCTCTGTCGCTGCAATGGCAGCCCCCACAGGGCGCAAGGGTTGCTATCGCCGCCATGGCAGCTCCCACAGCGTCGAACAGCAGTATCTGGCATGGCGAACTCAGCTGCCGGCGATGACGGCCAGGCGCGCGGCGAGCACGTCGAGGCGCAGATCGGCGCCCGCGCCGGCCGATACGCGAGCGGCGAGACTCTGCTCGGGCGTGCGCTGATCGAGCGACGCGCTCGCATCCGCGGCCGCCCGATACGCATCGCGGAACGGCACGCCGGACGCGGCCTGCTCGACTGCAAGATCGGTGGCGTACATCGAGGGCTCGATCGCGGCGCGCAGCGCAGTTTCATTCCAGCGCAGTGCGAGCAGCAACTCGGGCAGCAGTGCGAGGGCGTCGAGTCCGTGGCGCAGTGCTCGGATCAACGGGCCCTTGGTGAACTGCAGATCGCGCTGGTAGCCAGACGGCAGCGACAGCAGTGCGGTAAGTTCGGCCATCGCGCCGACGGTGACCGCCTGGCTCGCGCGCAGCAGCTCGATCACGTCCGGATTGCGCTTGTTGGGCATGATCGAGGAGCCGGTGGTGTATTGCGCGGGCAGCGCCACCAGACCGAACTCGCGGGTGGTGAACAGCGACAGGTCCCAGGCCAGTCGGCGCACGTCGCCCAGCGCCTGCGACAGTGCGGCAAGCGCCTGCCATTCGTACTTGCCGCGCGACAGCTGCGCGGCAACCGGGCCCACCTGCAGCCGTGCGAAGCCCAGCTCTGCGGTGACGCCGTCGCGATCCAGTGCGAGGTTCACGCCGTAGCCTGCCGCAGTGCCCAGCGGATTGGCATTCACCAGTGCCTGCGCATCGCGCGCGATCTGCGCATCGTCGATGAAGCTCTCGGCGAACCCGGCCCACCACATGCCCGCCGACGACACCACGGCGCGCTGCAGGTGGGTGTAGCCGGGCATCGGCAGCGCGATCTCGGCGGCCGCGCGATCCAGCGCGACCCGCGCAATCGACAAGCACAGCGCGCGCAGCTCGCCCAATCGCGCGCACAGGTACAAGCGACTGGCCACCAGCACCTGGTCGTTGCGACTGCGGCCGGTGTGGATGCGCCGGCCGGTATCGCCCAGTCGCTCGGTCAGGCGCGCTTCGATTGCGGAGTGGCCGTCCTCGTATCGCGCATCGAGCACGAACGCGCCACTGGCGAAATCGCCCGCCAGCACATCGAGTTCGCGCGCGATTGCGGCGTTCTCGTCGGCGGTCAGGATGCCGATGCGCGCCAGCCCTGCGGCATGCGCGCGCGATGCACGGATATCGAAGTCCAGCAGCTCACGGTCGAGCAGCACGTCTTCACCGGCGAGGAAGCGCATGATCCGCGGGTCGATCACCGTGTCGGATTTTTGCCAGAGCGGACTGGACATGGGTGGGTTCCGATGGACTGTGCGGTGATGGATCGGCTGCGCGGATGCGGACGCTTGCAGCGCGCCGCTCAGAATTCGGGAATCGCCGCGAACTCCGGCAAACCAAGCCCGATGTTGATGTTCTGCATGGCCTGGGTCGCAGCCCCCTTGAGCAGGTTGTCGAGTGTGGCCACCACCACCAGTCGGCGGTTGTCGGGTGCCAGCGCGAAACCACCGACCTCCACCCCGTGCTGGCCGGCGATCCTGCTGACCCAGGGCGCTGCGTCGACGATCCGGATCAGGCGCTCGCCGTCGTAGCGCGCGTGGTAGCGCTCGAGTACTTCGCCCTGCCACATCTTCATCTTCAGGTGCAGGTTGACCGTCATCGTGATGCCGCGGAAGTGCGGCGCCACATGCGGCATGAACTCCACCGGGTGACCCAGGTGGCGGGTGACCTCACGCTCATGCAGGTGCCCGACCAGCGAATACGGCATCAGGTTGTCGCGCAGCTGGTCCGGATCGTTCTTGTCCGAGGGCGTGGTACCCGCACCGCTGTAACCGGACACGCCGAAACACTGCGCGGGCCGCGCGAGCAGCTCGGTCATCGGCGCGATCGCCAGCTGCATCGCCGTTGCGTAGCAACCGGGATTGCTGATCTTGCGCTGGCCGCGATAGTTGGCGCGCTGCAACTCTGGCAGCCCGTAGAACCACTCGTCGTCGAAGCGATAGTCGGCCGAGACATCGACGATGAGCGCGGTCGATCCCGCAGCATCGAGCGCTGCGACATAGGCTGCCGCCATGCCATTGGGCAGGGCCAGCAGCAGCACATCAACAGCTTGTGCGGCGACTGCTGCGGGATCGAGTGTGGCGTAGCGTGCGGGCCCCGTGTACTCGGGCACGATCTCGGCGACTGCCCTGCCATCGAGTTCGCGCGAGCCGACAAAGACGAGCGACAGCGACGGATGACCGGCGATCAGCTTGATCAGCTCGACGCCGACGTAGCCGCGGGCACCGACGATACCGATGGTGAACGTCCTGCTCATGGATGCACTGGCCTGAAGCTGGTGTCGGTGCGGGTGCGTATCGTGCGCATCGAATTCAGCCCTTCAACGTCGCCGGCCGCACGCGGCAGTGTTCCACCGCACGCTGGATCTCCGCAAAGGACTCCAGACCGTACCAGTAGACGTTCCACTTCTCGCCCTTGACGCAACCGTCGGACTCGTCGAAGTAGAAATCGTTGACCGCATTGCCGGGCCGCGCGCGCCAGAAAAGGCGCGGAATCTCGGAGCGCATCCGCATCCATGCCGCTGCACCCAAACCTTCGCCCTGCGCATCCTGCGCCACCGCGAACTTGTCCAGATGCGGCACGCCGTCTTCGAGCGTGATCAGCAGCGCGGCGCGGTAGTGCTGCGACACGTACGCACGATACAAAGGCGTGCGCTTGAAGTAGTCGGGCATCAGCTTGCGGCCGAAGCCGGATTCGACCAGTTCGCGCAGGCGCTTGAGATCCAGCTGTTTCCACTGGGTCGCGCGGATGACCTTTTCGCCCAGTCGCAGCATGGTGCCCGAGCCCCGATGGGTGAACAATTCCTTGGCCAGTTCCTCGGGGCGGGTGATCGAGACCGACGACGACAATGGAAGTTTCTTCAGCAGATCGTGAATCTGCTGGATCTTCAGGCGCATGCCGCCGTTGACCCATTCGGCGGCCATCAGCGCATCGAAGTCGGTCGACAGGTTGATCGAGGAGATCACTTCGCCATCGGCATCCAGCAGACCGCCGGTGCCGGTCAAGAAGATGATCTTGTAGGGCTTGAGTACGGCGACCAGCTCGTTGGCGGCCACGTCGGCGTTGATGTTGAGGATCTGGCCTCCGGCGGTCTCGCCCATGCTGGCGATCACCGGGATCGACCCGGCTGCGATGTTGGCCTCGACACCCGAGAGGTCGACACGGGTGACCTTGCCAACCAGCTGGTACTTGCGCTTGTTCAGGTAATCGGCCTCGAACACGCCGCCGATCACCGAGCTGGCGCGCGCACCCATCGCCTGCAGCGCCTCGACCAGTTTCAGGTTTTCGGCGTGGAAGACGCGCCGCACCACGCGCAGGGCTGCCGGTGAGGTGACCCGCAGGCCGTCGATGATCGGCGTCTTGATGCCTTCCTTCGCGAGTTCTTCGTTGAGCTGCGGACCGGCGCCGTGCACCACGATCGGGGTCAGCCCGACCTGCTGCAGGAACGCCAGCGAAGAGACCAGGTTGTCCATATCGTCGGCAAGGATCGCGCCGCCGACCTTGACCACCGCGAAGCGCTTGGCATCGAGCTGCGAGAAGCGCTTGAGATACTGCTGGATCTCTTTCGCGCTGCCCATGTTGGACAGCAGGCGGACGATGGTATTGCGCAGTTCCTTGTGGGCTTCCATGGCTTCAGTGGACCGTGTCGATGATGCGCTGATAGTGACGGGCGACCTGCTCGAGCTGTTCGAGGCTGACCCATTCGTCGGCCGTATGGGCCTGCGCGATATCGCCCGGGCCGAACACCAACGCGACCAGACCCGCCTCGGAGAACAGCGAAGCCTCGGTCCAGAAGTTCACCGCCGGGCCGATCGGAAGCCCAAGCGAGGCTGCGAGCGCACGCGCATCATGCAACTGCTGCTGTGCGAGAGCACCCTGCCCTGCCGGGAGTGGCGGCCCGCGAAACAGCTCGTCGAATCTGGCCAGTTCGGCCGGCGGCGACATCGCGCGGAACATCGCCAGCAGCGCGTCGACCGAGTGCGAGGGTAGCGGACGGAATCCGAAACGCAGCTCGCAGGCGTCGGCGATCACATTGCTCTTGATGCCGCCATCGATCCTGCCGAGATTGAACGGCAGGCCTTCGAGTTCCTCGAAGCGTTCGGCCTGCCGCGAACGCGCGAAAGTCAGCGCCGCGTGCGACCAGTCGACAGCGCGATGCACCGCGCTGTCGGCCAGCGCGCGGCGCTCGGACGCGTGCCCGGCAATGCCGCGGAAGCGCGCCTGCGCCGACACGATGCCGCGATGCATGATGCGCGCCTGCGCCATGGTCGGTTCGGCCACCACCGCTTCGGCGAAACCGTGAGCGGTGCGCAAGAAGCCGCGGATGCAGCGCGGATCGTTGGCCTCTTCGTCGGAGGAGAACAGCAGCCCCAGATCGCCGCGGGTGGCATTGGCCGCCACCACCATCGCAGCCGCCGCACCCTTGATGTCGCAGGCGCCCAGCCCGACGGCCCGCCCATCGCGCACCTGCAGCGCATGCGGATCGCAAGACCAGCCGGCCGCCGCAGGCACGGTATCGAGATGGAAGTTGAACACCCGCCGCGGAGCGCCGCGTGTGCTCAGCAGGGTGATCGCACCGTCGCCGTAGTCCGTCACCACGTGCACGAATCCCGGCAGCGCCGACTGCAGGCAAGCAAAGATCCCGTCCGCGGTGATCTGCCGCGGCGGATTGCGGGTATCGAAGGAAACCAGCTGTTGCAGGTGTTGGAGGATGGTGGAGATCATCGGATGTCAGGACAAGTTCGATGGATGCGGAAGTGCTTAATGAGTGGTGAGTGGTGAGTGGTGAGTGGTGAGTGGTGAGTGGTGAGTGGTGAGTGGTGAGTGGTGAGTGGTGAGTGGTGAGTGGTGAGTGGTGAGTGGTGAGTGGTGAGTGGTGAGTGGTGAGTGGTGAG
>JBBRFN010000140.1:0-6606 GCA_038224265.1 Lysobacterales bacterium
GGCCAGGGTCCTTGCCCCCGTAGGGGGTCGCGCACAGGGATGTGCGCGAGTTCGCGCCGGGCGCAGGATGCGCCCTCAAGCGCGAACCCCTGGACGACCGAGAAGCGCAGGGGACCGGCGCGCAGGATGCGCGACGGCGGCTCTCCGGGGTGTGTTTCTCTTGCTTACTTCTCTTTGCACAAGCAAAGAGAAGTAAGGCGGGCCGCGGCAGCGGCACGAAACCGCTTTGTTTCCACCGCAGAAAAACCAGCGCTCGGCTCTGAAAGATCACGAGCAAAGCGGGCCGCGGCAGCGGCACGAAACCGCTCTGTTTCCACCGTAGAAAACCCAGCGCTCGGCTCTGGAGAGCATAGGCGAAGATTATCACGGCAGCGGCACGAAACCGCTCTGTTTCCACCGCTGAAACACCGGAGTTCGGCTCTGAACCAAGCCAAAGGCAGCCACCCCAACCACACTGTTAAACTGCGAGACCCCCATCAAACCAGCCGGCCCCACCGGCCCCAGGCCTCCACCACACCATGGAAAAATCCTTCGACCCCCGCCACATCGAGTCGAAGTGGTACCCGCAATGGGAAGCCGCCGGCCAATTCGCACCCACCGGCGACGGCACCCCCTACTGCATCCTGCTGCCGCCACCCAACGTCACCGGCACCCTGCACATGGGGCATGCGTTCCAGCAGACCATCATGGATACGCTGACCCGCTATCACCGCATGCGCGGGTTTCGCACGCTGTGGCAGGGCGGTACCGACCACGCCGGCATCGCGACGCAGAAGATTGTGGAGAACCAGCTGGCCGCGCAGGGCAAGAGTCGGCATGACCTCGGGCGCGAGGCATTCATCGATCGCGTGTGGGAATGGAAGCAGCAATCGGGCTCGACGATCACGCACCAGATGCGCCGGCTCGGCGCTTCGGTCGACTGGTCGCGCGAGCGCTTCACCATGGACGAGGGTCTGTCGGCTGCGGTGCGGCGGGTGTTCATCGCCTGGTATCGCGATGGGCTGATCTATCGCGGCAAGCGGCTGGTGCACTGGGACCCGCAGCTGCAGACGGCGGTGTCCGATCTCGAGGTCAACAACGAAGAGCGCGACGGCTCGCTGTGGTCGATCCGCTATCCCGATGCCGATGGCGGCGCGGGGCTGGTGGTGGCCACCACGCGGCCGGAGACCATGCTCGGCGATGTCGCGGTTGCGGTCCATCCGGACGATGAGCGTTACGCCCACCTGATCGGCAAACACGTCGCCCTGCCGCTGAGCGGGCGCACCATCCCGGTGATCGCCGACACCTATGTCGAGCGCGAGTTCGGCACGGGTGCGGTGAAGATCACGCCGGCGCACGACTTCAACGACTGGCAGGTCGGCGCGCGCCACGGTCTGACCCCGATCAACATCTTTACCCTCGATGCGAAGTGCAACGAGAACACGCCGGAGCGCTATCGCGGGCTCGATCGCTTCGACGCGCGCAAGCGCGTGCTGGCCGACCTGGAAGCCCAGGGCCTGCTGGTCGAGACCAAGAAGCACAAGCTGCAGGTGCCGATCAGCCAACGCACCGACGCGGTGATCGAGCCGATGCTCACCGATCAATGGTTCCTCGATCTGACCCGCGACACGCTCGACGATGGGCGCCCGGGCGGCAAGCGCGCAATCACCGAGCCCGCGCTCGCCGCGGTGCGCGAGGGCCACGTGCAGTTCGTGCCGGAGAACTGGACCACCACCTACAACCAGTGGCTGGAGAACATCCAGGACTGGTGCATCAGCCGCCAGCTGTGGTGGGGTCATCGTATTCCGGCGTGGTACGACGAGGCCGGCAACCACTTCGTCGGCGAGACCGAGCGCGAGGCGATCGACTGGTCGATCAAGCATCGTGGGCTGGCCGCCAGCGGGGCGCTCACCCGCGACGCCGACGTGCTCGACACCTGGTTCTCCTCGGCACTGTGGCCGTTCTCGACCATGGGCTGGCCGGGCGATACGACGGAGCGCGCGACCGAATGGCAGTCGTTCCAGAACTTCCTGCCATCGGCCGTCCTGGTCACCGGCTTCGACATCATCTTCTTCTGGGTCGCGCGGATGGTGATGGCGACGACCTATTTCGTCGGCCGCCGCGACGACGGCAGCTTCGAGCCCGCGCGCGCCGAACTCGCGCAGCGGGTGCCGTTCCGCACCGTGTACATCAATGCCATCGTGCGCGACGCCGAAGGCCAGAAGATGTCGAAGTCGAAGGGCAATACCATCGATCCGCTGGACCTGATCGACGGCATCGGCCTGGACGAACTGGTCGCCAAATCGACCGCGAGCTTGCTGATCCCGCAGGTGCGCGAGAAGGTCGAGAAGCGCATTCGCAAGGAATACCCCGACGGCATCCAGGCGGTCGGCGCCGACGCCATGCGCTTTACCTTCGCAGCACTCGGCACGTATGGGCGCACGATTAACTTCGATCTCAAACGCTGCGAGGGCTACAAGAACTTCTGCAACAAGCTGTGGAACGCCGCCCGCTTCGCGCTGATGAACACCGAAGGGTTTTCCGTTTCCGCGGCCGCGAGCGAGGGTCACACATCGCACGTCGCGGCTACCCTTGCCGCCGCCGCGGCCCCACCCGCACGCACCGAAGCCGAGCGCTGGATCCTCACGCGCCTGCACCGCACCTTGGACGAAGTTCAGGCGCAGTTTGCGATTTACCGTTTCGATCTGGTCGCGCAGGCGCTGTACGAGTTCACCTGGAACACCTACTGCGACTGGTTCCTCGAGCTGGCCAAGCCTGCGCTGCAAGGCGATGATGTGGCCGCTGCGGATTCGACCCGCCATACCCTGCTGTACGTGCTCGAAGCTCTGCTGCGCGCCCTGCACCCGATCATCCCGTTCATCACCGAGGAGATCTGGCACGAGATCGCGCCGAAACTCGGCATCAGCTCTGCATTCATCGCCGATTCGCGCTATCCGGTTGCCGCCGATTTCCCGCTCGATGCTGCCGCCGAGGCCGAAGCCGAATGGCTGAAATCAGTGGTCGGGCAATTGCGCCGCGTGCGCAGCGAGATGAACATCGCGCCGGCGAAGGCCGTACCCTTGCTGCTGGCCGGCGGCTCTGCCGCCGACCACGAGCGCGTGCGCAAATACGCCGGCCAGATCGGCTTCCTCGCGCGCACCGAATCGCTGCGCTGGCTGCAATCGGGCGAATCCGAGCCTGCCGCAGCAGCAAGCGTGGTCGGCGAGTTGAAGCTGTTGATCCCGCTGGCAGGCTTGATCGACCTCGGCGCGGAGCGTGCGCGTCTGGCCAAGGAAATCGCACGGCTGGAAGGCGAGATCCGCAAGTGCGAAGGCAAGCTGGGCAATGCCAACTTCGTGGCCAACGCGCCGCCGGCGGTAGTGGAGCAGGAGCAGCAGCGCATTGCTGAGTTCTCGGCGATGCTGGTGAGCCTTCGCGAGCAGCAGGAGCGTCTGCAGGCGGTGGCCTGACCACACGGCGCACGACCACCGGCGCGCTATGTGCCGCGCGCCGGCTACTCTTCCTTCAGAAGCTCCAGCGCCAGCACCAGCGCATCCTCGCGGCCCTTCTTTGCCGGATAGTAGTTCGGCCGTTGCCCGATCTGATTGAAGCCCATGTCCTCGTAGAGCGCAATCGCGCGCGGATTGGACGGCCGCACTTCGAGGAAAATGCGCTGCGCCTGGTGCCAGCGCGCCAGGTCCACCAGGCGCTTCATCAGGCGTCGACCATGACCCTGGCCCTGCAGATCGGGCGCGATGCACACGTTGAGCACGTGCGCTTCCATCGCCGCGACGCTGAGCACGCCGTAGCCGATGATCTGCTCGGCGCTTGCCAGCACCCAACTGCCGTAACCCGCGCGCAGGCAGTCGCGGAAAATGCCCGGCGTCCACGGGAATTCATAGGCCTGGGCCTCGATGCGAGCGATCTCGTCGACGTCTTCGAGGCGCATCGGCCGCAGGGTCGGGGCGCTGCGTTTGACGACCGCGACCACCTCAGGCTCCCAGACGCCGCGCCAGCGGCCGCAACGAGGCCCACAGCGCGCGCCGCGTGGCGGCACTACCGCGCAGCGAGGCCAGCGGCGGCGCCAGCACCACATCGATCGCAGATCCGGGCGCTGCGCCAAAACACACGCAGGGCAGGCCGTCGCGCGGCGGACCGCACACGACCGCGCGCGGATCGAGTCCCAGCGCAAGGGCGATATTGCGCAACAGCACGCCATGGCGCCCATCGAAGCCGCCATCGGCACCGGTGGCGAACACCACCCGGGTCGGCAGCGGCTCGGCGCTGCGCGCTGCGGCCGGCGCGCGCGCCTCGCGCACGGCTGCAACTGCGGGCGATGGCGGCGGAGAACTCGCGATGGTCGATTCGGGCGCCGTCGGCAGCGGCGCACCACGCACGCGACGCACGTACACGTCGATGTCCATCAGCGCCAGCATGCGAAGGCGATCGCTGGCCAGCGCTGGTTGCGTAGCGACCACGCTCAGGGCTCGACTTGCGCGAGCTCGGCGCTGAACGCGGCGAACACCTGGTCGGTTGCCTGCGCAAAAGCGCGTACCGAAGCCTGAATCGACTCGCTGGCGGCCGGCACCGAGGCCTCGTAGGACCTCAGGATCGCCGGCAGGCCCTCCTCACCGATGTCCACGCGCAGTTCGAGCCGCACCTCGGCATACCAGGCATCGTCGCGCTTGACGCGCTCGAAGCGCTCGATGATGCCGCTCACGCGCAGCGAGCGCACCGAGGTCGGCAGGCGATCGGCGACCATCGGCGAAACATTTTCCTCGCGCAGGCGCTTGATCAGGCGCCGCTGCAGCAGGCGTACCGGCGGATCGTTCCAGCGCTGATAGTGATAGGCCTTGACGCTGCCTTCCGGTCGCGTCGCATACAGGATGGATTGCTCGCCGTGCAGCCCATCGGCCTGCAAGGTGTCGACGATGACCGGCATCTGGAATGCAGGCCGCTCGCGCACCACCAGACCAGCGGCCTCGGGCATGCGGTAGTGCACCACTTCGGGCACCGGCGCGACTGCGCATCCGGTGAGCACGAACAATCCCAGCGACAACGATCCCGACAGCCACAGGCAATGCCTAACGGACATCATTCTTCCTCCACCACGATTTCATCGGTCTTCGGCGAGAGCAGCAGGCGATTCGGACTTCGGCGGATTTCGCGGGTGAACTCGTCCAGATTGCGGCTGGACGATTCCAGATTGTTGGAGATCGCATCGATGCGTCGCGCCAGCGCGGTGGTGATCTGCGACAGATCGCGGATCGAGTCGCGCACCACCGGGCGATTCTCCGCCGCGATCCCGCCGGCGTCGACCAGCAGCTGATCGAGTCGCGCCTGCGTGCCCTGAAGATCCTTGGCGACCTGGCGGATGCTGGCGAGCGTCTGGTCGATATTGCCGCGATTGGCCGGACCGAGCACGAGGTTGACCGACTCGGCGGCCTCATTGAGCCGCTTGAGCAATGCGGCCGCATCGTTGAGCAGCACCGGGGTTTGGGCGTCGAAGTTGGTCGCGATCGAATCGACTCGCCGCGAAAGGTTTTCGATCAGCGGCGTGATGCGGTTGCGGGTGAGCACGGTCACCTCCCCGGCCAGCTCGTTGAACGCGGCGAACAGATCCGCACCTTCCTGGCTGGGGATCTGCGCGCCGGCGGCGAGCACCTGCTCGGACTTGCCTTCACGGATCGCGATCGAGACATCGGCAAGCAGGCCGGTGGATGCCAGCAGGGCCACGCTGTCGCTGGGAATCGGCCAGTCGCGCCGCACCGACAGATCGACCACATAGCTGGTACGGCCCTCCGCACGCTGCGGCGTGATGCTCTCGACCTGGCCGATGCGGAAGCCCTCGTAGAACACCGGCGCGCCATAGGCGAGCCCCGTGACGTTGCGATAGGTCGCGGTGTAGCTGGCCGTAGCACCGCTTCTGCCGGTGATCACGCCGAGCGTGCCCAGCAGCAGGGCCAGGGCGATCAGCACCACGATCCCCACCAGCGTGTAGTTGACGTTTTCGCGCTTCATGTGTGGTCCTATTCTCGCCCGAATCGCAGGCTGCCGTCAGTCGGCATCGACTTCGGTCAGGCGGCGCAGGTATTCGTCGGTGTCGACCTCGATCTTGCGCGGTCGACGGTTGAGCAGATCCTGGATGCGTTCATTGCTGCTGGCGCGCACCTCGGCCACGCTGCCGGTCAGCAGCACGACGCCGCGATCGAGCACGGTGATGGTATCGGCGATCTTGAATGCGCTCTCGAGTTCGTGGGTGACCACCACGATGCTCATCCGCATCGCATCGCGCAGTTGCAGGATCAGCTCGTCGAGTTCGGCCGACACCACCGGGTCGAGTCCGGCCGATGGCTCGTCGAAGAACAGCAGCTTGGGGTCCATCACGATCGCGCGCGCCAACGCCGCACGCTTGACCATGCCACCGGACAGCTGCGATGGCATCAGGTCCTGGAAGCCGCCCAGGTTGACCACCTCGAGCTTGAGCCGGCTCATGATGCGCATGGTGTTCTCGTCGAGCGTGGTGTGCTCGCGCAGCGGCAGGGCGACGTTCTCGCCGACCGTCATCGAGGTGAACAGCGCACCACCCTGGAAACTCACGCCCATCTGCCGGCGCAGGCGCAGGGT
>JBBRFN010000141.1:0-6362 GCA_038224265.1 Lysobacterales bacterium
GCCGTCCGGCAACCAGCCGATTTCGATCGACTGGATCCAGGAGTTCAACGTCGGCATCTCCAACTTCGACGTGACCCAGACCGACGCGACCGGTGCGAACATCAATGCGGTCACCAAGAGCGGTGGCAACGAGTTCAGCGGTGCGGTGTACGGCGTGTATCGCAACAACGACATGGTCAGCGACGAGCCCAGCCAGTTCCTCGGTTTCGACAACGAGTGGACTGCCGGTGCCTATGTCAGCGGCCCGATCCTCGAAGACCGCCTGTTCTTCTTCGTCGGCTACGAAGAGTTTCGGCGCAGCTCGCCGGGCCCCGATGTCACCATCGGCAGCGGCAATCCGGCGACCGACGTGCGCGGCCTGACCCAGGCCGACCTCGATCGGATCGCCACCGTCGCGCGCGGCTTCGGGCTGGATCCGGGCCAGGCAGGTGTGGTGCCGGATCGCGAGAACAGCGACAAGAAAGTCATCGCCAAGCTCGACTGGAACCTGAGCGAGCAGCATCGCGCGTCGTTCCGCTACAACAAGACCGACGCATCGGACATCATCCTGCCGAACATCAGTCAGACCGCGTATTCGTTCAATTCCAACTGGTACACGCAGGAAATCGGCTTCGAGAACTACGTCGCCGCGCTGTACAGCAACTGGACCGACATGTTCTCCACGGAATTCAATATGTCGTACGCCGAGTACCGCTCGGAGCCGCTGTTCGACGTGCGCGCGCCGCAGGTGCGGGTGGGCGTCAACAACAACGGCACCGGCGTGTTTTTCGGGACCGAGCGTTCGCGGCAAGCGAACCTGCTTGAGGTGGATACGCTGACCGCTTACTTCGCGGGGGACCTGTTTCTCGGCGATCACTCCGTGCGTTTCGGCTTCGACTACGAGGCCAACGACGTGTTCAATCTGTTCCTGCAAGACGTGTTCGGCAACTACTCGTTCAACAGCATCGCCGACTTCGAAGCGCGGCGTTGGTCGACCTATCGGCTGCAGACGCCAATCAACGGCGACGTCAACAGCGCTGCGGCGCAGTTCGAACTGGGCACCCTCGGTGTGTTCCTGCAAGACACCTGGACGGTCAATTCGAACCTGACCTTGACCTACGGCGCGCGTATCGACAAGCTGATCGCCAACGACGAACCTGCCGCCAATACTGCTGCGCTGACGGCTTTCGGGCTCGACAATACCGTGACCGCCGATGGCGAGACCACGGTACAGCCGCGGGTGGGTTTCAACTACACCTTCGACACCGAGCGTGCGACCCAGCTGCGCGGCGGATTTGGTCTGTTCCAGGGATCCGGCCCGCTGGTGTGGCTGTCCAATACGTACTCCAATCCGGGCGTGCTCACGCGCGTCATTCCAGGGCAGAACGGAACCGGCTTCTCGGGCGATCCGAACAACCCGCTGGTCCCGACCGGTACGCCCCCGGCTTCACTGGTCGACATCCTCGCGCCGGATTTCAGCCAGCCAACCGTATGGAAGATCAGCCTCGCATTCGAGCATGAACTGCCGTGGTACGGCGTAATCGCCAGCGCGGAGTTCCTGCGTACCGTGGTGCGCAAGGGCATTCGCTACGAGAATCTCAACCTTGGCGCACCGCGCGGTACGCTGCCGGACGGCCGTGAGTACTACTGGACCAACGTTAACCCGACGAGCTTCACCGCAACGGGCACGACCGGTATCCAGAGTCGCGCGGGACGCCTCACAGCATTCGATAACGTGACCCTGCTGTCGAATACCGGGGCTGGCGCTGCCAGCAACTTCACCATCGCGCTGGAAAAGACGTTTGCCGACGATTGGGCCGCCAAGGTGGCCTACACCTACGGCCGCTCGACCGACGTCAATCCGGGTACCTCTTCGGTGGCGTTCTCGAACTACCAGAATCGCGCGGTATTCAATCCCAACGATGAAGAAGTGGGTACCTCGATCTACGAGACCCGCGATCGCTACCAAGGCTTGCTGACCAAGCGCTTCCGGTTCTTCCAAGAGTACCCGACCACATTCGGTTTGTTCTATGACGGGCGTGAAGGCCGCCCCTTCAGTTTTGTCTACAGCAACGACGCGAATGGCGACGGTATCGGTGATGGGAATACGCCGCGGAACGATCTTTTCCTCATTCCAACGATCGGAAGCATTGCGTATAACGGCAACTCCAGCTCCGCCGACCGAGCCGCTTTCGAGCGCTTTATTTCAGAAGTGCCCTACCTGAACGACAATCAGGGCAGGGTCGCTGGGCGCAACTCCGAAAACTCGCCGAACGTCAACCAGTTCGACTTGCGCATCACGCAGGACCTGCCGGGCTTCTTCGGTGACAACAAGGCGCAGGTGTTCGTCGACATCCAGAACATCGGCAATTTGATCAACAAGGACTGGGGACAGATCGACGAAGTGGGTTTCCCGTACAACCAGCAGATCGCACGCTTCGCTGGCGTCAACGCGGCAGGTCAGGTGGTCTACGACGTTGCCAATTACGTTAACGAAGCTACGGGAGTCGAAACCTTCCCGCGTCCCGGTCGTCGCGACGGCGTGGCCGAGTCGCGCTGGGCCGTGCAGGTCGGTTTCCGCTACGAGTTCTGATCCTTTCGAGGCGGCACGCAACAGGCAACGGCCGGCGCAAGCCGGCCGTTTGCTTTGGCGATCAGCTGCACCGCGCCTTGACCCGTGCGCGCGGTTTTGGCATTGGTAGCCGCTCAGTCGAACGGCAAGGTTTGTCCCGAGTCCATGGTTACCGATCAGATCCTGCGCGGCCTGGTGCCGCTGAATGCGCTGTCTGCCGGCGACCGCGCCCAGGTGGCGCGCATCTCGCGAACCGGCAACTACCAGACCGGACAAGTCATCTTTTCGCGTGGTGAGCTCGCCAAGACCACGGTCTGGCTGCTTGCCGGCGAAGTCGAGCTGGTCGACGAAGCCGGGGTGCGTGCGGTGGTCGCAGGTTCGCCGGAGGCCAGTCACGCACTGGCCCAAGGCGCACGGCGCGCGACTACCGGCACCGCATTGGGCGCGTGTCAGGTGCTGCTGGTGGATCGCGAGCGACTGGACATGCTGCTGACCTGGTCGCAGTCGAGCTGTGTCGAGGTGGTCGATCTGGCCACCGATGAGAGCGCCGCCGACGACGACTGGATGGGCGCGATGCTGCGTGGCCCGGCCTTCGAGCGCATTCCGCCGGCCAGCATTGCGCAGCTGTTTGCTGCGATGAAGCCGCACGCTTTCAAGGCCGGTGAACTGATCGTGCGCCAGGGCGAGCCTGGCGATGGTTACTATGTGATCACCGCCGGGCGCGTGCACGTGTTGCTCAAGAATGCAGCGGGCAAGCTCGATGAGCTGGCCAAGCTTGGCGCGGGACAGGCCTTCGGCGAGGAGGCGCTGCTGTCCGGCCACCCGCGCAGCGCCACCGTGCGTGCGCTGACCGAGGGTACGGTAATGCGTCTTGCGGTGGATGACTTCAACCGTTTTCTGCGTGGCCCGCTGCTGCGCGAAATCGGGGTCGAGGACATTCCGGATACCGCAGTGCTGGTGGATGTGCGGGTGCCGGACGAGTTCCGTCGCGGGCGTCTTCCAGGGGCGATCAACCTGCCGTTGATGAGCCTGCGCACGCGCGCGGCCGATCTCGACCCATCGCCTTGCTACGTGGTCTACTGCGATACTGGCCGGCGCAGCGCGTCGGCTGCCTGGCTGCTGTGCGAACGCGGGCTCGATGCACGCCTGCTCGCCGGCGGCGTGCCGGTCGACGAGATGCCCGTACGCGGCTGATCCCGATCCGATTCCCCACCATCGCGCCGGTGCGCCAAAGCCCGGCCTCGCAAGAACATCGACGATGAACGATTCCAAAAGCCCCACGGTCAATGCCCGCATCGCTCCGCTGGGCGGGATGGATGTGCTGTCGCGCCAGGAGGTCAGTCGCCTGCGTGACGCCACCCAGGGCGGTCTGCACCAGATGCTGCGGCGCTGCGCGTTGGCGGTACTGACCGGCGGCATGACCAACGATGATCCGCGCGCGATGCTGGAACGCTATCCCGACTTCGAGATCCGCGTGCAGCAGCAGGACCGCGGGATCAAGCTTGAATTGAGCAACGCGCCAGCGCGGGCCTTTGTCGATGGCCGCATCATCCGCGGCATCAACGAGCAGCTGTTCGCGGTAGTGCGCGACATCGTTTACGTCGCCACCCAAGTCCAGGAGGGTCGCTTCGACCTGACCGATTCGCAGGGCATCACCAATGCGGTGTTCGAAATCCTGCGCAATGCGCGGATCCTGCGCCCGCACGCCGACCCCAACCTGGTGGTCTGCTGGGGAGGGCACTCGATCGGCCGGCCGGAGTACGACTACACCAAGGCGGTCGGCTACGAGCTGGGCCTGCGCGGCGTGGATATCTGCACCGGCTGCGGACCGGGTGCGATGAAGGGCCCGATGAAGGGCGCGATCATCGGTCACGCCAAGCAGCGCCGTAGCAAGAACCGTTATATCGGCATCACCGAGCCGGGGATCATCGCCGCCGAGTCGCCGAACCCGGCGGTCAATCATCTGGTGATCATGCCGGACATCGAAAAGCGCCTGGAAGCCTTCGTGCGCATCGCCCACGGCATCGTGATCTTTCCCGGCGGCGTCGGCACTGCGGAAGAAATCCTGTACCTGCTCGGCATCCTGATGCATCCGGAGAACGCCGACATCCCGTTCCCGATGATCCTGACCGGACCGCGCGAATCCGCCGCATACTTCGAGCAGATCGACGCCTTCCTGCGCCTGGCGCTGGGCGATTCGGCGGCGCGCCGCTACCAGATCATCGTCGACTCGCCGCATGCGGTGGCGCGCGCGGTGACCCGCGGCATCGCCCAGGTGCGCGAGGCGCGGATCGCCGCGCAGGACGCGTTCTTCTTCAATTGGGGCCTGCGCATCGAGTATCCCTACCAGGTGCCGTTCGCGCCGAACCACGCCAACATGGCGGGGCTCGAACTGCGCCGCGACCGCCCGCCGCACGAGCTGGCCGCCGACCTGCGCCGCGCTTTCTCGGGGATCGTGGCAGGCAACGTCAAGGAAGAGGGCATCCGCGCGATCGAGCGCCACGGCCCGTTCCAGATCGACGGCGATCCCGAGATCATGCGCGCGCTCGATCTGCTGCTCGCCGCCTTTGTCGAGCAGCGTCGCATGAAGCTGCCGGGCAGCGAGTACCAGCCCTGCTACAACGTGGTTACCCGCTGAGTCTGCGCCAGCGCTCGCCGCTCGTCGGCGCGCTGGCACCGGCCGCCGCAGCCCCACGCCAGGGCCCTGCGCGAGTCTGCAAACCGGCGTTCCGCTCGTCCGCAAATTGCTACCGCAGGATGCCGCGCAGCCGTGCTGCGTATGGTCCGCGTCGGCTCGGTGCCGCACACTTGCAACATGGCGCGAGAACCCGTTGCGCCGCCAAGGAGCGAGCGATGCAATCCGAATGCCCGCGGCACTGCCGGACAAGCGCAGGCTTCACCTTGATCGAGCTGCTGGTCGCGGTCGCGATCATCGCGATCATGCTGGCGTTTGCGATCCCCAGTTTTCAGGAGTTCAACGTCAACTACCGTACGACCGTTCAGGCCAACGACTTGTTGGCGGACCTGGCGCTGGCGCGCAATGAAGCGGTCAAGTACGCGCGCAGAACCGTGGTGCGCGCCGAAACCGGCGACTGGAACGACGGCTGGATCGTGGGTACCGACCTCAACGGCAACGGCGCGATCGCCGGCGACGAGATCGTCAAGCGTCACGGCGTGGCCGAGCAAGGCTTCAACATCTTCGGTGGCGACGAGGCGGGCAATCCAGCCACCGATATCGTGTTCGGCATCACCGGTCAGCTCGCGGTACCGGCGGTGCCGGCGGAATTTTCGATCTGTCGGCCCGACAACGACCAGCAGAAGTCGCGTGGACTTCGGGTCGAGGGGACAGGCCGTGCCGCCGCGCAGAAGGTCGACGACAACAACGGGATGTTCTGCTGATGCGCATGCCAGACACCAACACGAAGCGCAGCAGCGCTGCGGGCTTTTCCCTGCTGGAGGTCATGATCGCGGTGGTCGTATTCAGCGTAGGCCTGATCGGTCTGGGTCTGCTGCTTACCAGCTCGATCCGCGCCAACCACGTCGGCTTCGTGCACAGCCAGGCGACTTTTGTCGCCGAGTCGATTGCCGACCGCATGCGGGCCAACGTGCCGGGCGTTTGGCTCGACGCCTACGATGGGACGTGGGATGGCTCGACTGCAGTTCCGGCCAACAACTGCGGGGTCGGCAGTCCCTGCACGCCAGCGCAAGTCGCCGCCCGCGACGTGTGGGCGTGGGGGCAGATGGTTTCGCAGCTGTTGCCCGCAGGTCAGGGATTGGTCGAATGCACGCCGCAGGCATTTCGCCCGCTGCC
>JBBRFN010000142.1:0-6355 GCA_038224265.1 Lysobacterales bacterium
TCCAGGAATTTTTCCATGTAGACCTGGTCGTTGCCGAACGCGGCCTTGGCTTCGGCCTTGGTGGTGCCGATCGCGCCGGTCAAGTGCGCGTGCTCGCGCACCACCCGCATGCCGCGCCCACCGCCGCCACCAGAGGCCTTGACGATCACCGGGTAGCCGATCTCGGCGGCGATGCGCGCGTTCTCGTCGGGATTGTCGCCCAGCGGTCCTCCGGAGCCGGGCACGCAGGGCACGCCTGCGGCCAGCATGGCGCGGATCGCCTCGACCTTGTCGCCCATCAGACGGATCACCGCCGGTGTCGGTCCGACGAATACGAAGCCGGATTTCTCCACCCGCTCGGCGAAGTCCGCGTTCTCGGACAGGAACCCGTAACCCGGATGGATGGCCGCCGCGTCGGTCACCTCTGCGGCCGCGATGATCGCGGGGATGTTCAGATAGCTGTCGCTGGCCGCCGCCGGCCCGATGCAAACCGACTCATCGGCCATGCCGACATGCTTGAGATTGCGATCCACCGTGGAGTGCACCGCCACCGTGCGGATGCCCAGCGAATGGCATGCGCGCAGCACCCGCAGTGCGATCTCGCCGCGGTTGGCTATGACGACTTTGTCCAGCATAAGGATGGGGCCCAGGGCTCAGGGCCCAGGGCTCAGGAGACGGGGGCCGCAGTGGGCCCTGTACCCTGGGCCCTGGGCCCTTGGAAATCAGGAAATCACGAACAACGGCTCATCGAACTCCACCGGCTGCCCGGTGCCCACCAGTACCGCGACAATGGTGCCCGAGACGTCGGCTTCGATCTGGTTGAACATCTTCATCGCTTCAATGATGCCCAGTACTTCACCGGCCTTGATCTGCTGGCCGAGCTTCACGTAGGGCGGCGCTTCGGGGTTGGCCGAGGCGTAGAAAGTGCCGACCATCGGGGCGCGTGCGATGTGGCCATCGGGCAACTCCTTGCCGCCGGCAGCCGGCGTGCCGCCATTGCCATCGTCGCGCTGTGCCGCAGCGGCGGGGCGCTGTTCGACATGCACATGGGTTACCGGTGGAGCGGCCGCCTGCATGGCCATCGGCACCCCCTTGGGAATACGCGACAGGCGCACCACCTCTTCGCCCTCGCGGATCTCGAGTTCGGCGAGATTGGATTCTTCCAGCAGGTCGATCAGCTTCTTGATCTTGCGCAGATCCATGGTCATGGGGTCCTCGATGGCCGGTTCGGGGCCGTGCGGGCGGCCGCAGCCGGGGGTGGGGTGGCGCTCATGCGCCGCTGGCGCGCAGCGCTTGCGTGGCGGGTCGATCACGCAGTCGCTCCAGCGCGGCGTCGATCGCAAACGTGTATCCCTGCGGACCGAAGCCGGCAATCACGCCGACTGCGCCGCCCGCCAGGAAAGAATGGCGCCGGAAATCTTCGCGCGCGTGGACATTCGACAGGTGCACCTCGATGTAGCGGATCGCCGCGGCCGCCAGCGCATCGCGCAGGGCAACACTGGTATGGGTCAAGGCGCCGGGGTTGATCACGATGAACGCAGTCTGCTCGCGCATGGCAGCATGGATACGTTCGATCAGGACCGCTTCGCTGTTCGACTGCAAGGCATCGAAATCCGCTCCGGCAGCCTCGACCTGACGCCGCGCGGCGCTTTCGATCTGGGCCAGGGTGGTGTGGCCGTAGACCGCCGGCTCGCGCACCCCAAGCAGGTTCAGGTTCGGACCATTGAGCAGCAGGATCGACGCCACGGGTACCCCTCGAAACCGGCACCAAGTCTGCGTGAAGGTGCCGATCTTGTCCAGATCGCCGAAGTTACCGGGGATTTGAACGCGCGATTGATACAAGCGTTCGAACATTCGCCGCCCAGCGTTTGCTGTCGGTGCGGCATTGTGGCGATCGGTTCGATCTGGTCAGGGCGCGTGTTCGGCCACCCAGCGACGCAACTCGGCCGCGTCGAAGGACCCCGCGCGGACCGCCAGCACCTGCCCCTGCGCATCGGCCAATACGCTGAATGGCAGCACGTTGCGCGAATTCCCCAGCGCGACCGAACTGTCGCCAGCGCCCGGCGCCTCGATCAGGTTCGGATAGGCCACCGGAACGCGCTGCAGGAACTGCTGCACGGCATCGCGCTCGTCGAGCGCGATGCCGACCACCGCCACGCCCTGTGCACCCTGCTCGGTGGCGAAGGCATCGAGCACCGGCATCTCCTTGATGCACGGTGGGCACCAGGTAGCCCAGTAGTTGATCAGCAGCGGGCGGCCGCGGAACTCGGCCAGGCTGCGCTGCGCCCCGTCGACCTGCGGCAGGCGCAACGGCGGAAGTTCGCGCATGGTCGGAGGCGTCTGCGCGCCCGGTGCCGTTCGCCATGGCGATGGGCCGTGCGTGCGCTGGCCGATCAGAAAGCCGGCACCCGCGCCGATCAGCGCGACCAGCACGATCAGCAATACGGTGCGATTCATGGCGTCGCGGCGCGTGCTGGAGTCAGCACTGTCGCGCCTGCCGCAGGCGCATCGCAAATGCGGCCGGCGCTTCGTAGCCGACCAGGCGCAATGGCCGGCGCTCGTCGCTGCCGCAGGCGAAGAACAGGGTTGCCGGAGGACCGACGATGCCGAAGCGGCGCTGCAGCGCGACGTCGGCGTCGTTCTGCGCGGTCACGTCGACCTTGAGCAACACGAACCCGTCGAGCTCGCGCCGCACGTCGGCGTCGACAAACGTGGTGCGCTCCATGCGTTTGCACTCGACGCACCAGTCGGCATAGAAGTCGAACAGCACCGGCTTGCCCTGCGCTTGTGCCACACCGACTGCTGCATCGAGTGCTGCGCTGTCGGCGAGTTTCTCGAATGCGACCGCGGTGACTGCGCTGCCGCTGCCATCGTCGCTGCGCAAGGCCGCGAGCGGCCGCAGATAGTCGCGCCCACCGGAAGCCACGCCGATGAACTGGATCACGCCCAGTGCCAGCAGCACCACGCCGATCGCCTTCCACGTGCGATGCCAGCCGCGCGCGTGGTCGGGCAGTTTCTCCAGTGCGCCCAGATGCACGCCGCAGGCGACCAGCAGGATGCCGGCCAGCATCATGATCCACACCGGATCGAGCACGCGCTCGAGCATCCAGATGGCCAGGAACAGGAACACCACGCCGAACACCGACTTGACCGCATCCATCCACGGGCCGGCCTTGGGCAGCAGGCGGCCCTGGGTCGCGCCGAACACCACCAGCGGTGCGCCCATGCCCATGCCCATCGCGAACAGTGCAAGGCCACCGAGCAGCGGGTCGCCGGTCTGGCCGATCCAGGTAACCGCTGCGGCCAGCGGTGGCGCCACGCAGGGGCCAACCAGCAGCGCCGACAGCGCGCCCATCAGCGCCACGCCGGGCACCGAGCCGGGCTTCTGCTGGTTGCTGATCGTGGCCAAACGCGTTTGCAGCCACGCGGGCAGCTGCAGCTGATAAAAGCCGAACATCGACAGTGCCAGCAGTACGAACAGGCCGGCGAACAGGGTCAGGATCCACGGCTTCTGCAGCACCGCCGTGAGGTTGATGCCGAGCATGCCGGCGATCACACCGGCCAGCGCGTACACCAGCGCCGAGGTGAACACATAAATCAGCGACAGCAAGGCCGCGCGGCGCGCAGTGAGCGTATCGCCCGCACCGGCGAGAATGCCCGACAGGATCGGCACCATCGGATACACGCACGGCGTGAACGCAAGCCCCAGTCCGACCACGAAGAACGCGATCCCGATCAGCCACAGGTTGCGGCCACCGAGAAGGCGGGTCAGTCGGCTCTCCTCGGTATCTGTCGCGCCGAGCACCGGCGGGGTAGCCTGCATGGTCGCCTCGGCCGCGCTGCTGCGCACGATGCGCGCGGCCGGTGGCAGGTCCAGCGAGACCTGGCGCGACATCGGCGGATAGCAGATGCCACCTTCCTGGCAGCCCTGGAAATCCGCGATCAGCGCGATGTTGCGAACGTCGTTGGCGGACGCGCCGCTACGCACCTCGATCGGCACCTCGACGATGTCGTAGTAGACCGTCATGCGGCCAAAGTGCGCGTCGTCCTGGATCACGCCCGCCGGCCAGCGCGGCACGCCAAGTTCCACATCGGCATCGGCAGCGCGGAACCGGGTCTTGTCGCGATACAGGTAATAGCCCGGCGGCATGCTGAAGCGGGTCAGGATGCCGCCATCGCTCGCGCTGCCGATCGCTTCGAACTGGAAGGCCTGGTCTTCGGGCAGTGGCAGCGCGTCGGTCGCGGCATTCGCCGGCGCGCCGCCGAATAGCGCACTGGCGCTGCCGAGGCCGGCGGGCGCCGAGATTGGCGTCGACTGCGGTGGAAAACCCTGCAACGGCGAAGCCGAAGAAAGCTCCATCGATGCAGGCACTGCCGCGGCCGCCGCCGGCAGCGCCACCACGATCCTCTGCCGATGCGGCGGATAGCAGATCGCGGGATCCTTTTCGTGGCAGCCCTGGAAACCCACGGTCAGCGTCAGCGTAGCGGCCGCATCGGGACCCGCGACCAGCGGCAGCACGCCTGCAGCAGCATCGTGATAGACCTCGACATTGCCGAAGAACTCGTCGGTCTTCGGCTCGCCCGGCTCCATCGCCAGCGCGCCGGCCGTCCAGCCCTCGCCCTCGACAGTGGCTTTGATCCGCTCGCGATAGAGGTAGTAGCCATCGGCGATCTCGAAGCGGATCGCGATCGATTCGCGCGAGCTCGCCGTGGCGCTGACGCGGAATGCGTCTTCGACGGGCAGCAGGCCATCGGCATCCTGCGCGAGGGCCGCGATGGACATCGGAAGCAGACACACAAACAACAAGTGGCGAATCGACAAGGCGTTTTCCTGCAAGGTTCATGGCACAGCGGACCGCCCACGAGCGGTCAGTATTTCAGGCGAATTCAATCCACAGACGGGGCTACCGCCGCAGCCACCCACGCCAGATAGCGATCAAGCCCCCGTGTCACCTCGACCGCGATCAGCTCCGGAAGTTCGTACGGATGCAAGGCCAGCACGCGCTCACGCAACGCATCGAAGCGCGACGCCTCGGTCTTGATCAGCAGCAGCACTTCGCCATCTTCGTGCACCGTGCCCTGCCATGCATACGTCGAGCGCACGCCAGCAATGCGGTTGACGCAGGCCGCGAGGCGTTCTTCGACCAGACTGCGGGCAATCGCTGCGGCCACCACGTCGTCCGGGCAGGCGCACAGAATGACGAGCACTGGCATCTAGTTCCTCCGCAGCCCTGCATTATGCAAGCCGCGCGGTCGCTCGGCACCCCCTTGAAAGCCGCCGCCGACCGCCCCACATCACGGCCCGTCCACAGAAGTCGTTCATTGGACCCTTTTGTCGGCTAAACTTGGCACTCACCCGGGGCGAGTGCTGATAAATCGCCCGGGATTCATTCAAATCAAGCACTTACAGTGAGGGTTGTCATGAAGATTCATCCCCTGAACGATCGCGTCGTCATCAAGCGCATGGAAGAAGAGCGTCTTTCGGCTGGCGGCATCGTGATCCCCGACAGCGCCACCGAGAAGCCGATCAAGGGCGAAGTCATCGCCGTTGGCGAAGGCAAGGCGCTGGACAACGGCACCGTTCGCAAGCCGTCGGTGAAGGCCGGCGACAAGGTCCTGTTCGGCAAGTACAGCGGCACCGAGGTCAAGCTCGACGGTACCGAGTACCTCGTGGTGCGCGAAGACGACATCTTCGCCATTCTGGCCTGATGTCACCGAGGGCCCAGGGCTCAGTGCCCAGGGCCCAGTGAAGAGCGCAAACGCCCTCAATTCCCATCCTGTGCCCTGGGCCCTGTGCCCTGGGCCCTAAGCAACAACCAAGGACACACACATGGCCGCCAAAGAAATCCGCTTCTCCGAAGATGCACGCGCCCGCATGGTGCGCGGCGTCAACATTCTCGCCAATGCCGTCAAGGCAACCCTCGGCCCGAAGGGCCGCAACGTCGTGCTCGAGAAGAGCTTCGGTGCGCCGACGATCACCAAGGACGGCGTGTCCGTCGCCAAGGAGATCGAGCTGGCCGACAAGTTCGAGAACATGGGCGCGCAGATGGTCAAGGAAGTCGCTTCCAAGACCTCCGACGTCGCCGGTGACGGCACCACCACCGCGACCGTGCTGGCGCAGGCGCTGATCCGCGAAGGCATGAAGGCGGTCGCCGCCGGCATGAACCCGATGGACCTCAAGCGCGGCATCGACAAGGCCGTCATCACCGCCGTGGCCGAGCTCAAGGCGCTGTCGAAGCCGTGCTCGACCTCGAAGGAAATCGCCCAGGTCGGTTCGATCTCGGCCAACTCCGATCCGAACATCGGCGACCTGATCGCCAAGGCGATGGACAAGGTCGGCAAGGAAGGCGTGATCACGGTCGAAGAGGGCTCGGGT
>JBBRFN010000143.1:0-6274 GCA_038224265.1 Lysobacterales bacterium
ATCGCCGACCGAGCCGAGGATGCCGTCGAGTCGCTGCTTTTCTTCGGCGACGCGCTTTTGCATCTGGATCTGGCGCGCCAGCGAGCCGACCCGGGCCAGGAACAGCTCCTTGGCTTCGTTCTTGAACATGCACTCGACCGCACCGGCCTCCAGGCAGCGCTTGATCACATCTTCGCGATAGGTGCCGGTGATGATCGCCAGCATGGTGTGGGCGGCGGCCTTGCTGTGATGCAGGCGGCGGCACAGTTCGTCGCCGTCACCGTCGGGCAGGAAGTAGTCGATCACGGCCAGGTCGAAACGACCGTCGTGACCTTTTGCGTAGCCCTCCTCGACGGTGCTGGCGACTTCGGTGGCGTAACCGTTGCGCTCCAGCAGCTGCCGGTAGGCCAGGCGCACGCTGGCCGAGTCGTCGACGAACAGCACGCGGATGCCGTTGGCGGGCTTGCGCTCGCCCGGCGCCGGCGCATGGCCGGCGTCCGGCGCCAGTTGGCGCATGGCCGCCGGGATGCGTCCGAACTGGGCCCACGGAATGTGTTGGGTGTCGGGCCTTGCCGCGACCAGCTGCTCGGTCTCGGTCGACTTCTCATGCGCGAGCAGCAGCAGCGGCATTGCGGCGTCGTTCGACGTGCGCAAGTAGGCGAGCAGCTCCAGATACTCGCGAGTCGGCCGCGACGGCGCACCGAGAATCAGCAGACGATATCCCTGACCCAGGCGCGTGGCGTCCTGCAGGTGTTCGAGCGCCTCGGAATAGCTGCGCAGCTCCGCCCAATGGTCGACCTGCGCGGCCTGCAGGGTGCGGGCGAGCAGATGCAGCAAGGTGGCCGAGCGCTCGACGACGAGGATGCCGGACATGCGATCCTGGATTGGTTTCAACGACGGAAAGACAGCCGGACGCCCCTGTTCGTCCTGCGGCCAAGACCTGCAATATCACCCGTGTGCAGCAGGCATTGCAAGTCGTTTCGAGCATGCACCGCCCGCGCGGCTGCCGCATCGGACCAGCCATCGCGTACTCTTGGCGGCCCACCACCCTGCCGGTGCGCACGCCCATGCCCTACCCCGCCAGCCGCCCTCGCCGCATGCGCCGCGACGGCTTTTCGCGCCGCCTGATGCGCGAAACCGTGCTCACCGCCGACGACTTCATCTGGCCGGTGTTCGTGCGCGAAGGCAGCCAGCTGCGCGAGCCGATCGCCTCGATGCCCGGCGTGACGCGCTACAGCATCGACGAGCTGCTGATCGCCGCCGGCGAAGCGCAGGCGCTGGGCATTCCGGCCATCGCGCTGTTTCCGGTCACCCCGTTGGAGGCCAAGACCCTGGATGCGCGCGAAGCGTGGAATCCGCAGGGTCTGGCGCAGCGCACGGTGCGCGCGCTCAAACAGGCCTATCCGGAGCTGGGCGTGATCACCGACGTGGCGCTGGATCCTTTCACCACCCACGGCCAGGACGGCCTGATCGACGACTCCGGCTATGTGGTCAACGATGAGACGGTCGCCGCACTGGTCAAGCAGGCGCTGTCGCATGCGGCCGCCGGCGCCGACGTGGTAGCACCCTCGGACATGATGGACGGGCGCATCGGCGCGATCCGCGATGCGCTCGAAGCCGCGGGCCACATCCACACCCGCATCCTTGCCTACAGCGCGAAATACGCATCGAGCTTCTACGGCCCGTTCCGCGACGCGGTCGGCTCGGCGGGCAATCTGGGCAAGGGCAACAAGTACACCTACCAGATGGACCCGGCCAACAGCGACGAGGCCCTGCACGAGGTGCAGCTGGACCTCGACGAGGGCGCGGACATGGTGATGATCAAACCGGGCCTGCCGTACCTGGACATCGTGCGCCGGATCAAGGACCAGTTCGGCGCGCCGACCTTCGTCTACCAGGTCAGCGGCGAGTACGCGATGCTCAAGGCCGCCGGCGCACAGGGCTGGATCGACGAGCGCGCCTGCGCGCTGGAGGCCCTGCTCAGCATCAAACGCGCCGGCGCCGACGCCATCCTGACCTACTTCGCGGTGGACGCCGCGCGCTGGTTGCGCGGCTGAGGCCACGACGCGACCCCTGCCCGCTACAGCTTCGCGCCGCGCCGGCGTATGCTCGGGCATCGACGTCCGTGGACCGCACACCATGCTGGAGAAACCCGAGACGATCGCCGAAGCGGCGATCGAAATCGCACGCTACGCGGTGTTCGGCCAGCCGATCGCGCACTCGCGCTCGCCGGCGATCCATCGCCGATTCGCGCAGCAGACGCACATCGTATTGCGCTACGACGCGATCGAGGCGGACAGCGCGCAGTTCCCGCGTGCACTGGCGCATTTCGCCGCCGACGGTGGCCGCGGCGCCAACATCACCCTGCCGCTGAAAGCCGAGGCCCATGCCCAATGCCGCAGCCTTGGCGCGCATGCGCAGCGCAGCGGCGTGGTCAACACCCTGAGCCGCCGCGACGATGGCAGCTGGCACGGCGACAATACCGACGGCATCGGTCTGGTGGTCGACATCACCGAACGCCATCGCTGCGACCTGCGCGGACGGCGCACCCTGGTGCTGGGGGCCGGCGGCGCGGCACAAGGCGTGCTTGCCGCCCTGCTGGATGCCGGCGTGGAGCAGATCGTGATCGCCAACCGCAGCCCTGAACGCGCCGATGCGCTGGCCGACCGGATCGGCGAGCCGCTGCGCGTGCATAGCGCCTACTGGAACGCCCTCGGCGAGGCGGGCGCTTTCGACTTCGTACTCAACTGCACCTCGGCCGGGCACCACGGTAGCGCGCTCGACCTGCCGTTCGCCGTGGTTGCACCACGCGCGCTGATCTATGACATGAACTACGGTGCGGCAGCGATCGGCTTTACCGCATGGGGTCGCGCCGCCGGCAGCGCGCACGTATTCGACGGGCTCGGCATGCTGGTCGAGCAGGCTGCCGCTGCATTCCACCTGTGGCACGGTGTGCGCCCCGACACCGCGCCGGTGTATCAGTCCCTGCGTTCCGAGGCCGCCACATGAACGATGCCCTGTTCCATTTCGCCGAGCCTTCCGATTGGGAGTCGGCGCGCGCCAGCGGCGAATACGCACCGCCCGGTCTGGCCAGCGAGGGTTTCATCCACGCAGCCACCGCCGAGCAGGTGCCCGGCGTGGTGGCGCGCCATCTGCGCGGGCGCGGTCCGCGCGTGCGGCTGACGCTCGACGCCGACGCCCTGCGAGGGCTGCTGGTGTTCGAATGGAGCACCGCCAGCAATGGGCTGTATCCGCACCTGTTCGGTCCGATCCCGCTCGCGGCGGTGGTCGCGGCCGAACCCTTCGATCCCGACAGCGGCGCATGAACGACACTGCCCGCGCGCCGCTGCGCGCGCTGGGCGATGGCCGCTTCGCCTGCCGCAGCGGTTGCGGCGCCTGCTGCATCGCGTTGTCGATCTCCTCGCCGATTCCGGGCATGCCGCACGGAAAGCCCGCCGGCGTGCGCTGCGTGCAGCTCACCGAGGCCAATACCTGCGCGATCTTCGCCGATCCCGCGCGGCCGGCCGTGTGCGCGAGCTTGCGGCCGGAGCCTGCAATGTGCGCCGACTCGGCAGCGCAGGCGCTGGCCAATATCGCCGCACTGGAGGCCGCAACCGCGCCGCACTCGGACCCGCTCAAACGAAAATCGCAGTGATTTGGCGCTCATCACCCACGCGAAGACGGGGATCCAGTGAGCTGTGCTTGATCGGCGGTGCGACAGACACTGGATTCCCGCCTTCGCGGGAATGACGAGCTGGTCTGCATTGGCCAGCAGTCAGCGCTTGCCGGCCCATGCCAAGCGCCAGTCGCGCTAGGCGCTACCCGCGTGGCTGCCGGTAAACGGCTGGCAGCGCAGGTATTCATCCTTGAGCTTGACGTAGTGCGCCGCCGAGTAATACAGCTGCTCGACTTCCGTATCGCTGAGCGTGCGCATCAGGCGCGCGGGGTTGCCGATCCACAGCTCGCGCTCGCCGACCACCTTGCCCGGCGCCACCACCGCGCCGGCACCGACGAACCCGTGCTTGCGGACCACCGCGCCGTCGAGCACGGTCGCGTGCATGCCGATCAGCACCGCGTCCTCGATGGTGCAGGCATGCAGCACCACGGCATGGCCGACGGTGACATCGGCGCCGATCACGGTTGGATAGCCGCCCGGTCGCGTATATGGACCATCGTGGGTCACATGCACGATCGCGCCATCCTGGATATTGGTGCGCGCGCCGATCCGGATGTAGTTCACATCGCCGCGCACCACGCAGCCGGGCCAGATCGACACATCGTCGGCGAGTTCCACATCGCCGATCACGGTTGCCGCCGGGTCGACGTACACGTGCGGGCCGAGCTTGGGATGGTGGTGGCGGTATGGACGGATGTTCATCGATGGGTCACTGGCCGGTTGTGGAACGCACCTAGTGTAGGGGCGCCGGTCGGCGCGAGGGATACGCGGCACACAACCTGCCCGCGCCGAGCGCGTAAACTGCGAGTCCGACCGGAGTGCCGTCCATGAACGCCCAGATCAAGCCCATCGTCGCCACTGCGGGATTCGACCCGCTGAGCGCGGTGCTCGCCAAGCAGCGCGCCGCGCACCAGCGCCAGGTGCCCGGTTACCGGCAACGCATCGACGACCTCGAACGCCTGCGCGATCGCTTCAAGGCGCGCCTCGACGAGTTCGTGGCGGCGATGAGCGCGGACTTCGGCCGCCGCTCGCGGCATGAATCGCTGCTCACCGACGGCATGACGGTGCTGAGCGAGATCGACCACGTACGCGGCCGTCTGCGCGGCTGGATGCGCAGCAAGCGCGGGCTGGCCGACTGGCTGTTCTGGCCGGCCACCACCCAGGTGCGCTACCAGCCGCTCGGCGTGGTCGGCATCATCGCCCCGTGGAACTACCCGGTGAACCTCGCGCTGATGCCGCTGGCCGCGGCGATCGGCGCGGGCAATCACGTGATGCTCAAGCCCTCCGAGAACACGCCGCGCACCAGCGAGCTGCTCAAGGCGCTGCTGGCTGAGGTGTTTCCGGAAGACCGCGTGGCCACCGTACTCGGTGGCGCCGATATCGCCGCGGCATTCGCCGAACTGCCGTTCGACCATCTGTTCTTCACCGGCTCCACCGAGGTTGGCAGGAAAGTGATGGCGGCCGCGGCCAAGAATCTGGTGCCGGTCACGCTGGAACTCGGCGGCAAGTCGCCGGCGATCATCGCGCCCGACTATCCGCTCAAGACCGCAGTCGAGCGCATCGCCGCGGGCAAGTGGCTCAACGCGGGCCAGACCTGCATCGCAACCGACTACGTGCTGCTCGATCCCGCGCAGATCCCGATGTTCGTCGAGCACATGCGCGACTACGTGGTGCAGCGCTACCCGGACCTGGCCAAAAACCCCGACTACACCAGCGTGATCAACGAGCGCCAGTACCAGCGCCTTGCGGGCTGGATCGAAGAAGCGCGCAGCCGCGGGGCGACCGTGATCGAGTTGGCCGCCGGCGACCCAGCCCAGCGCGTGCTCGCACCCACCCTGGTGCTCGATGCCCCCGACGATTGCAAGCTGATGCAGGAAGAACTGTTCGGCCCGGTACTGCCGCTGGTGGCCGTGCCCTCGGTGGCGGCCGCGATCGACTACATCAACGCGCGGCCGCGGCCGCTGGCCCTGTATCACTTCGACCACGATTCGACGCGCACCGAAACCGTGCTCGAGCGCACCATCGCCGGCGGCGTGACGGTCAACGACACCGTGCTGCATTTCGCCCAGAGCAAGCTGCCCTTCGGCGGCGTGGGGCCATCGGGCATGGGCCACTACCATGCGCGCGAGAGTTTCCTGACTTTCAGCAAGCAGAAACCCGTGTTGTATCAGGCGCGGCTGTCGTCGATGGCGTTGATGCGGCCGCCGTATCGGACGTTGGCGAATTTTCTGGTGAGGTTTCTCACCAGGTAATCTGCCGCGCCGCTTCTGTTTTTCAGAGGCGAGCGCTGGTTTTCCTTCGGTGGAAACAGAGCGGTTTCGTGCCGCTGCCGGTGGTCACTTTGCTATTGATCTTCCAGAGCCGAGCGTTTGCTTGCTGCCGCAAGCGACAAAACGGTTTCGTGCCGCTGCCGCGGCCCGAGCAAGGGAGATTTGCTTGTCCAAATCTCCCCTGCACCCCCAAAGGACACCCCGGGTCGCCGCCGTCGCGCATCCTGCGCGCCGGTCCCCTGCGCTTCTCGGTCGTCCAGGGGTTCGCGCTTGAGGGCGCATCCTGCGCCCGGCGCGAACTCGCGCACATCCCTGTGCGCGACCCCCTACGGGGGCAAGGACCCTGGCC
>JBBRFN010000144.1:0-6240 GCA_038224265.1 Lysobacterales bacterium
GCCGCGCGACATCGCGAACAGCGCGGTGAACACGCCGACCACGCCGGCGATGCCGACCAGGATCACCAGCGACAAACCGAGCCGCTGCGGCACGCTGCGCAGGTTCATCAGCGCGACTTCGACGATCTGCTTGAGCATGGCGTGGGTTCCTGGGAGCGTTGCGCGATGGCGTATCGGTAGTGGACGTTCAGCGCGCTGCCAGCGCGTCGACGATCTTCATGCGGCCGGCACGCAGCGCCGGCGGCAGGCCGACAACCAGAGCCAGCACCAGCATCAATGCAATCGCCTGCACCCACAAGGCACCGTCGGCGCGCACGGCGCTGAAGAATCCCGGTGCGGCTTGCGCGAGCCCCTTTATGCCGAGCTGGGCGAACAGCATGCCGAGCAAACCACCGATCAGGCACAGCAGCACGGCTTCGGCGACCACCATCATGGTGACGGTGCCATTGCCGAAGCCCAGGGTCTTCAGCACCGCCATCTCGGGAATGCGCTCGCGCACGGCCTGCGCCATGGTGTTACCGGTGAGGATGATGATGGTGAAGAACACCGCGATCAGGATCAGGCGCACGATCAAACCAATATCGCCGATCTGCGCGAAGAAGCCCTTGTTGAAGTCCTTCTCGCTTTGCGTCTTGGTCTCGTCCGGGGAGTTCAGGAACAGCTGGTCGATCGCGGCGGCAACCTCGTCGGCCTGGTCGACATCCTCGAGCTCGACGGCGAACACCCCCGCATTGCCAGCGCCGAACTGGTTGGCTTCGTCGAAGTAGTTCCAGTTGATGAACAGCTGGGTGGTCTGGTTCTGCCAGTTCGCGTCCTTGCCGTCGAAGATGCCGACGATGTCGAAGGTCCACGCCATGCTGCCGTCTTTCTGCGGAAAGATGTTCGACTTCAGCGGCAACTTGTCGCCCAGCTTCCAGCCATATTGATCGGCGAGTTTGCGACCGACGATGACACCGGTGCGGGTGTTGGCGAATGCCTCCCACTCGGCATCGGTCATCACCCACTCCGGGTACACCCGGCGCAGGCGCACCGGCTCGGAGGCGAACGCGATCGCCTGCGTGTTGTCGCCGATGATGCCGCCGAACCACTGGTCGTGGCTGACGGCCGCGACCCCGGGCACGCGCTCGATCTGCGGCATCAGCCGCACCGGCAGCGAGTCGGTGAACGACACCCGCGACTGCACGATCAGGCGCGAAGCGCCGACGAAATCGGCGCCAGCGGTAAAGAACGTACCGATCGCCTGCAGCAGCCCGAACAGCATGAAAGCACACAGCAGCGACAGGATAGTAAACGCCGCGCGCGTCTTCTTGCGCCACAGGCTGGCCCAGATGAAGCCTAGGTATTTCATGGGGCGCTGTCCGGGGTTGGGGTTGGGGTGATGACAGGGATGGAGGGCTGTCGAGGGTTGTCGCTATTCCACGAAAACGCTGGCCTGAAAGCGAACGCGGCCGCTCACGCCGCCGCCTGCTCCGCCAACGAGCCCTTGTCCAGATGCAGGGTATGGGTGGCGAACTCGGCGGCTTTGGGATCGTGGGTGACCATCACGATGGTCTTGCCGAAGTCCTTGTTGAGCTGCTGCAGCAGGGTCAGGATCTCGTCGGCGGTCTTGCGGTCGAGATCGCCCGTGGGTTCGTCGCAGACCAGGATCTGCGGATCGGAAACAATGGCGCGGGCGATCGCTACGCGCTGCTCCTGGCCGCCGGAAAGTTCCTTCGGCTTGTGCCCTGCGCGATCGGCAAGGCCCACGAGCTTGAGCGCCACCTCCGCGTTCTGGCGCCGCTGGGCGGCCGACAGATTGGTCAGCAGCAGCGGCAGTTCGACGTTCTTCTGCGCGGTGAGCACCGGCATCAGATTGTAGAACTGGAACACGAAGCCGACGTTGGCCGCGCGCCAGTTGGCCAGCGCGCCGCTGGAGAGCTGGTCGATGCGCGTACCGCCGACCGAGATCTCGCCGCTGCTGGGCTGGTCGAGCCCACCGATCAGGTTCAGCAGCGTGGTCTTGCCAGAACCCGAGGGACCCATCAGGGCCACGAAGTCGCCCTTGGCGATCGACAGGCTCAGTCCGTTGAGTACCGGCACCTTCTGCTTGCCGCGCTCGTAGGTCTTGACGACGTTGCGGACTTCCACCATTGCGCTCATCGCTCGATCCTCATGCATGCAAATTCTGATGGTGCGGCCAGCGTGCGCAGCAGTGCGCGCGTCGGATTCATGGCTTGACGCTCGCGCTCGCGCCATCGGACAAGCCTTCGGCGGGTGCGACCACCACACGGTCGCCGGCCGCCACGCCAGTGAGCACCTGGCGCGAATCGCCGGCGGTCAGCGTGCCGAGCGTCACCACGCGGCGGCTCAGGCGCGCATCGGTCAGCACGAACACCACGTCCTGCTCTGCATCGCGGCGCAGTGCGGCCTTCGGCACCAGCACGCCCTTGGGCGGCTCGCTCGGGGCAGCGTTCGGATCGGTTTCTTCGAGGAAGGCCACGCGCACGCCCATGTCGGGCACGATGCGCGCATCTTTAACCTTGATCGCGATGCGCACCTTGACCGTGGCCTTGCTGCGATCGGCGGTCGGAATGATCGCGATCACCGCAGCGGGGATCTTCCAGTCCGGATACGCGTTCAGCGTGGCCTCGACCGGCTGGCCGGCCTGTACGCGGTTGATGAAGTTCTCGTTGACGTCGACCTCGATCTCCAGCGAATCCATGTCGACGATGGTGCCGATGCCCGAACGCGTGAAGCTGCCACCGGCCGACAGCGGCGAGATGATCTCGCCCGGCTGCGCGGCCTTGACCGTGACCACGCCGGAGAACGGCGCGCGCACGATGGTGTTGTCGACATCCAGATCGAGAATCTCCAGCGAGCGCTGGGCGACCTGCACCTCGCGCTGCGCGCTGGCCAGCCGCCCGCGCAAGGCGGCGGCCTGGGTGGTGGCCGCGTCGATCGATTGCGCACTGGCGAGCTTGCGCTCGGCCAGGCCCTGCTGACGGGTCGCCGCGCGCGCGGCGGTCGCCCGGTTGGTGCGAATATCGTTCAACAGCGAGCGCGTCGCGTCCAGGCGCGCGGCACCGAGCGCGCGCTCGGCCGTGACGTCGACGTCTTCGAGGGTGGCCATCACCTGGCCCTGTTCGACCCGCATGCCTTCCTCAATGAGCACGGTCTGCACGCGGCCGGTGATCTTGGCCGACACGGTGGCCAGGCGACGCGCAGTGATGTAGCCGGTGGCATCGAGCACGGAAGCCTGCGCGGGGGCGGTCGCGAGCGAGCGTGCGCTGGCGGTCTCGACCAGCAGGGCATCGGTGCGGGCAAAGAAGTACGCTGAAATGCCCGCGGCCACCAGCAGCAACACGACCACGCCGAGGATCAAGGGCGTGCGCGTGCCCGAGCGCTGCGCGGGCGCGCTGCGGTCGATGCGCAACTGGTTGAGCAGATCGGACTTTTCCACGGACAGACTCGACGCTTTGGCGGTTGCGAAGTGTGCCACAGGGTGGCGTGTGTACGCCGTCGGCGAAAGGGCCGAAACTCATGGCGCGCAGGTGATGGTCGTCATGTGATGGTGGGCCGTAGCGCAGGTCGGGGCGACCTGCCCTACGCATCGTGGTGCCGTAGCCGTAGCGCAGGTCGGCTCGACCTGCGTGCACGCTTGCGACAACGATGGGTTACGCGAGACCCAGAGCGGCAGGTCGGGACGACCTGCCCTACGCATCGTCGTGCCGTGGCCGTAGCGCAGGTCGCCCCGACCTGCGTGCATGCTTGCGACAATGGTGGGATTACGCGAGGCGCAGAGCGGCAGGTCGGGACGACCTGTCCTGCGCATCGTGGTGCCGTCGCGCAATTGCCCTGCGCTATCCTCGGGCGCGAGATCATCACCGAGCCCCGCATGTTCGCCTTCCCCCCGCATCCGACCCCCAGCGTCGCCATCGCCGGCAGCGCGGAGCGCTCTCCGGTCCACCGCATCTACTGCGTCGGGCGCAACTACGCCGAGCACGCGAAGGAGATGGGGGCTGCGGTCGAGCGCGAGACGCCGACCTTCTTCATGAAGCCAGCCGACGCGGTGTGGACGAGCGACGAGCCGGTGCCCTACCCGCCGGCCACCAGCAACCTGCACCATGAGATCGAACTGGTGGTCGCGCTGCAATCGGGCGGGCGCGATATCGCCGCCAGCGCCGCACTGGATTGCGTATTCGGTTACGCGGTCGGACTCGACCTGACCCGCCGCGACCTGCAGCAAGCCGCCAAGGCCAAGGGCAATCCGTGGGATACGGCCAAGGGCTTCGACGCTTCCGCGCCGATCGGCGCGATCGCGGCGGCTGCATCCATCGGCCATCCAAGCAGCGGCGCGTTGCGTCTGGAGATCAACGGCAGCGTGCGCCAACAGGCCGACATTGCCGACATGCTGTTCAGCGTGCCGCGAATCATCGCCGAGCTGTCGCAGCTGTTCGCGCTGCAGGCGGGCGATCTGATCTACACCGGCACACCGGCCGGCGTCGGCCCGCTGCTGCGCGGCGATCGCTTCGTCGCCAGCTTTCCGGGGCTGCCGGCGCTGGCGGGAAGCATCGCCTGAAGCCGCAGGAGTGGCATTGCGCCTTGCCGCACAACCCCCGGCACTGTCGCGGGGAGTTGTGCGCAGGCGGACTGGCGACTACTCGAAGCTGTTGCCGAACAGCCGGTCCTGATTGAACGCCGGGCCGCCGACGAACAGGATCGAATTCGGGTCGGGTCGATAGCTGCCGAACTGGTTGGCCGCGATCGTCAACCGCCACTTGTTCGGCCCCACCACCTGTGCGCGCGCACCGAGATCGTAGAAACCCAGGCTGGCATCGTCGCCCGGCGTTTGCGGTGCGTAGACGCGGAAGCTCCACTGGCTGTCGTTGAAGTTCGGCAGGCCACCGTTGCCGAGGTTGTGGAAGGTCACATCGACCACGATCGCGGCGCAGTTGGGTGCTTCGAAGCGCAGCATGTCGCGCGGATAGTCGTAAAAGCGCGTGGTTTGCGCAATGCGATCCGGTCCGTACTGCGCCGGAAACAGGCCCTGCACCGAATTGAGCTGCTGGCAGGAGGTGCCGGTCGTCTGCACGTCGGCAGTGAACGAGCCGCCCAGCGAGCCTTGCGGGCTCGCGCCATCGGCCGGCCGGTTGTCGAGCACGATGCTCGATCCGACATCGCCCTGGGCCGCATCGGGCATGCCGTCACCGTTGCCGTCGCCGCTGTTGGGCGCGTTGTTCTCGGTGGCGTTGGCCGCGCCGTCGCCATCGGCATCGGGCAGCTGGGTCTGGCTCCACAGGCCCAGATTGGTGCCGGCGTGGATCACGGTGCGATCGACCGGATCGATCGCCAACGCCAGCGCGGAATCCGCCGGTAATCCGATACTGATCGAGCGCCAGGTCGCGCCGCCATCATCGGATTTGTACACCGCGCCCGGATTCGATTCGGTACCACCGCCGGCGGCGTACAGCACGTTGCCATCGGTCGGATCGACCAGCAGGGCGCGGATGTCGAGCCCGGCCGGGATGCCCGAACGCGATTCAGTCCAGTTCAAACCGCCATCGATGGTCTTGTACAGCGAGAACACCCGCGGACTCGCGCTACTTCCCGTGTTGGCGACCGTAGCCCACAGGATCGACGGTGTGGTCGGATGAATCGCCAGCGCGAGCACGTCGAGCGCGGTGTTGGTCGACCCGCTATAGCGCGGCAGCCCGGCGCTGGCATGCAGCCAGGTGGCGCCGCCGTCGGTGGATTTGAACACGCCGTTGGCAATCACCGGGATCGGCTGCGGCTCGAGGAAATCGCCGGTCGACGTGAGCCAGGTCTGCCCCAGGAAGGTGCCGACGTACAAGGTATTCGAGTTGCTCGGGTCGAACACCAGCGGCACCGGCGTGATCTGCTCGGCGATGACGTTCTGCGCAGGACTGGGACCAGGGCCGTCGAAATCGATCAACTGATTGACCGGCGGCGGCAAGGTGCCACTGCGGTCGGTCCAGGTGGCGCCCGCATCCAGACTCTGCGCGATGCGGAAGGGGCTCGTGAGCGGCACCGCGCCCCCGCCCACTCTGGCGCCAGACGCTACTGCGATCACGCGCTGCAGTGGGCCGACCACGCAGGCAGCGCCGGTGGTCGGAAACGGTGGTGCACCACAGGAGCGCGGATCGAGCGCCACCGTGCGGACGGTTCCGATGCTGGCAAAGTCGTTGGGCGGCGTACCAGCCCGCGGCAGGCCCACATCGAGGGTGGACCAGCTGCCGCCGC
>JBBRFN010000145.1:0-6227 GCA_038224265.1 Lysobacterales bacterium
CACCATGCGCGGGTACTTGTAGGCCGCCATCCGCTCCTTGCACCAGGCGATGGTCTCCTGCGCGGTCAGCATCGCGCCCGCCTTGAGCACAATGACCGCCTTGACCTCTTCGCCATGCACCGGGTCGGGCATGCCGAGCACCGCGACCTGGGCGATTTCGGGGTGCGTGATCAGCACCTGCTCCAGCGGCGTGGGATTACGGCACGAGCGCCTCGAAGCCGTTGCGGAACAGGTCATCGCCTTGCGGACCGGAAAGGGCGGCCTCGGGTGCCGCGCTCGTCGGCTCGCTCAGCTCCGATTCCACGCCGCGCCGCGAGTAGCTGCTAACCGCGTAGCTGCGCATCACGCCGAACTGCGCCGACAGGTCGAGGAAGCCCTCCACCGCAGACGCACCCAGCGGCACGAAGCGCCCGTTGGTCTCGCGCCGGTACACGCGGTAGCCCACGACCCGCGGGTCGCTGCTGCCATGCCATTGCAGCTGCGTCACCGGCATGCCCTTGCGGGCAGACGCCAGCAACGTCTGCGGCACAGGCAGGCCGGGCAACGGCAGCACGTTGAAGTTGTTCTCACCATTGAGGTCGGGTGTGTCGTTGTCCAGGACCAGGTTGGCGTAGAGCATGTTCTCTTCGTCGTTGAAGGCTGTGGTCGGCGCGGTGAAGGCGAGCACGAATTCGCGGCGCTCGCCGGAACCCAGATCGGGAATCGTGGCGCTCGCCAGCGGCAAGCCGCGACCGGTCGGCGCGCCCAGACGCAAGTGCAGCTGGACCGGGCCATCGCTCGCCCCACGGAATGCGCTGCCGGCATTGGTGACCGTCACCGTCGCCTGCAGCGCTGCCGACGGGCCGAAGACCCCAGCGGTGAGACGAACGTCGTCGACGCGCAGATCGGGCACATCGTCGGTCTCACGCAGCTCCAATCCGTCGACAACCTGCAGCGAGCGCGAAGGCACGCTGCGCGACAGCGCGCCGGAGGCGGCCTGCGCACGCAGCGAAACCGCCGTTTCGGTCGCGAACATCGGAGCACCCACGGTCAGGATACGGTCGCGAAACCGATCGTAGGTGGAAGTCATGCCGAGATAGTTGCCGCCATCGGCCGTGATCGCCGTGGGCACCACCTTGCCGTTGACGAAGTTCACGGTCATCCGATACTGCTCCGCAGACGAGCCGAAGAAGAACTGGATCAGCTCGAATCGGCGCAGCGCTGCCTGCTGCTGCAGGGGGTCCTTGGCACCGCGCCACGCATCGAAAGCCGCCGCCGCCCGCGACTGCACGGCCGCTGCCAGCGTCGGATCCTTCGGCGTGAAGCTGTAAACCCGCATCAAGATGGTCTTGCCGCTATTGGTGAGCAGCACGTTCGGGCGGTCGCCGTAAACCGCCGAGCCGGGCTCGCCGTCGACGCTCGCCTTGACGAAGGCGAAATCGCAGGCCGCGGATACGCCGCTGCACAGGCCCCGCAGCAGATACATGGCCTGCCCGCTTCCGATGATGCCGGTGTTGGTTTCCGGGACCACGAACGCTCCGAACATGTTGCGCCCTGCTTCCAGGTTCGGTTGCGCGATCAGCGACACGCTGTTCGCGCCGTTGGGCAGCGCTTCGCTCGCCACCGGACCGAGGCCCGGGAACTGCCACGCGAGTCGGCGCTGCAAGGTCAACGGATTCGCGCTCGAAACGCGAATCCAGGTCAGCAACGGCTTGCCGTCGACGAACGCCACGCTGGGCGTGATGTCCTGGGTCGCGTCGCCGCCGGAGGGCGTTGCGGTCACCGCGCTCCAACCGCCGGCCGGGGTCCACGATGCGTGATGGATGCGGTTGCGCGACTGCAGGTAATTGCTGCTGATGTCGCGCTGGAAGGCGAGGAACACCGAGCCGCCGACCGGGCAGCCCGCCGCACCCTCCACGCAGGCCTGCAAGACCGGAAAAGCCTCGCCGGTGCCGGGCAACGTCAGGAACTGCTTCGGCGTCCAGCTCGACCCATTGAACTTCGACCACGCGAGGCGCTGATTGCGCAGCGCGATGCCGAAGCCAGGGCTGTTGTAGCCATTGGTGTTGAGGCTGCCCAGCTCGCCGGCGGTCAGTGCGTTCTCGACCCACACCGAGATTGCCCTGTTCGGCGCATAAAAGACGATGGTGGGCTGGCGCTGCCCGGGCGCGGTACTGAGCACGACAGGCGGGCGGTTGTCCTCGGTCAGAAAGGTGTAGCTCAAGTTGCGCGCATCGTTGAGGGCCATCATGCCGCCGTTGCCACGGTCGTCGAAGCGCATCGCCGCGTGACGGCGCAAACTGCGTAGCTGGCCGATATCGAGGCCGCCTTGCGGCCGCGCGGGGAGTGCGAGCGGTGTTGCGGCCAATGCACCGAGCGGGCTCGGGCACGTCGAGCCTTGGTTCATGACTTCATAGGTCTCGGTCACCGCCGGAGTGGGGCAGATCGGGCACGGATCGAAGTACAGGCCGAGGTAGATCAGCAGGTTCAGGCAGTTGTCGACGTCGACCGGGTCGGCACGATCGCTGCGGTAGGAGGTCTGCATCGAGGACCTGATGTCGCCGTTGATGTTGACTCCCGCATCGAACAGCAGGCCGAACAGCACATCGATATCGATGCCGATCGATATCCCTACCGCGAACACCGCATCGGTCAGGGCCTCCAGATAGGCCCTGTCATTAGCGTCTTTGCCCGCTTGCCCACCGAACCAGTATTGCGCCAGCAGGCGCAGCGACGCGTAGGCGTCCACGCCGGCGAGACCCGGAATTCCCCACGTCACCTGCAGCAGGGGCACTTCCTCGGACAGCAGGGTGGTGTAGTCGCGCGCACCGAAGTTCGCCAACGAACCGGAGGTGCTGACCGTTCTGCTGCGATTTCTCGGGCCCTCGTTGTACTGCTTGGCGACGTCGCCGGAGATGATGCTGGATCCGGAGCTACCCCCTTGGCCATCGAGCGAAGCGTTGGCTATCTGGCTGGTTGCCGATTCATTGCGCTTGGTGCGCGTGCCGAGCACCGTATTGCCGCCCACTGTCGGCGGGAACTCGCGCTGGCGCGCATCGCTGCCCAGCGAGGCGGTGCCGAGCAGCTGGATCGCGCCTACCTTGATGTCGTTGACTTTCACGGGCACCGGATTCGGGACGTCGGCAAGCGCCAGGATGTCGTCCGGGGGTGCCTTCCACTCGAAGATGACGGGATAGTTGCCGACCGCGCCCGCGGCATTGCGGAACTCGATGCGGCCGGTCGAGCTCGGCTCTACTGTGCGGGAAGTCATCAGTGCGCCCAAGCGCTCCGGATTGCGCCAATCCTCGCCGTTGAGCCGCAGCTCCCACAGCTGGTTGCCGGTAAACGAGCCATCCTCCTGCAGTGTGCAAACCGGACCGCTGCCTGCGCGGACAAAGTTGCCATAGAGCGATTCCGTCGCGCCCGCGTTGGGCTTGAGGTAAAGCTTCGCTCCGGTCAATGCGCCACCCGCATCAGGCCGGTGGAAGAACGACAGGTTGAACTGCGGCGCGGGAATGAGGAATTCCCACTCCGGCGATTGGGGCGAGTTCAGCGAGCGCGCGAAGCTGATCCAGCCGCTGAACGTGACCTCGCGCAACCCGTAATCCTGGTTACCGGTGGTGCGCGTTACGGTTCCAAAGGCCGGGGGCAGCGCGTAGACGAACGGGGCCTGTATGTACGCGTAGTTCGATGACGCGGAGAGCACCGGAACCTGCACGCTCAGGTTCACCGAGTTGCCCGACGTGGTGGTCTGCCCGTTGCGCAGATTGGTAATGGTGAATCGATTTTCCGCTCGATTGTAGGAGAACTCGAACACCAGCGGATCTTCGCGGCCGTTGGTGAGAACGCCGGCGCCACGATGGGCGGTGTAGATCCGTGCGCGAAACTTCGTCAGGGACTCGGTGGAGGTCAAGCAGCGCCCGCCGGAGCACTCGGTCGCCCGGAACTGCCGGGACACAAACTGGGCCCAAGGCCTCGTCTGGCCGCCGCGGACTGCACCGCTGCGCTCGAGCAGATCGATGCTCGCCCGCCCATTGGCGTCGGTGTAACGCCGAAACAAGTCCGGGCCGCACGGCGGATCCGGCACTTCGATCGTCTGAAAGGTATCCGCCTGATTGACCGCCTGCAGCGGCCCGGCAGACGAAAGCACTGCGTTGTCGTTTATCGACATGTTGTTGGAGAACGCATCGCCGGAGAAAACGTAGTCCGAATTCCCGCCGCCCGGCGGACCGGGCGGCAGGTCGAATTCCTGGATCGGCGCGATCGAGTCGAGCACGATCAGCGCGCCGGAAACCGGCTCGTCGATGTTGCCGCCCACACGCCGGATGTTGAAGGTGATGTCGGTCTGCGGGTCGGTATCGCCAAAGGTTTCGAGGCTCGGCCCGTCATAGGTCTCATACTCGGGCCGACCGGCGGCGCCGACGCGGCGTGTGACCATGCGCACGCGACCCGCGCCATTGGCAATGCCCGCCGTCATCGTGGCCAGTCCCGGCGGCCGCGTGGCGAGGTCGAAGGTGCCGTCTGGCGCGATGGCCAAGGCGTGCGTCGGCAGTGGGGTGAACGTGCCATCGCTGCCAACCCAATAGGCGCTGAACTGTACGTCGGCAGGTGTGGTGCCGTCGGCCAGCTGCAGCCGACCGCGCACGTTTACGCGCGTGTTCTGCGACGCCACCGGCACGCTGGTCGTCACTCCCGTGGGCAGCGCGAACGGCCCACTGAAGGGTGCAGCGACCGACACCTGCGCGGTGCCGTTGCGCGCCACACTGCGGCCGACCAGCATCTCGGCGCGCAGCTCGACGTTGGCCGGGAAGGTGGGCGGGATGTCCGAGGGTGCGACGAACTTGAGCGACCGCGTGGTCGACGTGCCGTCCAAAGTGACCGGCCCGAACACGATGCGACCTGCGTAGCGCAACTGCAGTCTTCCGGGCGCAAGGCGGCTCACGTCGACCAGCAGCGACTTGCCAGCTTGGGGCTGCGCGGTGCGCACGACCAGGCCGAGGCCCTGCGCGACGGTCAGCGTGGTGCTGGCATGGGTGCTGACTCTGAGCATGATGGGCGAAGCCACCTGCAAGCTGAGCGGCCAGCGGCCGGCTGCGGCGTTCGGCATCGTGACCCGCCGGCGCTGTTCAACCGCAGTGGCGCTGAAGCTGTCGAGCACCGGATTGGCGGCGCCGTCGAACAACTTCAGCGTATAGGTCTTGCCGATGTCGAGCTCGGTCGCGGTGTAGCTCAGGCTGCCGCCCGGCGCGATCGACGACGGCGTGACGGTGAGCTGCGCGATCGAGGCCAGCCCGTCGATCTCGCGCGCGGTGAGCGCACGGTTGTAGACACGTATCTCGTCGAGCAAGCCCTGATATGCGCGCACCCCGCCGGTGCCGATGCACGGCGAGTTGCTGAAGCCCAACAGCGCGCTGATACCCGAGAAGTTCAACGTCGGCAGAGTCGCTGCAACCCCCGCATCTCCGTCGACGTAGACCACCGCTTCAGTGCCGCGACGAACCACCGCCACGTGCAGCCAGCCAGGCGCGAACCAGTTTTGCCGGGCCGTCGCGAGGGTGGTGCCCAGCCCGCCGCGCGCCAGGTTGAACGCAAGCTGGTCGGAACCCGCCCGCACGCCGCCCATCTCGAACCAGTTGCCGCTGGCACAGGCGTCGCGTTTGGACAGCAGCGACCATTCGTCCAGCGACTGCGCGTTCATGTACCAGGAGACGGTGAAGTCGCCGGCGAACACGCTGTTGGGCAGCCGCGTGAAGCGCAGGGCGTCGTCGATACCGTCGAAGCGCAACGCCTCGCCGGCGAGGCCGGCGGCGTAGGTGGGCCCGCCGTTAGCCTGGCCGTCATAGGCGTTGGTGGTGACGTCGTCCAAGCTGCCATCCAGCGGGTAGTGCGCGACGAGTCCGCCGGCAGGCCGCTGCGCAACAGCCGGGGCACACAGCACCGCGCACAGCGCGAGTGCAGATAGAACGCGCGCGAGAATGCTGGCCCCGCGGCGGGCCGTCGAATCGAACATGAGCTGCTCCCGTTTTAATCCTTCGAAGGACTGAACGGGATTTCCGTCGTGGCGGGGACACGCCGCTGCGGCATCGCCTGCCGCCGCGGGCAGAAAACTCAGCCCCGCATCGCGCGCTTGAGGATCTTGCCGGTGGCCGTCATCGGCATGGCCGCGACGATCTCCACCATGCGCGGGTACTTGTAGGCCGCCATCCGCTCCTTGCACCAGGCGATGGTCTCCTGCGCGGTCAGCATCG
>JBBRFN010000146.1:0-6221 GCA_038224265.1 Lysobacterales bacterium
CGCATCGGCGGAAAGCCCTGCAGCACGCACCAATGCCACCAGCGCCAGCGACACCACCGCCAGCGCGACCAGCACTTCGAGCAGGGTGAATCCGTGCTGCCGGCGCGCGATCACGGGACTGCGTCGACAGGTTCCGCGCGCACGCGACCGTCGGCGTCACCGACCACCTGCCACGCAGGCACGTTGGCCGCGCTGATCCGCGCTTCGAATGGCACCAGTTCGCCACCGGGTGCGCACAGCGACTGCGGCTCGGCGGCGAAGTCGCGCTCGAGTTCGAGTGCACGCCCGTCGCGCGAAACCTGCAGAACGAAACCCTGCGGAAGCTCGCGTGCAAGCAGCGCCCCGCTGTCGATGCTGCGCCACCCATTGGCGCCGGCCAGACTGAATCCGTAACGACCAAGGGCAAACTGCACGCCGTGTTCGCGCCCACTCGACTGCGCGCGTTCGCAGGCCAGCACTACCAGCGCCTGCATGCGCAGGGCTTCGCGCTCGACTTGCCGCTCACCGCCGGAGCCGAGCAGGCCCACCGTGGCGATGCCGGCGATCACCGCCAGCACCGCAACCACCACCAGTAGTTCGATCAGGCTCATGCCGCGCGTGCTGCGGCAGCCTGCAACAAGCGCCCGCTGCTGCGTCAGGGTGTCCAGTTGCCGATGTCGGCGTCGACGCCTTCGCCGCCGGGCTTGCCATCGCGACCCAGCGAGTAGACGTCGAACTCGCCGTGCTGGCCGGGCGACAGGTACTGGTAGTCGCGACCCCAGGGATCCTTGGGCACCGCGCCGCCTTCGACATAGCCGCCAGCGCGCCAGTTGCGCGCCTCGGGCTGACCACCGGGTTTTGCAACCAGCGCCTGCAGGCCCTGGTCGGTGCCGGGATAGCTGAAGTTGTCCAGCTTGTACAGGTTCATCGCCGAACCGAGCACGCTCACTTCGGTCTTGGCCTTGGCCACCGCAGCATCGTCGACGCGGCCCAGCACCCGCGGCACCACGATGGTGGCGAGGATCGCGAGGATCGCCACGGCCACGATGATTTCGATGAAGGTGAAGCCGCGCTGCAGGCGCAACAGATCCCGGCGCGGTGCGCGGAACTTGTTCAGAGGCTCGCTGGGGCGAGTGTGCGGCATGGCGGGACCTTGTGCGCGGGATGTCCGCTCGCGATGATAGCAAACGCACCGCACTGGTCCGCACGTTACAACCATCATGAACGACGCCGAACTCATCCGCCGCGACCTTGCCGTGCTGTGGCACCCGTGTACACAGATGCATGACCACCAAAGCCTGCCGCTGGTTCCCGTGGCGCGCGCCGAGGGCGTATGGCTATACGCGCACGATGATCGCCGCTGGCTGGATGCGATCTCATCGTGGTGGGTGAACCTGTTCGGCCACGGGCACCACAGGATCGCCAGCGCGATCCACGCGCAGCTCGACACTGCAGCGCACGTGATGCTGGCAGGGGTCACCCACGAACCGGCGGTCGGACTCGCGGAAGACCTGCTGGCGGCCGCCGGCGCGCCGTTTGCGCGCGTGTTCTACGCCGACAACGGCGCGTCCGCGATCGAGGTGGCTCTGAAGATGAGCTTCCACGCCTGGCGCAACGCCGGCGAAACCGCACGCACGCGCTTCATCGCGATCGAGGGCGGCTACCACGGCGAGACCCTCGGTGCGCTGGCGGTGACCGATGTGGCGCTCTACCGCGATACCTATGCGCCGCTGCTGCATGCGCCGCGCTTCGCGCAATCGCCGGCACCGCACGCGGGCGAGACCCCCGAGCAAGCCGCGCGGCGCGCTGCCGATGCGCTGGATGCGCTGCTTGCAGAACACGCCGGCGAGACGTGCGCGGTGATCGTCGAGCCGCTGGTGCAGTGCGCCGGCGGCATGCAGATGCACGATCCGGAATGGCTGCGCCGCGTGCGCGCGGCCTGCGATCGCCATCGCGTACATCTGATCGCCGACGAGATCGCGGTGGGCTTCGGTCGCACCGGCAGCCTGTTCGCGCATCGGCAGGCGGGTATCGCGGCAGATTTCCTGGTGCTGTCGAAGGGCCTGACCGGTGGTTTCCTGCCGCTGGCCGCGGTGCTCACCACGCAGGCGGTGTACGAAGCGTTCTACGCCGAATACGCCACCCGCCGCGCCTTCCTGCACTCGCACAGCTACACCGGCAATCCGTTGGCCTGCGCTGCGGCACGCGCGACATTGGCGATGTTCCGCGATGAGCCGGTGCTCGAGCGCAACCGCGGCCTCGCCGAATCGATGCGCAATGCCATGGCCCCGCTGGCCGAACTTCCGCACGTGGCCAATATCCGCCAGTGCGGAATGATCGCTGCCCTCGATCTGGTCCGCGATCGTGCCAGCGGCACCCAGTTCGCGTGGCAGGAGCGGCGCGGTCTGGCCGTGTATCGGCACGCGATCGCGCACGAGGCGCTGCTGCGCCCGATCGGCAACGTGGTGTATTGCATGCCGCCTTACGCCATCACCACGGACGAGATCGAGCATATGGTGCGCATTGCCCGCGATGGCATCCTTGCGGCAACCCGCGACCTGCGCCCGACCAGCGTGGTGGTCGGGTCGACGGCCTTCGATCCGGCCGCACTCGAGATCTGAGCGAGTACCGCGAGCATGCGAAAGGTGCGCGTTTTCGTCGACCTGCCTCTGCGTCCGGAAACCGACGTGGTGCTGCCGGATTTCGCCGCCGAACACCTGACCCGAGTACTGCGACTGGGCGACGGCGCGCCGATCGTGTGCTTCAACGGCGACGGCCGCGACTATCGCGGAACCCTGCGCCTGCGCGGACGCGAGCGGCTGTTTGTCGTCGATGCCTGCATTGCACCGGCAGCGGCCGAGTCGCCGCTGCGCATCACGCTCGCGCAGTGCGTCGCGCGCGGCGAAAAGATGGATTCAGTGCTGCAGAAGGCTACCGAGCTGGGCGTGTCCGGCATCGTGCCGCTGATCTCGGAGCGTACCGAAGTGCGTCTCGACGAGGATCGCGCGGGACGTCGGCTCGCGCATTGGACGCGCGTGCTGCACAGCGCCTGCGAGCAGTGCGGTCGCGCCACGGTGCCGCGTCTGCATGCAGCGATCGCATTGCCGAACTGGGCGGCGGAGGTGGCGCCCGATGCGCTGCGGCTGGTGCTGGCGCCGGATGCGCAGACCGGCTTGCGCGAACTGGCACCACCGACTGCTGAGGTGATCGTGGTGGTGGGGCCCGAAGGTGGACTGTCCGAACGCGACCTTGCAGCGCTTGCGGTCGCGGGGTTCGTGCGTGTGCGTCTGGGGCCGAGGATACTGCGCACCGAGACTGCGGGGCCTGCTGCGCTGGCGGCATTGCAGTCGCGCTTTGGTGATATGTAGCGGCGGTGCGTGTCGCCGGCGTGCCGGCTCCCACAATGAGACACTGAGTCTGCAGCAAGCTTGCGGTGCCTGTCGCCGGCGTGCCGGCTCCCACAGTGAGGTAGGGAGTTTGTGGCAAGTCTCGCGGTGCGTGTCGCCGGCGTGCCGGCTCCCACAGGGAGAGAGTGAGTTTGTGGCGAGTCTTGCGGTGCGTGTCGCCGGCGTGCCGGCTCTGACAGTTCGCGGCCGTTTCGCGGCCGCGCGAGCTTGGTCTGGACTAGGCGGCGACCGACAGTGCCTGCGCGGTCATCGTCTCGATTGCCGGCAGATCCGGAATGAACGCCGGATCGTCGCGCACCAGCACGCTCATGCGCACGCCAGCGCGGCCCTCGCCATCTTCGCTGGTGGGAACCAGCAGGTCGGGGCTGAGCGTGGTCAGTCGCGGGAAGCCCAGGCACAGCAGCGCGATGAACGGCATGCGCGGCTGCCCGGTCAGTCCCTTCAAAATGGTGACCTTTGCGTTCAGTGCGCCGTCGCGCGGCGCGATTCCCGAGAGCAGCGAGAACGACACCAGTGGCACCCGCCAACCGCGCCAGCGTACCCGGCCCAACAGCCACGGCGGCGCACCCGCGACCGGCTCTGGCACGGCGGCTGTGATGATCTCCGACACGTTGGTATTGGGCAACAACAGGCGCCCGCCAGCGACGGTGATCATCAGGCCACGGATTTCGTGCGGTGAGTCGCTCATGGAATGGATTCCTAGGTTCAGTCGCGCAGCGCGCGGCGCGCCAGTTCGGCAGACAGTTCCAGCGCCAGTTCCGCCGGTGCGGCGACAAACGACACTACCCCGGCATCCTGTGCGCCATCGACCATTGAGCTGATCACGCAGGTTGCAGGATCCTGCACCCAGATCGTGCCGCCGCGCTCGCGCATGTAGCTCGCGCCCTCGACCGCATCGTGCGCCATGCCGCTGAAGATGATCGCGCCTGCCGCCTCGCCGAAACGATCTGCGGTATCGCGCAGAACGCGGTCGATCGAGGGGCTGTAGGGCGATACCTCGACTGCCGCATCCAAGTGCACGGTGCCGTCGGCGTCGACCCGCAAGCGCTCGGACAGCGGCACCACCACCACCTCGCCGTGGCGCGCGATGTCGCCATTGCCGACGATGCGCACCGGCATCGGCGTGGCCCGCGCGAGTTGCTGCACCATCAATTCGAGGAAATCCGCGCCCATGTGCTGGGCGAGCAGGAACAGTGCCGGAGTTGCCGGCGGCAATGCGGCGAGGAACTCGCGCACAGCTTCCGGCCCGCCGATCGAGGCACCAAGCACCCAGACGTTTTGGATTCCGGCTGCGACCGGCTGCGCGAGCGGCAGCGCATTCGCCGCCGCGACCATCGCCTCGAGCTCTGCGGCGATATCGGGATCGACCACGGGCTCGCGCAGACCGCGCTGTTCGAACTCGAGCGCGCCATTGGACCCGTCGTCCACTTGGGCTTCGACGGCCGGTTTGGCCGCATGCGCCGGCGGCGGGCTCGGAGCGCGGCGATCCTTGTCGTCGATCTCGAACTTCGCACGGCCGGTGATCGGGGTGTTGTCCTCATCGCCAAGCGGCTCAAGCGACAGCCCGGAGAAGTCGAAATCCGTCAGCGATCTGCGCGGCGCACCGCTGGTTGTCGCGGGATTCGGCGCAGCTGGCGCGGGCTGCTCGTCGTCGTCGTCGGCCAGCGACAGCGACAAGCCCGATGTTTTCGGAACCGGCGGCGGCGCAGCACGATTGGCGCCCGGTTTCTCCAGCAGATCATCGCTGGCGACAGGCTCCGACTGCAGATCGAGCAGCAAATCGTCGAGTCCAGCAGGCGCGGACTCGCGTTGCGAGGGCGTGTCGTCATCGAGCGGCTCGAAGCTGAGCGCACCCAACGCCTCGTCGAACTCGTCGGTGAGGGTCATGCCGGTGTCCAGCACTTCGTCGCTTGCATCTGCGCTCGGATCAGCCGTCAGCGGTACAGCGACCGGATCGGCTTCCGGCAGCAGCCCGAAATCGCGCAGACTGGCGGCAAAGTCCGGATCGAGATTCAGCGCCTGGACCAGTGCAGCACCGCGCGTTGCCGCTGCGGTCGGCGCCGAGTCGAGCGACAGCCCATCGAGGCCGCCGAGTTCCGCATCGATGGACGCATCGGCGACGAGCTCGCCTGGTTCGGAGAGGCTGATCGATTCGAAGTCGTCCTCGTCGAGCGCATTCAAGCTCGGGACCTTTTCGTCGACGGCTTCAGTCGGCCTTGCCGCTGTTTGGCGGCTGTTGTCGAGCGCATCCTGCAGCCGCAGTTCCACGGTCGGTGCATCGTGGCGCGAGCGCGCTGCCGCGCCGTCGACAAGCGCGCGCTGCAGGTCCACCGCAGGCAGCAGCACGGTCGGTGCGTCATGGCGCGCGGACGGGCGCGCGAACGGATCGACCAGCTCGGCGGCTACCGGCTCATCGGCGGTGACCAGAGCGGCGCGTGTGCGCTGCAGGGATTCGCTGGTGTCTGCCGTCAACGCCGCATCCAGTTCTGCGCCATGCAGCTCGAAGCCAAGCTCCGGATCGCTGGGAGTATCGGAATGCAGCGGAGCGGTCTTGACCCGCACCGGAACGGCGCTGGCACCGGCTGGGCGTGGCGGGTTGAGTTCGCCCTTGCCGAGGATCTTCGCGGCCAGATGACGCGCCCAGCGCGCCTGATCCGAGCCCTGCAGCCGGCTCGAGACTTCGGCATCGTTGAACACCACGTGCAGCGCGTCGTCGGTCAGCAGGTTGTCGAACTGGTCGAACGCATCGCCGGATTCCTCGTCGAGGTTGATCACCACGATCCTCGCACCCGATGCGTCCAGCGCCGCGCGATCGAACTTCGCTGCAGGAGAATC
>JBBRFN010000147.1:0-6178 GCA_038224265.1 Lysobacterales bacterium
AACTCCAGCTCGATGGCGTTGAGCTTGCGGCGCACGGATTTAACGCGCTCGCTTTGGCCGGGCATGATGAAGGTGCGGCCGACGTAGCGGTTCTTGACGAAGCCCTCGCGGTACGGCACGCCGAGGATGTTGGCCAGCGGCAGCGCGGCAGTGCGGCTGGTATCGGGGATCGGCATCACCGCGTCGATGTCGTGGTCGGGGCGCAGGCGCAGGATCTTGCGCGCCAGATATTCGCCCATGCGCAGCCGCGCCTTGTACACCGAGACGTCCTCGATCATCGAATCGGGGCGCGCGAGGTACACGTATTCGAAGATGCACGGCGAGTGCACGCGCGCTGGCGCGCACTGCCGCGTATGCAGGGTGCCGTCGAGCCCCAGCACCACGCCCTCGCCGGGGGCCACATCGCGCAGGCGGCGGAATCCAAGCAGGTCGAGCGCCACGCTCTCGGAGGCCACCGCATACTCGTCGCCATCGGCAGTGGCGCGCACGCCGATCACCAGCGGTCGGATGCCGTGCGGATCGCGAAATGCGACCACCCCGAGCCCGAGCACGATCGACACCACCGAATAGCCACCCACGCAGCGCTGGTGTACGCCGGCAATCGCCTTGAACACATGATCGACCTCCAGTCGCAGATGCGCCTGCAGCTGCAGCTCATGGGCAAAGATGTTGAGCAGCACTTCGGAGTCGGAGCCGGTGTTGATGTGCCGGCGGTCCTGCTCGAACAGTTCCTGGCGCAGGGCATCGGTGTTGATCAGATTGCCGTTGTGCGCCAGCGCCAGACCGAACGGCGAGTTGACGTAGAACGGCTGCGCCTCGGCCGATCCGGCGGAGCCGGCCGTGGGATAGCGACAGTGGCCGATACCGTAGCGACCGGTGAGCTTGCGCATCTCGCCCTCGCCGAACACATCGCGCACCAGGCCGTTGGCCTTGTACAGGCGCAGCGCGTTGCCATCGACCGTGGCGATTCCGGCGGCGTCCTGCCCGCGGTGCTGCAGTACGGTCAGCGCGTCGTACAGCGCCGCACCCACTTCGGTCCTGCCGACGATGCCGATAATGCCGCACATGGGAGCTCGTCCTCAGGTCTGGTCGGGAGGTGGAATCTGCGCTGCAGCGGGTGGCGCGGCGGAATAGTCGATGTAGTCGCGCAGCGCTGCCGGCAGATGCGGCGCAATCGACTGCGCCACACCCTGGAAAATGGGGATCATTCGCGACTGCTGCCACCACGGATCGCGCGGCAGCCCGGTCAATCCGGCCAGCACGACCAGTGCGGTGACCATCAGCACCCCGCGCGCCACCCCGAACAGCAGCCCCATCAGGCGATCGGTGCCCGACAGTCCGGTGGTCTGCACCGCCTTGCGCATGATCCAGATCGCCAGCGCGCCGGCGGCCAAGGTGCCAAAGAACACCAGTCCATAGCCGAGGGCTGCGCGCAGCGAAGGCAGCGCAATGGTGCTCGCGAACCATTCGCCGACGGTTCCACCGAGCATCAGAGAAAGCACGACTGCGCCCACCCAGACCGCGATCGACAGCACTTCGACAACCAGGCCACGGACAACACCGATCACCACGGAGGCCGCGATCAGCAGTGCGATCGCGAGGTCGGCCATGTTCATCGATGCAGGCCGCTCACGGGTGTGTGACCACCTGGCCGTCGAGTGCGAAGCGCGTCTTCAAGGTGTCGCGCAGACGCTCGGCGTTGGCGCGCTGGATCTCCGGGCCCACGCGCACCCGATACAGGGTGCCGCGCTCGGTGCGCAGGGTTTCGACATAGGCGGTGAAGCCGCCACCGCGCAGGCGGTCGCGCAACGCATTGGCGTCAGCGGCATCGGCCAGGGCGCCGACCTGCACGGCCCAACCGGTAACCCTGCCAGCCGCATCGGCCGCAGCCACTTCGGCGCGCGGCGCGACATCGATCTCGGTCACCGACGAGGGCACGTCCGGGCGCGCCTGGCGCGCTGCCAGCCGCACACGCTCTGCACTGGTGCGATCTGCATAAGGGCCCGCGCGCACGCGCAGGGCCGGCTTGCCGTCGACCTCGACGCGCTCGGCCTCGGCGCGAATGCCGGCACGGCCAAGTTCTGCCACCAGCGCCTGCGCGTTTTCAGCGCGTGCATAGCTGCCGAATTGCACCAGATGGCGCCCGCCGGCTGCAGCTTGCGGCAAGCGCGGCGCAGCGGGCGTTGCAGCGACCTGCGGCGCGGCCGCGGTCGGTTGCGCTGCAGGAGCCGGCGCGGCGACTGCTGCTGCCGTGGATGGCGCGATCTCGGTACTTGCGGTTGCGGTTGCGGTGGGCGCAGGCGCAGGCGCTGGAGGCTGGCTCGCGGGTGCTGGCACGGCGACCTGCGGCTCGCTACCCGACAGCGCATCGACGCGGACCGGCGCATCGGTGTCCACGGTCACTACCTGGTCGGGATTGGCGATCGGCAGTGCTGCGTTGGGTTGCGGGGCGCCCAGCGGCACGACCTGGGTCTCGAAGTTCTGGTTCGGCGCGGCCGGCATGCTCAGGTCGATCGCTTCGCTGTCGCTGCGCGGCGTGCTGTCGATGAGCATCGGCACGAAGATCACCGCCAGCACGACCAGCACCGAGGCACCGATCAATCGCTGTTTGAGGGCTGGGTCCATCGGTGGGGATCCAAGGCAGGAGGCGCGCGATTATAGCCGCAGCGAACCCCGACAACCGTCGGCACGACGATCGGCGCGGGTTACGGCTGCCGTGCGTTCAGCTGCTGCGCAATCCGAGCGCGCGCATCGCGGCGGCCACGGTGTAGAACGATCCGAACACCAGCACGCGCCCGGCAGGGCCTGCATGGGCGCGTGCGGCCGCGAGCGCCGCTTCGATGCTCTCGGCCGTGTGGCAATCGACGCCGCAGGCCGTGACCCGCTCGGCCATGCGGGCAGCATCGAGCCCACGCGGCGTATCTCCGGCCAAGCCAATGGCCCACCAGCGATCGATCAAGCTGCGCAAGGGCTCGACAATGCCGGCGATGTCCTTGTCGGCCAGCGCGCTGAATATCGCCACGGTCCGGCACGCCGGCGCCCGCGACAGCCATTGCGCCAGTGCAGCTGCGGCTTGCGGGTTGTGGCCTACGTCGACAATGGTCTGCGGCGCGCCCGCAACGACCTGCAGGCGCCCGGCGATGCGCGCGTTGGCAACGCCGCGCGCGAACGCGGCTGCCGAAACCGGCAAGGAATCGCGCAGCGCGTGCAGGGTGGCGATCGCGATCGCGGCATTGTGGCGCTGGATCTCGCCGCGCAGGGTCGGCGTCGGCAACTGCAGGCTGGTGCCATCACGATGCGTGAAGCGCCAACCGGCGGGCTCGTCGCTGGCGAAGAAATCGACATCTGCGCGCACGCCATGCGCGCCGATTGCGGCGATGTGCGCCAGCACGCTGGCCGGTGGCTGCGCGTCGCCGATCACCGCGGGCCTGCCGCTACGGAAGATCCCGGCCTTCTCGCTGCCGATCGCTTCGCGGTCGGCACCCAGCCACTCCTGGTGATCGAGATCGACGGTGGTCAGCACTGCGGCATCGGCGTCCACCAGGTTCACCGCGTCCAGACGCCCGCCCATGCCGACCTCGAGCACGGCCACGTCGACCTCGCGGGCCTGGAACACATCCAGCGCGGCAAGGGTGCCAGACTCGAAGTAGGTCAGCGGGATACCGTCGCGCGCGGTTTCGATGCGGCGGAATGCGGCGATCAGCTCGGCGTCTTCGACCGGTCCGCCATCGATGCGCACGCGCTCGTTGTAGGCCAGCAGATGCGGCGAGGTGTAGCTGCCGACCACGCGGTCGCTTGCGCGCAGGATGGCATCGAGGAATGCAACGACCGACCCTTTGCCATTGGTCCCGCCCACCGCGATGGATACCGGCGCGGGTTTTTCCAATCGCAGGCGGCGCGCCACCTCGGCGACCCGCTCCAGACCCATGGCGATAGGTTGCGCATGCACCGTCTGCCAGTGCGCGAGCCACGCATCGAGGCCCTGCGGCAGCATGGCGACGGTCCCTACCCGGTGGGTTCTGGCGCGCTTTCGCTGCTGGCCGCGTGCGGCGCATCGACCGGCGGCGCGGGCTGGCGCATGAACATCGCCAACAGGGCGGCGATCCGGTCGCGCTGATGGCGACGATCCACGATGACATCGATCGCACCGTGCTCGAGCAGGAACTCGCTGCGCTGGAAGCCGGCGGGCAGCTTTTCCCGCACGGTCTGCTCGATCACCCGGGGTCCTGCGAATCCGATCAGTGCGCCGGGCTCGCCGATATTGACGTCGCCCAACATGCCGAGGCTCGCCGACACACCACCGGTCGTGGGATGTGTGAGCACGGAAATGAATGGCAGCCCGGCCTCGCGCATGACCGCGATCGCCGCAGAGGTCTTGGCCATCTGCATCAGCGAAAGCAGACCTTCCTGCATGCGCGCACCGCCGGTGGCCGAGAAGCACACCAGCGGCATGCGGTGTTCGAGGCATTGTTCGGCGGCCAGCGCAAAACGCTCGCCGACTACCGAGCCCATCGAGCCACCCATGTAGGCGAACTCGAAGGCGCAGGCAGCCAAGGGGCGGCCCTTGAGCAAGCCGCGCATGGCGACCAGGGCGTCGGTTTCGCCGGTATCGCGCTGTGCGGCAACGATGCGATCCTTGTACTTCTTCGAATCCTTGAAATGCAGCGCGTCGACCGGCTCGAGCTTGGCGCCGATCTCGACCGTAGCGCCGGCGTCGAAGAAACCGCGCAGCCGTTCGCGCGCGCCGATCGCCATGTGATGCCCGCACTTGGGACACACCTTGAGATTGCGTTCGAGCTCCGGCTGGTACAGCGCCGCGTCGCACTTGCTGCACTTGACCCAAAGGCCTTCGGGGACATTGCGCTTGTTGCCGCCCTGGGTGCGGATGCGCGCAGGCATCAGTTTGGACAACCAGCTCATGGAGTGCTCGCGGGGCGGCCGGACAGTCCGTGATCGTAACGCAAGGCGTGCGACTTGTTCAGAGGCTGCCCGGCTCTCAGGCCGCGCTGCGCGCGCGGGCCGCATCCATGGCAGCGCGTACCGGGGACAGGAAACTGCGCGCCGCATGTGCAGCTGCGGTCGCATCGGCGCACGCGGCCAACACCTCGACCAGGGCGCTGCCGATCACCACCGCGTCGGCGAATGCGGCGATGCTGGCCGCTTGCTGCGGGTCCTTGACCCCAAAGCCCACCGCTACCGGCGTGCTGGTTGCCGCGCGGATTGCCTGCACGCTGCCGAGCACATCGCCCATTTCGATCTTGTCCGCGCCGGTGATGCCGGCGAAGGATACGTAGTAGAGGAATCCGCGCGCGCGTTCGAGCACCCGCGCGAGGCGCGCATCGGCGGTCGTGGGCGCTGCGAGAAAGATCTGCTCGATGCCGAAACGGGCCAGCAGCGGGGTCAGCTCTGCGGCTTCCTCTACCGGCGAATCGACCATCAATATCCCGTCGACGCCCGCGGCCTGCGCATCGCGGGCAAAACGCTCATAGCCGTAGATCTCCAGCGGGTTCAAATAGCCCATCAGCACGATCGGCGTGCTGGCATCGCGGGTGCGAAACTCCGTAACCATCGACAGCACGCGGCGCAGACCCACCCCGCGCGCCAGCGCGCGCTCACTGGCGCGCTGGATCACCGGCCCATCGGCCATCGGATCGGAAAACGGCACGCCGATCTCGATCGCGTCGGCGCCGGCCTCGACCAGCGCATGCAGCACGGGCACGGTCGCATCGGCGGACGGATCGCCCGCGGTCACGAACGGAATCAGGCCCGCGCGACCGGCGTGGCGAAGAGCGGCGAAGCGGGCGTCGATGCGGTTCATGGGGGAGTTATTCAGGGATTGTGGGGTTTTGCAGATACGAATGGCGAATGGGATGGTGGATCGATCGCTTCCGCTGGTGAGCAGCATGATCGTGATCCTTCATGTGGGAGTCGCGATGGCGGCGATTGCGACCGTTCCGACTGTCCGAATCGCCGCCATGGCGGCTCCCACATGGCAATCTGCTACTTCACCGCAAACTGGAACTTCACTGCGATCTGGAACTTCACCGCGATCTGGCGCGCGCACCGCAATCCGGGCGCTTGCGCTGCGGGTGCCTCTCGGTGACGCTCACAGCGTAATCCCTTCGCGCTTCGCAATCGTCTGCACGTCCTTGTCGCCGCGGCCGGAAAGATTGACGAG
>JBBRFN010000148.1:0-6151 GCA_038224265.1 Lysobacterales bacterium
ATCGCACGGCTTGCGGTTGCAGGCGCTCGTCCTTGTGGGAGCTGCCATGGCAGCGACTGCGGCGATCGGAGGTGTGGCGGTCGCCGGCATGCCGGCTCCCACAAGGTCCGTGAGGGCTCACGGCGAGACCTGCGCTTTTGCCGTGCCGGCATGTCTTGCGCGGTTGCAGTGCCGGATCGCACGGCTTGCGGTGCAGGCGGTACTCCTTGTGGGAGCTGCCATGGCAGCGACTGCAGCGATCGGAAATGCCGCCATCGCCGGCATACCCGCTCCCACAAGGTCAATGAGGGCTCGCGGCGAGACCTGCGCTGCTGCCGTGCCAGCATGTCTTGCGCTGTTGCAGTGCCGGATCGCACGGCTTGCGGTGCAGGCGGTACTCCTTGTGGGAGCTGCCATGGCAGCGACTGCAGCGATCGGAAATGCCGCCATCGCCGGCATGCCGGCGACCGCGGCGAAACGAGCTCGCCTACACCTGCACCATCTCGAAGTCCGACTTCGACACCCCGCAGTCGGGACAGCTCCAGGTGTCGGGGATGTCTTCCCAGCGCGTACCGGCGGCGATCCCGTCGTCGGGCCAACCATCGGCTTCCTTGAAGATGAAACCGCACACGACGCACATGAAGACGCGCCAGGGCTGCCCGTCGGGGCCCAGATTGGAATTGCTCATGGGATAGGCCGGAGATTGCTTGCCGCGTATTGTGGCAGGCCCCAGCCTGCGGGCCAACTCGCACCATGACCATGGCCCCTGCCCTGCCACGCGGCCTGTACCTGCTGACCCGCGAGACCGCCGACACCGCAACGCTGCTGCGCATCGTCGCCTCCGCACTCGACGGCGGCGCGGTGGCGGTGCAGTACCGCGACAAGTCCGGCGACTCCGCACGACAGCTCCAGCAAGCAGCTGCGCTGGTGGCACTGTGCAGCGGACGCGGCGTGCCGTTGATCGTCAACGACGATGTGGCGCTCGCCGCGCAAGTGGGTGCTGCGGGCGTTCACCTCGGTGAACACGATGGTTCCATCGCCGCTGCCCGTGCGCAGCTCGGTGCTGGCGCGATCATCGGCGTGTCCTGCTACGACGATCCAGCGCGTGCTGCACGGCTGGCGGTCGAAGGCGCGAACTATCTGGCCTTCGGCAGCTTCTTCGACTCGGCAACCAAGCCGGCCGCGCGGCGGGCGCAGCCGCAGCTGCTGCGCGAGGCGAGGCACCTCGGCCTGCCGCTGGTGGCGATCGGCGGCATTACCGCGGCCAATTGCGGCCCGCTGGTCGCGGCTGGCGCATCGCTGCTGGCGGTAATCGGCGGCGTATTCGATGCACACGATCCGCGCGCGGCGGCGGCGGCCATTGCAGCGTGTTTCAGCGCCGCTCGCGATCACGCCCGTGACGAGGCAATCAATACGCTGCGCGATCCGTGACAACACCGGCGCGCGCCGCGACAATATCGCTTTGCCGAGGCGCACGCATGAGCAGCAACCACGAATTGTTCACCCGCGCCCTCGACCTGATGCCCGGCGGCGTCAACTCGCCGGTGCGCGCATTCAAGTCGGTGGGCGGCGAACCGTTTTTCACCGCGCGCGCCGCTGGCGCCTACCTGTGGGACGTCGAGGGCAAACGCTACATCGATTACATCGGCTCATGGGGCCCGATGATCGCCGGCCACGCGCACCCGAAAATACTCGCGGCAGTGATGGAGGTGGCGCAGAACGGCCTGTCCTTCGGCACCCCGAATCCGCTCGAAGTGACGATGGCCGAACGCCTCAATCGCATCGTACCGAGCCTCGAGATGGTGCGCATGGTCAACTCCGGCACCGAGGCGACGATGGCTGCGGTGCGCGTGGCGCGCGGCTTCACCGGGCGCCAGCGCATCGTCAAGTTCGAAGGCTGCTACCACGGCCACGGCGATGCCTTCCTGGTCAAGGCCGGATCCGGCGCACTGACCCTGGGCCTGCCCGACTCGCCGGGTGTGCCCAAGGCGCTGGCCGATCTCACTGCGACGTTGCCGTACAACGACATCGATGCGGCCACCGCGATGTTCGATGAGATCGGCAACGAGATCGCAGCGCTGATCATCGAGCCGGTGGTCGGCAATGCCAACTGCATACTGCCGCGTCCGGGCTATCTGCAAGCGCTGCGCGAGCTGTGCACGCAACACGGCACGCTGCTGATCTTCGACGAAGTGATGACCGGATTCCGGGTCGCGCTTGGCGGCGCGCAGCAGCTGTACGGCGTGCGTCCTGACCTGTCGACCTTCGGCAAGGTGATCGGTGGTGGCATGCCGGTCGGCGCCTACGGCGGACGGCGCGAGATCATGTCGCAGGTCGCACCAGCCGGCCCGATCTACCAGGCCGGCACGCTGTCGGGCAATCCGGTGGCGATGGCGGCAGGACTTGCCACCCTCGATCTGATCGAAGCGCCCGGATTCCACGCCGAGCTCAAGCGCAAGACCCACGCCCTTTGCGATGGCCTGGAAGCGGCAGCACGACGGGTCGGCGTGGACTTCACCACCAACCATGTGTGCGGCATGTACGGAATGTTCTTCAGCAGCGAACGGGTCGAGACCTATGCGCAGGCCACATGCTGCGACGTGGCGATGTTCCGACGCTTCTTCCATGCGATGCTCGAGCGCGGCGTATACCTCGCGCCAAGCGCCTACGAGGCGGGCTTCATCTCCGCCGCGCACAGCGAGTACGACATTGCCGACACCGTCGCCGCCGCCGAAGAATCCTTCGCGGTGGCCAAGGCCGGAGCCTGAAATGAGCCATCCGCCGCGCGCACTGCAGCCGGAGACGCTGGCCATCCATGCCGGCGCGGAGCCGGATCCGGCCACCGGCGCGGTGGCCCCGCCGATCCACCTGTCGACGACCTTTCGCCACGGACCCGCAGGCGAGTCGGAGGCCGGCTACGAGTACGTGCGCGGCGCCAATCCCGGGCAGGATCGACTCGAGGCCGCACTGGCCGCGATCGAAGGCGCGCCGGCGGCGCTCGCCTTCGCCTCCGGCATGGCCGCGATCGACCACGTGTTCGCGGAGCTTGCGCCCGGCGCGCACGTGCTGCTGCCCAACGACTACTACCACGGCGTGCGCGCGCTGGCGCGCGAGTTCCTGCCCGCGCGCGGCATCACCACGCAGATGGTCGATCAGACCGACCTCGACGCGGTGCGTGCCGCGATTACGCCAGCGACACGGATGATCTGGGCCGAGACGCCGTCGAACCCGCAGTGCCGGATCGCCGACCTCGCAGCCCTGGCGGAGTTGGCGCACGCGCACGGCGCGATCCTCGGCGTCGATTCGACCTTCGCCAGCCCCGCCCTGCAGCAGCCGATCGCGCTGGGCGCCGACATCGTGATGCAGTCGACCACCAAGTACATCGCCGGCCACAGCGACGTGCTCGGCGGCTCGCTGGCGTTCGCGCAGCGCGACGAGCGCGTCGATCGGATCTCGCGGCGTCGCTACATCCACGGTGCAGTGCTGTCGCCATTCAACGCATGGTTGACCCTGCGCGGCATCCGCACCTTGCCCGCACGCATGGCGTGGCACTGCCGCAACGCGCGCGCGGTGGCGCAGTTCCTCGCCGCGCACCCGGCGGTCGAGTGCGTGCATTATCCGGGCCTGGCGAGCCATCCGCAGCATGCGCTGGCGGCGCGCCAGATGCGCGACTTCGGCGGCATGCTGTCGGTGCAGATTCGCGGCGGCCGCGAAGCAGCATTGGCCATGGCCGGCAAGCTGCGCGTGTTTACCAATGCGACCAGCCTCGGTGGTGTGGAAAGCCTGATCGAACACCGCGCCTCGGTAGAGGGCGCACATCGCGTCTCACCGGAGAACCTGCTGCGGGTGTCGGTCGGGCTGGAGCACCCGGACGATCTGCTGGCCGATCTGGGCCAGGCGCTTGACTGAGGCTGGCCTCCGGGCGCGACTACCTCAAGCCCGCACCACCACCCATTGATTGGGCGAGGTGCCGAAATGGCGGAACCAGCGCGGCAGCTCGGTGACCAGTTGCGAGGGACCCGGCCAGGTCGGCACATCGTCGAGCACCACGAATCCACCCTTGGCCACGAACGGCGACCAGAACTCGAAGTCCTGGCGCACGCTGTCGTAGTCATGCGCGGCATCGATATGCAGCACGCCAATCGGATCGCCGATGTTCCAGCGCCGCGCAGCTTCCAGCGTCGTCATCCGCCACGGCTCGACGCGGCGCTCCAGCCCGAGGCGCGCCATGTTGGCGCGGAACTCGTCGAACAGCTGGTCTTGCGCATAGTTCGCAAGCATCGCGGCATGGCCCGGCTCGTTCGAGGTGCCGGCCCAGGTATCTACCGCCACCACGCGCCCCTCGCCGCGATCCTCGAGTCCCATGCCCAGCCACGCGGTGGACCGGCCCTTCCACGAGCCGAGCTCCACTACCGTAGGCACCGGAGCGCGCAGGCGGGCGAGCTGGTACAGCACACCGCCGGCATTTGGATCGAGCCAGCCCTGGATCGGGTCGATCAGCGGACCGAGATCGCGCAGGCGATCGACCAGCGCGTTGCGGTCCAGATCGGTGACGCGCGAGGTATCGTTGGCGGCGGTGTTCATGCCCGGCGGTTTCCTGCAATCGACAGCGCGCAGGGTAGCGCGTGCACGGCGCTGCTCAAAGGAACAGGTCAGGTGTCAGTGGCCGGGTGGCGTCGACGGCGTAGCCACTGAAATCGTGCACGCCGGCTTCGCGCAGCACGTCTTCGTCGAGCAGGAACTGGCCGCTGCGCGCCCGGCTCGGCGTGGTTAGCACCGCGTGCGCAGCATCGGCCATGATCTGCGGCGTGCGACAGTTGCGCGGATCGATGCCGGGGATCATGGCCAGCGCTGCGGTATGGATCACGGTTCGCGGCCACAGCGCGTTGACCGCAACCCCGGCGGCGCGAAACTCCTCGGCCATGCCGAGTACGCACTGGCTCATGCCGTACTTGGCCATCGTGTAGGCGACATGCGGGCCGAACCATGTCGGGTCCATGTTCAACGGCGGCGACAGGGTCAGGATGTGCGGATTCTCCGCCTCCAGCAGATGTGGAATGCATACCTGCGAGCACAGGAAAGTGCCGCGCACGTTGACCCCGAACATCAGATCGAAGCGCTTCATCGGCGTATGCAGGGTGCCGGTGAGCGATATCGCACTGGCGTTGTTGACCAGGATGTCGATGCCGCCGAAGCGCTCGACCGCGGCACCTACCGCTGCGCGGACCTGGTCCTCATCGCGGATATCGCACTGGATCGCGAGCGCACGGCCACCGGCCGCTTCGATCTGTGCCGCTGCCGTATGGATGGTTCCCGGCAGCTTGGGATTGGGCACGTTGCTCTTGGCCGCGATCACCACGTTGGCGCCATCGCGCGCCGCGCGCAGTCCGATTGCAAGGCCGATGCCGCGCGAGGCACCGGTGATGAACAGGGTTCGATTGGCGAGCGATGCGGTCATGGGGATGCCTTCATTCGAGCGGCGGATGATACGGCGAAGCACGTACGGCGGCGATCGGCGGTGTCGCTGTCGCCGGCATGCCGGCTCCCACAAGGTCAGTGAGGGCTCGCGGCGAGACCTGCGCTGTTGCCGTGCCGGCATGTCTTGCGCGGTTGCAGTGCCGGATCGCACGGCTTGCGGTTGCGGGCGCTCGTCCTTGTGGGAATTGCACGGCTTGCGGTTGCAGGCGCTCCTCCTTGTGGGAGCTGCCATGGCAGCGACTGCGGCGATCGGAGGTGTCGCCATCGCCGGCATGCCGGCTCCCACAAGGTCAGTGAGGGCTCACGGCGAGACCTGCGCTTTTGCCGTGCCGGCATGTCTTGCGCGGTTGCAGTGCCGTATCGCACGGCTTGCGGTTGCAGGCGGTACTCCTTGTGGGAGCTGCCATGGCAGCGACTGCGGCGATCAGAGGTGTCGCTGTCGCCGGCATACCGGCTCCCACAAGGTCAGTGAGGGCTCACGGCGAGACCTGCGCTGCTGCCGTGCCGGCTTGTCTTGCGCGGTTGCAGTGCCGGATCGCACGGCTTGCGGTTTCAGGCGCTCCTCCTTGTGGGAGCTGCCATGGCAGCGACTGCGGCGATCGGAGGTGTCGCCATCGCCGGCATGCCGGCTCCCACAAGGTCAGTGAGGGCTCGCGGCGAGACCTGCGCTGTTGCCGTGCCGGCATGTCTTGCG
>JBBRFN010000149.1:0-6145 GCA_038224265.1 Lysobacterales bacterium
TGGCAGCTCCCACAAGGTAATCCGCTGCCATGGCAGCCCCCACAGAGACTAACCAGCCGCACTACAATCCGGAGACTGCGGCACTAGCCTTAAGCCCACATCCTCCTTGTGGGAGCCGGCATGCCGGCGACAGCAGTACCGAAGCCTTGCCCCAGTCGCTGCCAACCCAGCTACACCCGCAAAATCACACAAACTTCCCCATCAGCCGCAAGCCGGCGATCCACACACCCGCGGCGGTGCCGAGGCTGGTCAGGAAAAACACCAGGAATACCCGCGATACGCGGTTGCGGCGCCAGCCGCGCACGCTGTCGATATCGTCGCGCAGGCTCTCGAAGTCGCCGACGCGCGGCTTGCGCACCCACAGTTCGACCGCACCGCTGACCATGCCGGAGGCCAGCGCCGGATGCAGCGGCGTGATCGGCGAGGCGATGAAGGCGGCGAGTATCGACAATGGATGCGCGCCGGCGACCGCCGCGCCAATGGCGCCCAAGATGCCGGTGGTCAGCACCCAGATCATGACCGTCTCGATGCCGACGCTGGCGCCTTGCGCGAAGGCCCACGCAAAACCACCTACCACCAACAGCAGCAGCGCGATACCGAACCAGCGACCGAACGATGATGGTGGCGGCTCTGCGCGCAATGGCGCGAGCACCACCGCCGGCGCGTCCTGCTGCGTATCCAGCGCCCGCGCCATGCCGTCCAGATGGCCCGCGCCGATCACCACCAGTACCTTGCGCACGCCCGAACGCGCCAGTTCCTCGCGCACGCGTGCCGCCATGTAGCGATCGCGCTCGGCGATCAGGGCCTCGAACAGCGGCGGCGACGCACTGGCGAACTCGGTGAATGCACCCTCCAGCATGTCGCCCTGCTTGAGTTTTTCGATCTGCGCCTCGTCGACGTCGCTATCGTCGAGCAAGCCTGCCAGAAGCCCGCTGCTGAGCTTGGCCCGCTCCCACCATCCGACCGCCGCACGCGAGCGACGCAGGGTAATGCCGACATCGCGATCGACCAGCCAGCAGGGCAGGTTGCGTGCAGCGGCAATCTCCATCGCCGCCTTCATCTCGGCGCCCGGCTCGATGCCGAACTGCTTGGCGAGACGGCGTTGGTAGGCACCGAGCGCGAGGCCGGCAGCAACCGCCCCGGCACGGCCGTCGCGCAGCACGCGAAACAGATCCAGCTCGCGAATGGCGCCGGGATTGCGGATCGCGTCGGCGCGCGGCGCACACAGCTCCACGGCGATCGCATCGAAAGCTTCGGCAGCGACGAGCGCGTGCACCGCGTCGACGCTGGCGCGCGAGACGTGGGCGGTGCCGAGCAGCACGATCTGCGCGCCGTCGCGGTCCACGCGCCGGACCGGCTGGCCATCGAATTCGCTGGAAGTGATCGTCATTGGTCTACAGGGCCTGGTGTCCGGCAATATCGATTCGCCACGTGCGTCCACTGCCGCTCTTGCTCCCTTCCCCCGCAAGGGGGCAACGGAGTGACGCGCGCTTGGCCGGCGGGGCTGCCGTGCTGCGGCCGGCGCGTGGTGTCAATCGCGATAGCGCCGCAGCAGATCGCCGTAGGCATCGATGCGGCGGTCGCGCAGGAATGGCCAGATGCGGCGCACCGATTCGCTGCGCGCCAGATCGATGTCGCACACCAGTAGTTCCGGTTCGGTCTGGCCGGCCTGTGCGAGGAACTCACCCTGCGGGCCGGCAACGAAGCTCGACCCCCAGAACTGGATGCCATGCCCCGAGCCGTCGGGTGCAGCTTCGAAGCCGCACCGATTCACCGCCAGCAACGGCAGGCCGTTGGCCACCGCGTGGCCGCGCTGCACGGTGATCCACGCATCGCGCTGGCGTGCTTTCTCGGCATCCACATCGTGCGGGTCCCAACCGATCGCGGTCGGATACAGCAGCAGCTCCGCGCCGGCCAGCGCCATAAGACGCGCGGCTTCCGGATACCACTGGTCCCAGCACACCAGTACGCCGAGCCGGCCCACGCTGGTATCGATCGGGGTGAAGCCCAGATCGCCCGGCGTGAAGTAGAACTTCTCGAGAAATCCCGGCTCGTCCGGGATATGCATCTTGCGGTATTTGCCGACCAGGCTGCCGTCGCTGTCGAACACTACGGCGGTGTTGTGATACAGACCCGCCGCACGACGTTCGAACAGCGACGCGACCAGCACCACGCCATGGCGGCGGGCGAGGGCGGACAACCGCTCGCTGCTGTCGCCCGGGATCGCCTCGGCGCGGTCGAACTCATGCACGCTCTCGTGCTGGCAGAAATACGGGCCATTGTGCAGTTCCTGCAGCAACACCAGCTGCGCACCGTCGACGACCGCCCGCGCGGTGGCCACTTCAATGGCCGCCAGGTTCGCTTCGATGCTGCCGCGATCACGCTCCTGCAGCAGGGCGACGCGCAGGGTCTTGGACGTCATTCAACACTCCGCGCGGCAGTTGCATGGTCAGGCAATGCAAGCTGCCGTTCTGTTCGATCAGGGGTCGGCAGGGTACCGCAATCGCCTCGCGACCCGGAAACGCCGCGCCCAGCACCGCGAGGGCGGCGGCGTCCGCCGGATCGTCGTAGGCCGGCATCAGCACCGCCCCATCGATGACCAGAAAATTGGCGTAGGAGGCGGCCAGCCGGCGCCCGTCGGCATCGCGGATCGGCTGCGCCCAGGGCAGGGGGTTCAGGCGATAGGGGGTGCCCTCGACGGTGCGCAGCGCCGCCAGCTCTACGCCCATCGCGTGGAGTTCTTCATGGTGCACATCGCTGCGGTCTTCGCAGCCCTGCCACACGATGTGCTGGCCGGGCGCGAAGCGCGCCAGGGTGTCGATATGCGCATCGGTATCGTCGCCTTGCAGCCAGCCGCGTTCGAGGATCAGCACGCGCTGCGCGGCCAGGTCGTGCGCCAGACGCTCCGCCAGTTCCATGCGGGTGAGCTTCGGATGCCGCTGGTGCAGGCAGCGCCAGGTGGTGAGGATGGTGCCCTCGCCGTCGCTCTCGATAGCGCCACCTTCCAGCGCCCAGTCGATCCGCAGGCGCTCGTGTGCGCCGAACAGGCCGGTCGCTGCGAGCGACTCCACCAGCACATCGTCGCGCGAGGCTTCGAACTTGCCGCCCCAACCGGTGAAGCGGAAATCGAGCAGGCGGAAGCGCGCGCCCTCGGTCAGGGTGATCGGCCCGGAATCGCGCAGCCAGGTGTCGTCGTATTCCGCATGCAGGAATCGCACCCGCTCGAGCCGCGCGCCAGCGCGCTCGAGTTGCCCGCGGGCACGCCGTTCCAGAGCCGCATCGGCCACCACCAGCAGCACCGTCGAATGGCGTGCGATGGCGGTCAGTAATGCCACATAGCTGCCCTCGACCGCGGCAAGCGTGGGTGCCCAGTCGGTGCCCTCATGGGGCCAGGCCAGCAGAACCCCGTCCTGCGGCTCCCATTCGGCCGGCAGGCGCCAAAGCGACATCGGGTTCGAACCTACTGCGGTGGTGCGGACGCGGACGGCTGCGCCACGCTGCGGTTGGCCACCGCCGAGATCACCATCTCACGCTCGAAGTACACCGTGTAGCCGGGATACACCCAGCGCGTGATCGGCGGCTGCTGCGGCACGCCGCCGCCCACTGCTGCCAGCCGCTGGCTCGGCTCGCCGTATTGGCGCAGCACCGTATTCATGTGGGTGCCGCGGGCCGGCATGCTGCTCGTGTAGGTCGAGCCCTGCATGCTCAGGTTGTCTGCGCTGGCCGGCAAGGCGAGCACGCCTGCGGCCAGTACTGCGGATGTCAGGGCGGATCGAATGATGGCTTGCATGGCTGGTCTCCGTTGGCGACTGCGGCCCCTGATTCAGCGCGATTATTAGCAGAATGCGGGTGACGGTTCCACGAACCTCTCGCGCTTTCGGCAGCGTCAGGCCTGTCAATCGCCGGCCGGCGCCTGAATTACCGGGGAAGGGTGATACGCATTATGCACCGACGGCCGAACACGTCATGCGCATACGTACCTGCCGTCGGTCGAGCGATTGTTGTCGCTGCCCAGCCGTGCCGCGAATGGCCGGAACCATGAGCATCAGCCACACGCACGCAAAAGGGCCGGCTTTCGCCGGCCCTTTTGCTGATGCGATTTGCGGACGCTGCAGCCGACAGACCGCAGCGCCGGGCACAACTCAGCGCTGACGCGCCTTGAAGCGCGGATTCGACTTGCAGATCACGAACAGCTTGCCACGACGGCGAACCACCTTGCAGTCGCGGTGACGGCTCTTCGCCGACTTCAATGAGGACAGGACTTTCATGACGCGACCTTTGGCTAGGGGTGGCAAAAAACGAGCCGCCGAGTATAGCCATCGCGTTCGGAAAAGGCAAAGGGGTCAGAGGGTTGGGACGGCCGGCGCGCCTCGCTGCGGCCCGCCAACGGCCCGCTGCCAGCCTGACCCGAAGGCTTCTGCCGCATCAACGGGATCGTTTTCCCACGACAACGGCTACCGCATCGACCGCCTCGCGGATGTTGACGCGAACCAGTGCCGGGTCGGTCACAAAGTCCTGCAGCACTTCACTGGCGCGCTGGAATAGCTCCGAAGGCCCAATCAATCCACTGCGGGCCAGGGCCACGACGTCTTCACGATCGACGCTGGCCCAGCGCGCCAACTTGCTGGTCGCCAAGTCCAGTGGATGCAGGATTCGCGGCAGGAAGTGCCGCGTTCCGAAGTCCAGTGCGACCGCACATTCGTGATGAGCGCGATGCAGCAAGGCGAACATCGGGTTGTAGTTCAGGTCGAAGAACAACGGTTCTGCCGAACTTGCGTCGCCGATCGGCACCGACAGCTCTGGCAGGCGCAGTCGCGGTGCTGCGAATTCGGCATCAACATCGTGCGTGACGCGCACACCTGTATACAGATGCACCGCCATTCCGCCAGCGACATAGACGACCACTGGCCGAACCGTCGGAACCGCAGCGTCAAGCGATTCGAACAAGCGACGAAATGCCGCACCGAGCGGCGAGCTCAGATGCGTTTGAATGAGCAGGGCAGCTTCCGCAGCGGAAATCATGTCGCCACGCCGAAAGCGCTGAACAAAGCGGCCCTGAACCGCGACAGTCCAATCACTGCGTGCCGCCGCGTCAGCTCATCCACAGACCACGGCAAACCGCCGGCACGCTCGAAGTATCGGTGGCAGGCCGCAACCAACTTCGCGCCTGAATCCGGCGCTCGAGGCAGCAGCAGCCGTCCCGCCAGTTGGCACAGACTCGCGTCCATCGCGTCGCTCGGCTGCGTTTCGCCGTGCGCCACAGCCTGCAACCGCGCAATCAAATCGGCTTCCGCATCACGGGCCGACTTTTGCAACGCGACCGTAGTGTTCATGTGTGCAGTGTGCCCCGTGGTTCCGCAAGCCTCAAGGTACGGCGGTCCGGCCCGACCATCACACCCGCTAAGCAATCAATCACCGCAGCCGCGAAGCAAAGGATCGTCGCACCCGCGAAACAATCCTTCGCCGCACCCGCGAACCAATCCTTCGTCGCACCTGCGAACCAATCCTTCGTCGCACCTGCGAACCAATCAACCACCGCACCCACGAATCAATTGTTCGTCACACCCGCGAAGGCGGGTGCCCAGCGCCTTGTTGCCCCGCCCCGAACTCCCACGGGGGCCGGTGAACGGAGTGTTTTCGCGCAATCAATCGTCGCACCCGCAAACCAATCCTTTGTCGCACCCGCAAACCAATCACTCTCCGCACCTGCAAAGCAATCCTTCGTCGCACCCGCGAAGGCGGGTGCCCAGCGCCTTTTTGCCACTCCCTCGACCCGCACGCCATCACCAATTCGACCGCCCTGCTCTCCGTCCGCAGCCCACGCAACCCCGCGCCGCGGGCCCAGCACAGTGCCCCGCAAGGGACCTTAACGAGGTGGGGCGATCCGCCAACCTCCGATCAACGTGCCCCAAATCCCGGCCACCAAACCACCCAACCCGTCTACGGCGACCAGCGCAACCATCCATCCCTTGCCCCATTACAGCAATACAGCTAACATGCTTTACATGAAAGCAACCATCGATATCCCGGACGAGCTCTATCGACAGGTCAAGGCGCGCAGCGCCCTGCAGGGCAGGGCCGTGCGCGAAGTCACCGTGGAGCTGTACGAACGCTGGCTGGCCAGCGAGACCACCACCGCCGCTCC
>JBBRFN010000150.1:0-6134 GCA_038224265.1 Lysobacterales bacterium
CTCGCTGGTCGCCTGGTACAAGTCGCTCGGTTCAATCGACGTTGGTTCCGTGCACACACCAACGGCCGAGGGGTTCTACTGGCTGACCATCATGTTTTCCCAGACGCTCGGTACCGCGTTGGGCGACTGGACGGCCGATACTGCCGGCATGGGCTATACGGGTGCTGCGCTTCTTTTCTCGGGTCTTCTCGCAGTGGTTGTCCTCGCATACTGCTTCTCGAAGATATCGCACACGCTGCTGTTCTGGGCAGCCTTCATACTGACCAGGCCCCTTGGCGCAGTAGTCGGCGACTATCTTGACAAGCCTGCCGCAAGCGGTGGACTGGAGTTCAGTCGTTACACCGCGACCGGGGTCCTGCTTGCGGTCATCATCATGCTGATTCTGCTGATTCCGCAGCGCGCGGCCGATAAATCGCACTAAGGCGGTGATGGCTGACAGTCGATCCGTGGACTCCTCCGCCACGTCAACGGCCTTCGTTGCGGACGATAAGTGAAGCGCGAAAGCTCGCTCGGTGCAGCTGTGCCTCGAAATCGGGGATTACTTCGGCCACGTTTGTCCGGTTGGGCAGCGGATTCACCGGCCTGATCATCATTTGATTCGCGAGCGGGGCGCCGAGCGCTCAAGACGCTTGAGGAACCAAAAAGGGCTATCGGCTTGTCATGGTCGCGTCCAGGCCGCCATTACGCGATCGATGCGGTAGCGCCGTGCTCGATCTGCCATGTCGAAGCGGCGGATGCGCGCGCAGTCGCCAGCGTGCTCTCGCGCGGCGCTCGAACACGCTGTCGGTTCTTTCCGAGCGCGCAGTCTGCACCAAGTGTTCGGCCGTGCTTCGAGTGTGCAGTTCGTGCAGCTCCCGGTTCGTCCGCTTCGTCGCCGGTTCGTCGGATGCTCTTGCCTGGAACGCGGCCTGCGCGCGCGGGGCAGGCCCGATGAGGGAGTTCCGGCCGGCACTACGATAATCCCATGACACGGCGCGTCGCGCCGGGGTCCGCTGAGGAAACCCACCACATGCTGCACGCCCGCTCCACCCGCCAGCGCGCGCAGCGCCTTGCCATTCTCGCCGGGTGGATCGTGCTGCTGTTCGTCGGCGTTGCGAATGCCCAGGATTCCGACGGCGACCGTCTGCCGGATGCGGTCGAGGCGGGCATCGGCACCGATCCGGCCCGAGCCGACACCGACAGCGACGGCGATTCCGACTGGCTGGAGTACTACCGGTGCCGCAGCCCGTTGGATGCCGCCAACCGCGGCCCCGCGCGCTGCAGGGCCGCCGTGGGCGGGCCGAACGCGAGCTGGGCGTGGTCGGAGAACGGGCCTGTCGCTGGCATGAACTGCCTGCGCATCACCAACGCCATCGCGCCTGCGCAGTGGCCCAACACCTATCTGTGCACGATCTCGTTCACCGGCTGGCGCTGGTCGCAGAGCGGCCCGATCGCGGGACTGTCGTGCGTTGCATGGCAGGACAGCGCAGATCCCGCATGGAACAACAACCTGCACTATCTGTGCGGCGTGCCTGTCGATGCGCCGCTGAGGCGGTGGCCGTTCGACTTCGCGTTCGTCGCGTCGAACCTGCAGCAGGATGCGAACGCCTGCGTGCGACTGGCCAATGCCGCCGCCCCGGCTGCCTGGTCCAACAACTATTTCTGCCACCGCGACGATCGCGTGCTTTACGAAGACGTCGCGTGCCTGAACTGCGCGTCGCCCGATCTCGCCAACGGCGCGCTGCTGACGCTCACCGCGCGCCGCACCACCGGCGATGGGATCAGCGCTGTGCTGTCCGACACGACGGTCGACGGCGAAGCTTGCGCGCCGGTCGCGGGGCAGTCGATGCAGTGCCGCCTGCCCGCCGGCCGCTTCGGCGACCTCGGCAAGGGTCGCCTGCTGGAGACTTTCGCGCAGCGCCTCGCGATCGACTTCCCGCCGCCGCTCGCGACCACGGTCACGCCGACCGTGCTGCCCGCCGGTGGTGGCGAGATCGTGATCGACGGTGAGTACTTCGGCATCGCGGCCGCCACGGTCACGGTGGGCGGCCAGCCCTGCGCGATCGTTTCGCGCACGCCGACTGCAGTCTCCTGCCAGGCGCCGCCGCGTCCACCGGGCAGCGCGCTGGTGGTGGTCACGGTCGGCAACCAGTCGTCGAACGCGCTCACTGTCGTTTACCGCGCGACACCAACAGTCAAGGGCATCGGCGCGATCGGTCCCGCGCCGACCGCAGGCGGCGGGCGCATCGTGGTACTCGGGAGCAACCTCGATACCGCGCCGACACTCACCGTCGGCGGCGCGCCGTGCCAGCCACAGTCGATCGAGTTCGACCTGCTGATCTGCCGCATGCCTGTGGGCCGCGGCACCGCGGTGCCGGTGGTGCTCACCGTGGGTGAGCGAATGTTCAGCGGCAGCGTCGACTACGATCCGCCGGAGGTTTCCGGCGTGGTCGGTGCGGGCGGCCCCACAGCGGGCGGCATCATCATCGGTGTAGTGGGGCGCAACTTCGGCAACCAGTCCAGTGGCGTGACGGTCAGCGTCGGTGCTTCGGCGTGTCAGACCGGCAGTCCGGGTACCGGCGTCTCGCACACCAGAATCGATTGCCAACTGCCGCCGGGCCAGGGCAGCGCTGCGCCGGTGGAGGTCACTGTGCTCGGTCGACAGGGCGATGGTGCGACTTACGCCTACGCCGCGCCAACGCTGCAGCCCTTCGGCGACCTGCGCCTGGGCACTGCTGGCGGCGAGCTGCTCGAGGTGCGCGGCAGCAACCTCGGCACCAGCGGCACGGTGCGAATCGCCGGGGCGCCATGCAGCAGCAGCGGCAGCGGGACCTCGCACGGCCACGGGCTGATCCGCTGCCGTACACCCGAAGGGCTCGGGCTCGACCAGCCGGTGACCGTCGAGATCTCGGGCCAGTTCGCGCAGACCGTCGTGTCCTATCGCGCGCCCACGCTCACCGGTGGCCAGCTGGCGTCCGGGCCGACACTCGGCGGCAACGAGATCGTGGTCAACGGCAGCGACCTCGGCGGCGCCTCGCTGTTGCTTCCACGCAGCCTGCGCATCGGCGGTGCGCCGTGCGAGATCATCGATGCGGCCCACGACACCATGCGGTGTCGCGTGAGCGCCGGCCAAGGTCGCGACGTGCCACTGGTCGCGACCGTCGGGACGCAGCCATCGAATGCGTTGGCCTACACCTACCGGGCGCCGGTCGTCACTGACGTTGTGCCGGGCACCCTGCCGACCAGTGGGCAGATCGTCGTGACCGTGCGTGGTCAAGACTTCGGACCCTCGCCGACGGTGCGCATCGGCACCGCGCAATGCCAGGTCAATCTGGCGACCGGGCACGTGCAGGCGTCGTGCGCCGCGCCGCCCGGTGCGGCGGGGCCCGCGCTGTTGCGCGTGGACGCCGGCAACCAGTCGAGCAACGCGTGGCCCGTGCAGTACGACGCGGCTCCAGTGATGGTCACACTGGTCAAGGGTGGCGACGGCTTTGGCCGCATCGCGTCGACCCCGGCGGGGCTCGCCTGCGACGCCACCTGCACCGCGCGCGAGAACCTGTTCCCGCCCGGCACCGCGGTGACCTTGAGCGTTCAGGCCGAGCCCGGCAGCGCATTCCTCGGCTGGCAGGGACCGTGCTCTGGTAGTGCGCCGACATGCAGCTTCACCGCCACTGCCGACACGGTCGTCACCGCCACCTTCGGTAGTCCGCTGTTCGGCGACGGCTTCGAGCCAACGCCGTTGGAGTAAGTCGCACACGCGGGCCAGCTGGTCGGCGTGCAGCAGACGGTGCAACAGGTGCCCGCCGGGCTCGCGTGAAAGAAGGTCCGCGATCATGGCGACGACCGGGGGACAGGAATCGATTCGGCATGCGCTGTGGCGGCTCGGGGGTGGCGGCTCGGGCGACTCGCGGACAGGCATCGATCTGGCAGGCGCAGAGCGCCAGGACATCGTGGGGCAACTCAACGAGAGGCTTCCATTCTGGAGACGTCGACGCGGAAGGCGCATCGAGATGCGGTCGCGAGACGCAATGAATGCGACGCACAAGCGCGCTGCAGAATGATCGCCGCAGAATGATGACTGTCCCGGTTCGCCCCTCGGGCGGTTCGCCCGCGATGATGACTGTCCCGGTTCGCCCCTCCTGCGGTTCGCCCGGCGCCGTTGGCGGGCGTGCGCGCCTTTCCGGGTTTGATTGGACGAGGCGAGCACCCGCCTGCAGACCGGAGATGGCGACATGCGTATTGGAATCGGTTGGAAAGTCGTGTTGGCGTGCGGATGGTGGTTGGCCATCGCGCACGGCGCTGTGGCGCAGTCGCTGGTCGTCAACACCACCGCGGGTGGGCCCGGAAGCGCGCAGGCCTGTCGGGACGGCGGAACCTGCACGCTGGTCGCGGCAGTCACGGCGGCAAACGCCACCGACGGCGCCGATGCCATCACTTTTGCGATCCCCGCCAACGATCCCGGGTGCGACGCGCCCACCGGCGTCTGCCGAATCGCCCTGCAGCAGTCCCTGTTCGTCGGCCGGCCGCTGTCGATCGACGGCTACACGCAGGCTGGCGCCAGCGCGAACACCCGACCCTCTCCGGAGCCGCTGGATTCGGTGCTGAAGATCGAGATCCGGCCGGCAACCGGTGCGGGCGCGCCGAGTTCGGCGCTGGTGTTCAGCAGTTTTCCTGGGCTGTATACCGTCACCGGCATCGCCTTCGCGGCGTTTCGCGACGAGTCCATCGGCGGCGAAGCTTGCGCAGGCACGCGCTACCGGATCCTGGGCAACTACATCGGCACCGATGCCAGCGGCAGCGTGGCGCTCGGCGCCGGCAGCCAGAACCAGGGCATCGAGATCGGATCGTGCACCGCTGGCGGGTCGGGTGCGGTCGAAATCGGCGGTGGACAGCCGGCAGACCGCAACCTGGTCGTCGCCGTCGATGGCACAACGGCCGTGCAGCTCAGCACCTCCGGTCTGTCGCACTACGAGGCGACGATCCGCGGCAACGTCATCGGGCTCGATCGCTCGCTGACATCGGCGCTGTCCAACGGCATCGGCATCAGCGCGTCGTTGGGCCTGCACAATCTGACCAATCGCCTGCTGCGGATCGGTGGGCCGTCCGCAGCCGACGGCAACGTCATCGCCGGCAATCGCGGCGACGCCATCCAGCTCTTCGGCAACTGCGCGGGCGGCGTCCGTGGTTGCGCCGTGGTATCCAACAACTGGATCGGACGCACGCCGGTTGCCGTGTTCCCCAACGGCGGCGTCGCGGCGGCGCTGGGAGGCGGCGCGATCTTCGGTGCGCCGGGCGAGGGCAATGTCGTCGAGGGCAACGGTGGCGGCGTGCGCTATGCATCGAGCGCAAGCCCGATCACCGTGTCCTCGAACCGGATGCGCGGCAATGTCGGTCTCGGTCTCACCGACCTCTCCGGGCAGCGCACTGTCAACGACCCGGGCGACGCCGACGCTGCGGGCGCGAACCAGGGCCAGAACTTCCCCGAGATCAGCGCCTATGCCGTGGTCGGCGGCAACGTGCAGCTGGCCTATCGGGTCGACGCCGCGCCAGCCAACAGCGCCTATCCCCTGCGCGTGGAGTTCTTCAAGGCCGACCGCGACGAGGGCGCGGCGCTGATCGGCGCCGACAGCTACGCGGTCGGCGAGGCGGGCCAGGTCAAGAACATCGTGCTGCCGGTGCCGGTCGGCGTGACGCTGGGCCCCGACGACGTGGTCGTCGCGACCGCCACCGACGCCGAAGGACGCAGCAGCCAGTTCTCGTGGCATCCGCTGTCGCTGACGATCGTGGGCACCGACCCGAGCGCTTCGCCCGCGGGCACGGCCTACGCCGTGCGCATGCGGGCCGTCGCGCTCGCCGGGCCGTTTCGTCCCGGCGGCACGCTGCGCGTGGTCGATGGCGCCGGGGGCAGCTGCGTCACCGAACTCGCGCCGGTCGCCGCGGCGCTGACCAGCGAGGGGACCTGCAATCTGATGACCGGCGGATCGCCGCGCACGATCACGCTGACGGCGACCTACGACACCTTGTCGGGCGCGTTCGGCAGCGCGAGCGGCAGCAACGCGGCAGCGACCGGCCCCCACCAGATCGCCCCGCCGCCCCCGGAGCGGGTGAGTTTCCTCACCTGCGTGCGCAGCGAGAACGAGCGGGCTGGCACGGTG
>JBBRFN010000151.1:0-6068 GCA_038224265.1 Lysobacterales bacterium
CCGATCGCGGCGAACTTGCCGACTGCGGTGAAGCGGACCTCGCGGGGCGCTCGCGCTGCGTAGTCGTGCGCGCGTGTGCGCGCTGGCGGCGGCACTGTATCATAAGCACCCAAGCAGTCTGCCTTGCCATGCTACCCGACCGTCCGATTTCCCGGTTTGCGACCGCAGCGCCGACCGTGCATGTACTGGTGGAGGGCCAGATCGGCGCCGTTTTTCCGACTTTCGATTTGTACGGATACAACACCTTTGCATTTGCGCGCTCGTTCATGCAGAACCATGGCGACGCATTCGAGGTCGAGCGCGAGCAGTTCGACGCAGTCGTGTCCCGCCGCGCGAAGGACACAGGCATGCATATCACCGAAGGCTGCACGGTAGCGCGCATCGAGTTTGCATTGGCCGCCGTGATTGCGCACCGCCGGCACGCCGACGGCCGGCGCGAGCTCATAAGTGCGCGCTGCCTCGTCGATGCCAGCGGCAGCGATCATGGCCAATGCGGCGAGCTGCCGCAGGCGCAGTTCAGCGGCCGCAGGAGCGAGCCCGACGATGCTTGATTCCGGGCTTGCCATCGCGGGTACGGGGCTCAAGGTAGGCTACGAGTTGGCGGATCGGTTTCCCGCCGGCGACGATGTGCTTGCGGCTGTGTGTTTCGGCGCCACGATCCCCGATCGGGATCCGCGCTGGATTCGCGTCGGGCTGCAGCCGCTGCGCGGCGATCGCAGGGTCGAGGTTTGGCGCAGCAATGACCGCATCGTGCACGGGCACAACGGCGCGCTGCGCTTTGCGCACGATCGGGATTTCCTGTTCGGCGCGATCGAAATCGACGAGCGCGAGGTCGATGGCATCGACAACGCCGCACAGCGCGCCTATACGCAGCTGTGCGGATTCGTCGGCGGCTCGGCGCATCCGCATTTGCTGCGGGTGTGGAACTACTTCGACCGGATCAACCACGGCACGGGCGATCAGGAGCGCTATCGATTGTTCTGCGTCGGCCGCGCGCGCGGTCTGAGTGCAGCCGTGCGCGAACGCCTTCCCGCAGCAACCGCAATCGGTCGCACCGATGGTGAGCCCACGCTGCAGGTTTACTGGCTGGCCGCGCGGACTGCGGGCATGGCGCTGGAGAACCCTCGCCAGCTCAGCGCGTATCTGTACCCGCGCCAGTATGGTCCGGTGTCGCCCAGTTTCTCGCGCGCGATGCTGGCCTGCGGCGATCAACTACTTGTCTCGGGCACTGCCAGCGTGGTCGGACACCAGACCCGGCATCCCGGCGATCCGCTGGCGCAACTGGCTGAATGCCTGCGCAATCTGGACAGCATCCAGGTTGCCGCCGCAGCCGGCTGCGTGGCGTCCGCTGCGGCACCGGTGGCGCTGTTGAAGGTTTACCTGCGGCATGCGCAGGATGCCGATGCGGTCGCGGCCTGGCTGCGCGCGCAGCGGCCACAGGCCGTCGAGCCGCTCCTTCTCGCGGGCGATATCTGCCGCAGCGACCTGCTGCTGGAGCTCGACGCAACGCAGTGCGGTGTTTGACCGGTGATCGCGCGGTGGGCGGAGGGCGGGCCTTGGCCCACCGATTCGACCGACCAATGCGAACCGCCACGGCGTCCCACGAAATCCGCCGCAGTGTCCGGCGGTCGGCGCAGCGCGGGTCTCACTCGCCACGGCGTTGTGCAAAACCCAATGCCGCAGCCCCAGCGCTCGACGTTCAACCCGCGTCGAGTGCCGCGATCAACTGCGCGCGGGTGAGCTTGCCCACATCATTGCGCGGCAGTGCACCGACGCACAGCAATGGTCGCGGCAGGAACGCCGGGTCGATTGCCGCGCGCAGGCCCTCGCTGACCTGCTCGGCGCTGCGTCCGGGGGCCACCACCAACGCCGCGACGCGCCGCACCGCCGTCTCGCCATCAGGTTGGAACACCACCGCATCGAGCACGCCGGGCTGGGCGAGCAAGCGGCGGGTCAGGTCCGCCAGCGAAGCTCGCTTGCCGGCGATCTCGATCAGGTCGATGTTGCGTCCGCGCAGCACGAAGCGCCGCTCGTCGAGCAGTTCCACCACGTCCTGCAACTGGGTGGTCTCGGGCAACCACGGCATGCCGACCCGGGTACCGTCGGGCGACGGCGCGAGGCTCACGCCCGTGTACAGCGTCCACGCCTGTTCGCACGCGGTACGTCGATGCGCGATCACGCAGGTTTCGGTGGCGCCGAACATCTCGCGCACTTCGGTATCGAGCAGCCGTTCGGTCGCGGCGGCAAGTTCGGAATCCAGCGGCGCGGTGGCCGACAGCACCAGCGCCACGGCGGGAAAGCGTACGCCGGAGTCGACCAGTGCGCGCAGGTGGACCGGGGTGCTCACCAGCACCCGCGGTGCCGGCACTTCGGCGAGCGCTGCGGCCACGTCGGCGGGAAACAGCGGCCGCCCGCTGTGTACCGCGAACCCGCATATCAGCGGCAACAGCACCGAGGTCTCCATGCCATACATGTGCTGCGGCGGCACCGTGGCGACCAGATGCGGCGGATCATCGCAGCCGCGCGCGCGCAGCCGCTCGCGGACCAGTTGCGCGTTGAGGCGACTGACCGCACAGAATCCGCTCCAGTGTTTGCCGTGCGGCTTCGGCTGCCCGGTCGATCCCGAGGTGAAGCCGATCGCCACCAGCGACTGCGCCGACAGCGGCGCCGGCAGATGGCCTGTGTGCGACGTGCGCGCGAGCTGCTGCTGCACGAAGGCATCGTCGAAACACAGCGCGCGCTCGTAGCGCCGCGCGACCTCGTCGACCACCTGCGGTGCGCGCGAGGGCGGCAGCAAGGTCACCGCACCACTGGCGGTTGCAGCGGCGAAGCCGAGCAGGAAGTGGTAGCGGTCTTCGCACAGGTTGACCACATGCGGATATCCGCACAGGCCGGCGGCGACCGCCTCGGCCTCGGCGCGGAAGCGTGCTCGCCCGATGGGCTGCCCATTGCGCCAGGCGATCGGCATTGCCGCGTGCTCGCTGTCGAAAAGCGCCAGCGGTGCTGCACTGGCATGCGGTACGGTATCGCTCGCGCGGCTTTGCATGGAACTCCCCTGTCAGTGCATAGGGTCGCCCAAGCCGGTCGGCCAGACAAGCTTGCGCCGCGCCCGCACTGCCGCAGCGCACCGGCACCCGTCGAAGCGGCTACATTGCGTGCATGTCGTCCACCGCACTGGTGATCCTTGCCGGCCTGATCTGGGCCGGTCTGCTATTTGGCGTGGCCCTGGTCGGGGAGCGCCGCCTGCGGCTGTCGCCGCGCGGCTGGGCAGTGGTGTATTCGCTGTCGCTGGCGGTGTACTGCACCTCGTGGACTTTTTATGGCACGGTCGCGCAGGCGGCCGCGCACGGCTGGCTGCTGCCGCCGACCTTCCTCGGCACCATTGCGCTGTTCGCGCTGGGGTTTCCATTCCTGTTGCGTCTGGCAGCGCTGGCGCGTTCGCTCAACTCCACCTCGATCGCCGATCTCGTCGCCTCACGCTTCGGCAAGAGCTCACGCCTGGCCGCCGTGATTACCGCCGTGGCGGTGATCGGACTGGTGCCGTACATCGCGCTGCAGCTGCGCGCGGTAGCCCAGAGTTTCGCGCTGGTCACGGCGGCCGATGGCGGCGGCGGCGGCGCTGCATGGCAGGACGTGGCGTTCTGGATCGCGCTGCTGATGGCCGCTTTCGCCATGCTGTTCGGCACCCGTCGCGCGGCGGCCACCGAGCACAATCGTGGGCTGGTGCTGGCGATGGGCTTCGAGTCGCTGTTCAAGCTGGTCGCGATGCTGGCGATCGGCGCCTTCGCGGTGTGGCAGATCGGCGATGGCTGGGCGCCGCTGGTCGCGCGCGCGCAGGCCTTGCCGCCGCCGACCGCCGGCGGTGGGTTCCTGGCCCTCGTGCTGCTCGGCGCGTTGGCCATGTTCACTCTGCCGCATCAATTCCACATCGGCTTCGTCGAACTGCCGCGCAGCGAATTCCTGCGCACCGCCCGCTGGCTGTTTCCGCTGTACCTGCTGCTGATCGCCGCACCGATCCTGCCACTGGCGTGGGCCGGCCAGCTGAGCGTCGGCGGGATGGTCTCGCCGGATCTGTATTCGCTGGCGATGCCGCTGTCGCGTGGCGCCAACGCGCTGGCCTTGCTGACCTTCCTTGGCGGACTGTCGGCCGCCACCGGAATGGTGATCATGGCCGCGATAACCCTGTCGATCATGATCGGCAACCACTGGCTGGCGCCGGCGTTGCTGCGCGGGGCGGTGGCCGCCGGCGCGCCGCAGCGCGATCTGCGCGGCACCGTGCTGCTGCTGCGGCGACTGGCGATCGCGGCGATCCTGCTGCTGGCGTGGGGCTACAGTCGCGCGGTCGGCGCCGACAGTGCGCTGGCCGATATCGGCGCCTTGAGCTTCTCGGCGCTGGCCCAGTTGGCGCCGGGCGTGGTGGCCGCGGTGTATGCCGCGCAGCTGCCGCGGCGCGCGATCGAGGGCGGACTGTTCGCTGGGTTGCTGCTGTGGGGCTACCTGCTGCTGGTCCCGGAAGTGGTCAGCGCGGGCGTGCTGCCGGCTGCATGGCTGCAGCAACTGGGGCCCTTCTCGCCGCAGGATTTTCTCGGCCTGCAGGGCTGGGATGCGCTGACCCGCGCGGTGCTGCTGAGCCTGGCGGCCAATGTGTTGACCTTGATCGTGCTCGCCCGCAACCGGCGCACGATGCCCGAACGCGATGCCGCGCCGATCGCCGCGGGCGAGCTGCGTTCGTTGGCGGCGCGCTTTCTGTCGGCAGCCCAGGTGCAGCGCACCTTGGGCGACTTGCCCGACAATGCCGCGGTCGATGCCGAGCGCGTGGCGCGTGTCGAGCACGAACTGGCTGCAGTGCTGGGTGCCGCCTCCACCCGCCTGCTGCTGGATACCGCGCGCCGCGGCGGCGAGGTCGCCACGGTCGCGCAAATCGTCGGCGAGGCCTCGGCAGTGGCGCGTTTCAACCAGGCCCTGCTCGAAGGCGCGCTGGAGAACATGAGTCAAGGCATCAGCGTGGTCGACCGCGAGCTGCGCCTGGTGGCTTGGAACCAGCGCTATGCGGACCTGTTCGCCTATCCGCGCGCGCTGCTGGTTGTCGGCACGCCGGTCGAGGCGCTGGTGCGCCACAACGCCGCACGCGGATTGTTCGGCGAGGATGACGTGGCGCGCATGGTCGCGCGCCGGCTCGACCACATGCGCGCCGGCACGCCCTATGTCACCGAGCGCGTATTCGCCGATGGCACCGTGGTCGAGATCCGCGGCAACCCGATGCCCGGCGGTGGCTTCGTGGCCACCTTCACCGATGTCACCGCGTTTCGCCGCGCGCAGCAGGCGCTCGAGCAATCCAACCTCACCCTCGAGCAGCGCGTCGCGCAGCGCACCCGCGAATCGGAATCTGCGCGCGACGAGGCCGAGCGCGCGAATCGGGCCAAGAGCCGCTTTCTTGCGGCCGTCAGCCACGACCTGCTGCAGCCGATCCATGCGGCGCATCTGTTCACCCATGCGCTGGCGCAGCAGATCGAGCATCCGCAGTACCGCGCGGCGGTGTCCGATATCGACGGAGCACTGACCTCCACCGAAGGCCTGCTGGCGGGGCTGCTCGATATCTCGCGGCTGGATGCCGGTGGCCTGGTGCCGCGCGTCGCGCGGTTTCCGATCAGCGATCTGCTGACCAGTCTCGCGGCCGAGTTCGGCGTGCTCGCACGCGAGCGCGGCTTGCAACTGGCGCATGTGGGCTCGGGTGCGTGGATCGAGAGCGACCCACAGCTGCTGCGCCGCGTGGTGCAGAACTTCCTCTCCAACGCGGTGCGTTACGGCGAGCGTGGGCGCGTGTTGCTGGGCTGCCGCCGCAGCGGCGATTGCCTGCGCATCGAGGTGTGGGATACCGGCCCCGGAATCGCGGAGTCCGACCGCAGCGCGATCTTCGAAGAGTTCCGCCGCCTCGAGCGCGCCGGCGGAAGCGAAGGGCTGGGGTTGGGACTGGCGATCGCCGACCGCGTCGCACGCCTGCTCGGCCATCGCATCCGCTTACGCTCATGGAGCGGGCGTGGCAGCGTGTTCGCCATCGAGGTGCCGCA
>JBBRFN010000152.1:0-6003 GCA_038224265.1 Lysobacterales bacterium
CGGATCACCAGGCCATTGGAAACCTGCTCCAGAATCACCGACTGCGGTCCGTCGGCGATCTCCGATGCGATCTCGACGCCGCGGTTCATCGGCCCCGGGTGCATCACGATCGCGTCGGGCTTGGCCAGCGCCAGCCGCCGCGCGTCGAGTCCGTAGTGGCGGAAATACTCAGCCTCGCTGGGCACCAGCGCTTCCTGCATGCGCTCTTTCTGCAGGCGCAGCATCATCACCACATCCACGTCGCGCAGCGCCTGATCGAGGTCGCTGAATACGCGGATCGCGGGGTCGAGGCCGGTCGGCAGCAGAGCCTGCGGCCCGCACACGCGCAGCTCGCCCAAGCCCAGCGTCGGCAGCGCGTGCAGGTTCGAACGCGCCACCCGCGAATGCAGCACATCGCCGACGATCAGCACGCTGCGCTGCGACAGGTCCTCGCCCTTGTGGCGGCGGATCGTGTAGGCGTCGAGCAGGCCCTGGGTCGGGTGCGCGTTGTTGCCATCGCCCGCGTTGATGATCGCCACCCCGGGCTCGACATGCGCGGCGAGATAGTGCGGCGTGCCGTTCTCGCGATGCCGCACCACGAACACATCGCAGTGCATGGCCTGCAGCGTGCGCAGCGTATCGAGCACGCTCTCGCCCTTGCTGGTCGAGGAGTTGGCGACGTCGAAGTTGACCACGTCGGCCGACAGGCGCGATGCGGCCAGCTCGAAGCTGGTGCGGGTGCGGGTGGATGATTCGAAGAACAGGTTCACCACCGTGCGGCCGCGCAGGATCGGCAGCTTCTTGACCTTGCCGCCGGTGGCCGCCGCGATCGCCGCGGCAGTGTCGAGCAGATCGCACAACACTCCGCGCGACAGGCCGTCGAGGCTCAGCAAGTGCCGCAACCGACCCTCGCCGTCGAGCTGGTGTGCGCTGGACTCAGCTGCGCGCATCGATCAGTTCCAGGCGCAGGGGATCCGGGCCGCGCAGTTTCACGTGTTGGCCTGGCGGCAGTTCGATGTGTGCGCCTGCAGCGCTGGCCTCGATCGGCAGCTCGCGGCCATCGCGCGAGAGCAGCACCGCGAGGCTCACCGACGCCGGTCGGCCCCAGTCGAAGATCTCGTTGAGTGCGGCGCGCACCGTGCGTCCGGTGTAGAGCACGTCGTCGACCAGCACCACGTGGCGCTCGGCAAGACCCCACGGCAGCTGCGAGGGCCGCACGCTGGGATTGAGTCCCGCGCGCCCGTAGTCGTCGCGGTGGAAACTGATATCGAGCGTGCCGCACGGGGTGTCGATGCCGAGCGCGCTGCGCAGCCGCTCGGCCACCCATACGCCGCCGCTTTGCACCCCGACCAGACAGGGCTGCGCAATGTTGCGCGCGCGCAGATGCTTGTCCAGCTCTGCGGCCAGGTGCACAAACAGCGATTCGAGTTCCGGCAGTGCAACGGTGCTCATGGCGCGACTCCGATGGTGGGCGAGGGCGGCGCAGGCTGGGCGAGGAAATTCTCGACGATGACCTGTGCTGCGAATGAATCGAGCAGCTTGGCGTCGAGCTTGCGTCGCTGCCCCGCGTTGCGTGCGGCCGCGAAACGCCGCGCGGCTTCGATCGAGGTCATGCGCTCATCCTGCAGATGCACCGGCAGCGCATAACGCTCACCGAGCGAGAGTGCGAAGCGCCGCGCGAGCATCGCGGTATTCTGTTCGCCGCCGTCGAGGGTCAACGGCAGGCCGACCACCAGCGCTTCGGGCCGCCATTCGCGCAGCGCGTGCTCGATGCGGCTCCAGTCGGGCCCGGTGTGGCCGTGATCGATCACTTCGAGTACCTGCGCGGTGCCGGTGATGCGCTGGCCGAAAGCCATGCCGATGCGTTTGGTGCCGAAATCGAAACCCAGCACGCTCGCGGGCGGCGTGCTGGCGGACGCCTCAGGCATGCCCGGCATAGTCGTGCAGACGCGAAGGATCGACGCCAACCAGTCGCGCAGCCGCTTCCCAGCGCTCTGCCGGCGGGGTGTCGAAGATCAGCGACTCGTCTGCCGGCACGGTCAGCCACGCGTTGTCGCGCATCTCGGATTCGAGCTGGCCCGCAGTCCAGCCCGCGCAGCCTAAAGCCAGCATCGCGCGCCGCGGTCCGGTACCGGCAGCGATCGCGGCCAGCACGTCGCGCGAGGTGGTGATCGCGAGGCGCGGCGTGACGTTGAGCGTGGAATCGAATTCCTGGCCGGGGTCATGCAGCACGAATCCGCGCTCCGGCTGCACCGGCCCGCCAATGTAGACGCGCGCGCCGTCCACCCCCGGATCCTCGGCAGGCAGCTTGAGCTGGCGCAGGACCTCACCCAGAGTAAGGTCGGCCGTGCGATTGATCACGATCCCCATCGCCCCGTCGTGGTCGTGCTGGCAGATGTAGGTCACGCTGCGCGCAAAGTTCGGATCCGCGAGCGCCGGCATCGCGATCAGGAAGTGGTCGGTAAGCCAGGTCGCGGTAGCCATGCCCGGATTGTAGCTGGCTGCAGACTGCGCGTTGCACCTGGTTCCATCGCGCGCTGCGCAGTTGTGAAACTGCCGTTAGCGCGCGGATTTGCAGCCGGCGTCCTGTCACTTCCAATTCTCCGAGCGCTACTGTCCATCGCCACCTGGAACCGTGGCGCCAAGCAATGTGGTAGCATTTTGCTACCAATAGCAAAACACCGGGTTCCGCCGTGCCACAGCCCGTGAAGTTGTCGGACTCCCTGGTTGACGCCGCACGCGCTGCAGCCGAGCACGCCGATCGTTCGATCGCCGGCCAGATCGAACATTGGGCGCGAGTTGGGCGAGCGGTGTCCGATGTGCTGACGCCCACCGAGACGGCGCGCGTGTCGGGCGCGGGCGGGCGCGGGATTGGCTCGGCCGCAAGCGACGATCGCGCGGCGCTGTTGCAAGCCATTCGCCTCGCGGTCAGCCGAAACGGGCACGCCCGACTCGGGGCCGTGCTGCGTGCGTCGGGACGATTTCATTACGGCACCGATCCGGCGCTGCCTGGGTGTCTGGTGCGGATTTCGCCTGACGGGACACGCACACCCGGACATCTCGTGAAGCGTCAGTTCGTCCCGCTGAGTGTCCCGGCGCCACCAGCTGCGCGTGAGTGAAGGGATCGATATCACGCTGCGGCGCGAGATCGGCGCGGCCGGGCCCCTGCTGATCGTCATCGCCGGATCGAACGGCGCCGGCAAGAGCACTTTGTTCGATGTGTTCCTGCGCGGCACGGGCATCGCGTTCGTCAACGCAGATGAGATTGCACTGGCGCTCGGGCAGGGCGAAGGCACGCTTGACCCCTACGCCGCTGCGCGCACTGCAGAGGCGTTACGCCGCGACCTCGTGGCCCGGCGCGCCAACTTTTGCATGGAAACCGTGTTCTCGGACCCAGACGGGCAAAAGCTCGGGTTTCTGCACGATGCGCAGCAGGCCGGCTACCGAATCGTGCTGATCGCGATCCGCATCGATAGCGTCGAGCTGTCCATCGCACGGGTCATGCAGCGTGTGGAGGCGGGCGGACACGACGTGCCGGATGCCAAGCTCGCAGCGCGGTTTCCGCGAACCTTGCAGAACCTTGCGGCTGCGATCCGCGTTGCGGATCTCGCGCTTGAGTTGAATAACAGTGAAGTCGACAGGCCGTTCCAGCACATTGGCACCTGGATCGCAGGCGTCCAGCAGAACAATTGAAATACCGAGCCTTTGGAAGTTCCAATGCCCTACTCGTTGCGCAACACCCCGCCGGGCAGGAACTGCCAGGTGCGGGTGATGTGCAGGATGTCGATCTCGTCGCGTGAGGCGGGCAGTGGGGCGAAGGGTTCGGCGAGGCGCACGATTCGTTGCGCGGCCTCGTCGAGCAGCTTGTGGCCGCTGGGCTGGATCACGTCGATGCGTTCCACACGGCCGTCGCGGCGTACGGCTACGGTCATCACCAGGCCGCCGGAGATGCGCCCGTTGCGGGCTTCTTCGGGATAGTTGAGGTTGCCGATGCGCTCGACCCGCGCCACCCATGCGCGCATGTATGCCGCGTATTCGTACTCCTGCGTGGTGGCCGAGATGAACTTGCGCTTGGGGCGTTTGGCGTAGGCTTCCGATTGACGATCGATCTCGGCGGCCAGGCGCGCCATCTCGAGGCTGCGTTCGATCAGCTCGCGGCCGCTGAGCTGTTCGGTGGGCGGGACTTCCTGCTGGGTCGGCGGTGCGCGTTCGACCCGCAGCGGCGACTGCGCATCGGTTTGCAGTACCGGCGGAGGAGTTTTCGGTTGCGGACGCGGCGCGCTCGCGCGCAGTTGCACCGGCGACACGCCGGGATCGGGTTTCGGTACCTGGCTCGACACCGGCTGCCGCGGGCGCTTGCTCTCGTCGTGCTCGCCGCCGCCGAGCTGGCTGGCATTGGCAAGGAAATCGGGAGCCTTGGCCTTGTCGGTGCTCTGCGACTGGACCAGGATCACGTCCAGCGTGGGCAGGCTGGCGGCCGGTTGTTCGTAGGCGAATCCGACGCCCAGCACCAGCATCGCGTGCAGGGCGATCGAAAACAGGAGAGTCACCCGCACCCGCTCCTTGGGACCGATCACCGGCGGCGTCGGTACCGGGGCTGCTTGTGCGGCGGTTGGATTCACGCGCCGCGCGCTGCGAGCAGGCGCTCGATGCAGTCGAACAGCAGGCCGGCGATGTTCAGGCCGAACTGCGCATCGAGCTCGCGGATTCCGGTGGGGCTGGTCACGTTGATCTCCGTGAGGTAGTCGCCGATCACGTCCAGGCCCACGAACCATAGCCCGCGCGCGCGCAGCTCGGGTGCTACCTGTTCGCAGATCCAGCGGTCGCGGTCGGACAGTGGCTGGCCGACGGCCTTGCCGCCGCGCGCCATGTTGCCGCGGAAATCGGTGCCCTGCGGAATGCGCGCCAGCGCGTAGGGCACCGGTTCGCCGTCGATGAGCAGGATGCGCTTGTCGCCGAGTGCGGCTTCCGGCACGAAACGCTGCGCCATGGTCAGTTCGCGCCCTTCCTGAGTCAGGGTTTCGAGAATCACGTTGAGGTTGGGATCGTCGCCGCGGGTCTTGAAGATCGAGCGCCCGCCCATGCCATCGAGCGGCTTGAGTACCGCATCGCCGACCTCGCGCACGAACTCGCGCAGGGTCGCGGCCTCGCGCGCAACCAGCGTCGGCGGCGAACACTGCGCAAACCACTGTGCGTAGAGTTTTTCGTTGGCATCGCGCAGGGCCTGCGGGCGATTGACCACCAGACAGCCGTCGCGCTCGGCCAGATCCAGCACCAGCGTGTCGTGCAGGAAGGCGCCATCGAAGGGCGGGTCCTTGCGCGCCAGCAGCACGCCAAGCTCCGCCAGCGGGCGCCATGCCGGGGTGCCGAGGCTGAACCAGTCGGATGGGTCTTCGCGCACCCGCAGTTCCGACACCCGTCCCAACGCGCGGCCGTCGCGCACCGCGAGGTCGCCCTGGCCCAGGCAATACAGCCGATGGCCGCGCCGTTGGGCCTCCAGCAGCATCGCGAAGGTGGTGTCCTTCTTGATCTTGATCGTGCCGATGGGGTCCATCAGCACGCCGATCTCGAGGGTCATGGGCGCTCCGGGGCGGGTTGCGGGTGGTTTGCGGCGGCTGCCGGCGGGGGCAATCCTACCCCAGCAAGGGTGCCTTGGGGCGGCACTGAATTTCCAGTTTTTTCAGGATACTTGCGTTGTTTACTTGACATGGTTTCAGACCTTGGCTAAACAGTTTGAAGGCAGGGGGACCCGGGGGCGTGCGTCCCCGGAGCGCCTTCGCGCCATAATGTCTGCTTGTCTGGGGCCTACCCTTGGTGATGATGAACGTGGAAGAAACCCCGAAGGACGCCAGCCTGTCCGGCCTGAAGGTGATGGTCATCGATGACTCGAAGACCATCCGCCGTACCGCCGAAACCCTGCTCAAGAAGGAGGGCTGCGATGTCGTGACCGCGACCGATGGCTTCGAGGCCTTGGCCAAGATCACCGACCAGCAGCCGCAGATCATCTTCGTCGACATCATGATG
>JBBRFN010000153.1:0-5995 GCA_038224265.1 Lysobacterales bacterium
GGCGATCCCCGCGGTGATCGCCTACAACCGCTACTCGACCAAGGTCGACCGCCTGAACTCGCGCTACGACACCTTTCAAGAAGAGTTCTCGCAAATCCTGCAGCGCCAGACGCATGTCGAAGACAACGGCTGAACCCCGCATGCCCGTCTTGACCGTTGCAACTTCGACCCTCACCTAGGACCTGCCGATGGGCGCCAGCGCCAATCCCCGCAAAGGTCGCCGCCGTCGTGCCATGGCCGAGATCAACGTCGTGCCATACATCGACGTGATGCTGGTGCTGCTGGTGATCTTCATGATCACCGCACCGCTGCTCAACCTTGGCGTCGACATCGAGCTGCCGAAATCCAACGCGCGCTCGCTGGAACAAAAGACCGACCCGGTGGTGGTGACCGTGGACTCGCAGGGCGCACTGTTCCTGACCCTCGGCAAGTCCCAGCGCGAGCCGCTCGATGAGGCCACCCTGGTCAGCAAGGTGTCGGCCTTCGTGCGCGCCAATCCCAATGTGCCGGTGCTGATCGGCGGCGACGAGCGCGTGCCCTATGGCCGCGTGTATCAGGCGATGGTGCTCTTGCAACAGGCCGGCGCGCCACGCGTGGGCCTGATGAGTGCGCCGCTCGAGGCCGCCCCCGTCCGGCCCTGACATGTCTTCGAACAACGACCAGCTCGGACCGCTACTGCTCTCGCTGGCCATCCACGCGCTGCTGTTGGTCGGACTGTGGGCGACCACGCTCGGCTGCGAGACGTGGAATGCCGCGGTCATGCGTCTGCAGTTGCCGCAATTGCTGAGCATGACCTGCAGCAAGCCGCTGGATCTGGAGGGCCCGGTGATCGAGGCCATGCTGGTCGACTACACGCCGCCTAAAACCGCGCGCGCACAGGTGCCACGCCCGCGACCGCAGCCGCCGCGACCGCAACCGCCGGTGCCCGAACCGCCGCCGCCAGCCCCGTTGCTGCCGCCCAATCCGCCGCCGGCCGACGATGTGGTGGAGCAAGAGCGCATCGACCGCGACGGCCAGTTGCCGGCGCTGGAAGCCCAGCGCGAGCAGGAAGAGCGCCGCAAGCGCGAGCAGATCGAACTGGAAGCGCAACAGCGCCTGACCGCGATGGAGCGCGATCGCCAGCAGCAGCTCGACGACATCCGCCGCCAGCGCGAAGACGCGCAGCAACGCCGCGAGCTCGAAGAGCAGCGCCTGGCACAGCTGGTCGACCAGCAGCGCGCCGATGTCGCCGACCGTCAGCGGCAGACCGAAACCGAGCGCATGCAGGACATGCTCGAGCGCGAAGATGCACAGCGTGCCGGCACCGGCGGCACCCAGAACGACCTGCGCAGCCGCTACTTCTTCGCGATCACCCAGCAGGTGCAGCTGAACTGGCTGCGGCCGGACTCGACTCGCCCGCCGATCCGCTGTTCGATCCGCATCGCGCAGATTCCCGGCGGCGACGTGATCGACGTCGCGTTCGTCGGCCAGTGCAACACCGACGAGGTCACCCGCCGCTCGATCGAAGCCGCGGTGCGCCGCGCACCGCTGCCATATGCCGGCTACGAGTCGGTATTCACCCGTAACATCACGTTCGACTTTTCATGGGACGGTTAAGCATGACTCCTCGCATTGTTCTTTTGGCCCTGCTGCTGTCGGGCAGCCATGGCGCGGCACTCGCACAGGGCGGCCTGTCGGGCGATGAGCCCAGGCTTGAGATCCGCAACGGCGTGGCTGCCGCGATCCCCATCGCGGTGGTGCCCTTCGCGCTGGAAAGCGCCGGGCTGCCGCCGGATACCGACGTGGCGGCCGTGATCGCGGCCGATCTGAACCGGGTCGGCCAGTTCCGCACCCTCGCCAGGCAGGACGTGGTCGAGTACCCCGGTCGCGAGGCCGAGGTGAAGTTTCCCACCTGGCGCGTGCTCAAGCAGGATTTCCTCGTCATCGGTCGTGTGCAGGATGCCGAGGGCGGCGCCTATCGGATCGAGTTCGAGTTGTTCGACGTGGCCAAGCAGCAGCGCATCCAGGGCATGGCCCTCACCGCGCGCGCGGGCGACCTGCGCGGCGCGGCGCACCAGATCGCCGACCTGGTGTACGAGAAGATCATCGGAATCCGTGGCGCGTTCTGGACCCGGATCGCCTACATCACCTCGATCGGCAAGCTCAAGGACCGCCAGTACGCGCTGATGGTCGCCGATTCCGACGGCTACAATCCGCAAACCGTGGTGCGCACGCGCGAGCCGCTGCTGTCCCCGGCATGGTCGCCGGACGGCCGCCGCATCGCTTACGTGTCGTTCGAGCGCGGCAATTCCTCGATCTACGTGCAGGAAGTTTCCACCGGCCAACGCCAGGTGCTGGCGTCCTACAAGGGCATCAACGGTGCGCCAGCGTTCTCGCCCGATGGCAGCAAGCTGGCCTTGACCCTGTCGATGTCGGGCAATCCCGAGATCTACGTGATGGACATCGAAAGCCGCCGGGTCACGCAGGTCACGCGCCACTTTGCGATCGACACGGAGGCCAACTGGATGCCCGACGGGCGCTCCCTGGTATTCACCTCCGACCGCGCCGGCAAGCCGCAGCTCTACCAGGTCGCGGTCACCGGCGGCGACGCCACCCGCCTGACATTTGCGGGCGAATACAATGCTGGCGGTACCATCTCGTGGGACGGCAAACAGTTCGCTATGGTGCAGGGCAACGGGAACGTGTATCGTATTGCGGTTCTGGATCGGTCACTCGGAAGCCCCGGAGAGACCCGGGTGCTGTCGCCCGGCAATCTCGACGAGGCGCCGAGCTATGCGCCGAACGGGAGCATGTTGATTTACGCCGCCAGCGAAGGATCGCGCGGCGTGCTGTATGCCGTATCGGCCGATGCGCGTGTGCGCCAGCGACTGGTGCTGGCCGATGGCGATGTTCGCGAGCCGGCGTGGTCGCCGTTCCGGCAGCGCTGAAAGTTTCGTTTCCGGCGGGCCACCAGGCCCGTCCGTCCTGTTTTAACTGCCAACCGTTGAAGGGCCAAAAAAATGAATACCCCGATTCGCTTCATCCTTGCCGCCGCCCTGTGCGTCGGTGTTGCTGCTTGCGCCAAGAAAGCCACCGTTGTCGACTCGGGGACCGACGCACCCCCGGTTGCCCCGGACACCACCTCGGCCGTCGACGACGGCATGTATGGCCCGGAAGATCTCGAGACCGTCGCCTGCCTGCGTCAGCGCGTCGTGTACTTCGATTTCGATCGCGCCGATATCCGCTCCGAGGCACAGGAAATTCTGGCCTGCCACGGCAAGTACCTGCGTGACCGTCCGAGCGCCCAGATCACCCTCGAAGGCCATGCCGACGAGCGCGGCACCCGCGAGTACAACCTCGGTCTCGGCGAGCGCCGCGGCAACGCGGTGTCGTCGGCCCTGCAGGCCAACGGTGGTTCGGCCGGCCAGCTCAACACCGTCAGCTACGGCGAAGAGCGCCCGGTTGCCGAAGGCAACGACGAGGCGGCCTGGTCGCAGAACCGCCGCGTCGAGATCGTGTACACCGCCAAGTAAGCGGCTGCCGATCGATGGCTGTTTTGGAACGTAGTGCGTGGTTCCTCGCGGCGACCCAGGTGGTCGCCGCGATGGCCCCTGATGTGTTCGCCCAAGGCCGTCTGAGCCTGTCCGAGCGGCTTGCCCGCCTCGAACAGCAGGCGCAAGGCCAAGGGCAGGGCCAGACCACCGTCGAGTTGCTCAACCGCATCAACGAATTGCAGGCCGAGGTGCAGTCCCTGCGCGGCCTGGTAGAACAGCAGACCTTTGAAGTCGAAACCCTGAAAAAGGCGCAGCGCGATCGTTATGTCGATCTGGATTCGCGCCTGAGCCGCCTCGAAGGTGGTGCGGTGGGCGGTCCGATGAATGCGCCGCCGGCAAGCACGGAGCAGCCGTTGCAGCCGGGCCAGCTGTCGGCCGAGGTGGTCGACGACTTGCCGCCGCTGGACGGTGCAGCGGTCGCTGCCACGCCTGAGGTCTCCGCGCCGATCGAGCCGAGCGCACCGATCGACGCCACGCAGGCGCCAGTCGATTCGAGCCTGGACGAAAAGCGCAGCTACGACGATGCATTTTCCGCCCTGCGCGATGGGCGCTATGCGGAATCCGCTCGCCGCTTTCAGGCCTTCCTCACCGCTTTCCCGAACGGTGAGTTGGCAGACAACGCGACCTACTGGCTCGGCGAGTCGTACTATGTCACCCAGAATTACCGCATCGCGCTGGACACCTTCGGTGGGCTGCTGGAGCGTTTTCCCAACAGCGCCAAGGCACCCGACGCGCTGCTCAAGATCGGCTATTGCCACTACGAGCTCAAGGAATGGGATCGTGCCGAGGCAGTACTCACCGACGTGGTCAACCGCTACCCCGAGCAGACCGTCGGCAAGCTCGCCCAAGGTCGGCTGCGCGCGCTGCGGCTCGAAGGTCAGCGCTGAACGTCGGCGTCTGATCGTTGCGCGATGACCGGCCCCGATGGCCGCGACGCTGACCACCACCGATGATGTCGCGCGGGTCCAGACCGACCCCGAGCGCCTGCGCATCACTGAAATCTTCCACTCCGTGCAGGGCGAAGCCCGCGATGTCGGCTGGCCCACCGTATTCGTGCGCCTGACCGGCTGCCCGCTGCGCTGCACCTACTGCGATACCACCTACTCGTTCTTTGGCGGTGCGTGGTGGAGCATCGACGCCATCCTCGCCGAGGTGGCACGCTTTGGCGCTCGCCACGTGTGCGTCACCGGCGGCGAGCCGTTGGCGCAGAAGCGCTGCCTGATCCTGCTCGCGCGCCTGTGCGACGCCGGCTACCAGGTGTCGCTGGAAACCAGCGGTGCGCTCGACATCGGCGGCGTCGATCGGCGGGTCAGCCGGGTATTGGACCTCAAGACTCCCGCTTCCGGCGAGGTGGCGCGCAACCGCTGGGACAATCTCGCGCAGCTGACCACGCACGATCAGATCAAGTTCGTGCTGTGCGATCGCGAGGACTATTGCTGGGCGCGCGAGCAAATCGCCAAGCGCGACCTGGCAGCGCGCTGCGAGGTGCTGCTGTCGCCCGCCCACGGGCAGCTCGAAGCCCGCACGCTGGCCGAGTGGCTGCTGGAAGACCGCCTGCCGGTGCGTCTGCAGCTGCAGCTGCACAAGCTGTTGTGGGGCGATGCCCCCGGCCGCTGATGCGACAGGATTTGTCCCCATGAGCAGTGCAACGTGAGCCGCGAAAAGAAGCGCGCCGTGATCCTGCTGTCCGGCGGCATGGACTCTGCGGTCGCGCTCGCGATGGCGCGAGAAGCGGGCTTTGCCTGCCACGCATTGAGCGTGCAGTACGGCCAGCGCCACAGCGCCGAGCTGGACGCTGCCGCAGTGCAGGCGCGCACCCTCGGCGCGCAGGCGCACAAGGTCGTGAGCGTGGACCTGCGCGCGATCGGCGGCTCTGCACTGACCGACCAGATCGACGTGCCGCAAACGCCCGAAGAAGGTATCCCGGTGACCTATGTACCGGCGCGCAACACCATCATGCTGTCGATCGCGCTCGGCTGGGCCGAAGTGCTCGAAGCCCGCGACATCTTCGTCGGCGTCAACGCAGTCGACTATTCGGGCTATCCCGACTGCCGCCCGGCCTTCATCGAGGCCTTCGAACGCCTCGCCAACGTCGCCACCAAGGCCGCCGTCGAAGGCCATCGCATGCGCATTCACGCGCCGCTGATCGATCTTTCCAAGGCCGACATCGTGCGCCGCGGCCTGCAACTGGGCGTCGACTTCGGCAGCACCGTGTCGTGCTACCAGGCCGATACCCAAGGCCGCGCCTGCGCCCGCTGCGACGCCTGTCGCCTGCGCGCCGCGGGCTTTGCCGACGCCGGCGTCGCGGACCCGACCCGCTACGCCGCGCCGTAGACATTTTCCAGCTTGTCCCCGGCAGTCGCGCAACCTACACTGCGCGGCTTCGCACGTGCGGGTCGTTAGCTCAGTTGGTAGAGCAGCGGACTTTTAATCCGTAGGTCGCCGGTTCGAATCCGGCACGA
>JBBRFN010000154.1:0-5930 GCA_038224265.1 Lysobacterales bacterium
GCTGTCCGGCTCCGGCAGGCCACGCGCCTCCGACGCCAGTGAGGGTCGGTTCCTGGCCTGTCGCGCGGGCTTTTACGATCCCGCGGTGTTCACCCAGGGTCGCGAAGTGACGGTGGTCGGCACGCTCGACGGCAACGAGCGACGCAGCGTCGGTGAATTCGAACTGCAGTTGCCGCGGATCGCCGCCAGCACCGTCTACCTGTGGCCCGAACGCGTCGATCCGTACTACTACGATCGCCCGGACCTGCTGTGGTTCTCCTACGGCTTCAATCGCTGGTCCGGACCTTCGATCCGCTACCACCGGGTGGCGCGACCGCGACCTGCGCCGTCGACGCAGTCCGAGTAAGAAATCCCGGCGCCGCACACGGTACAGGTGCGCCGTTTGCGTCGACCGGTTCGATCACCGCGAAGCCAGAAAAAAGCCCGGCGCAAGGCCGGGCTTTTCGTTTGCGCTGAAGCCTTCGATCAGAACTTGTATTCGAGCTGGACCTGGTAGCGACGGCCCAACGGATCGGCGCCGAGGTAGTACTCGAAGAACGGATAGCCGGTAGCGCTGTTGTCCTTGCGATACTGGTTGTTGGTCACGTTGATCACACCCAGCGAAGCGGTCAAGTCCGACGTGATGCGCTTGCTGAGGGTGAAGTTGTAGACCATGAACGGCTTCAGGCGACGTGGAAAGGTGCCGCCAGCCGTATTGGTTCCGTCGACGCCAGCGGCGCTGAACACCGTGCCGTAGCGGGTACCGAACACCGTCGTGGTCCAGTCGTCGTAGCGCCACTGGAGCGAGCCGCGCGCGCGGCTGCGCGAGTCGTTGCCGAGCAGGTTGCGGAACTCGACCAGCGGATCGGAGTCGAACTGCCGCGACTTGTTGGTCAGCTGGATCGACCAGCCCAGGTCGAGGATGAAGCGACCGATGTTGTCGGTGTCGTAATCGTAGCGCAGGGTGGCATCGATTCCGCTCAGGTCGGTCAGCGCTGCGTTGATGTACGCCGAGTTGATCCGCGTGATCGGTGTGTTGGTCTGTCCGCCCTGACGCGAAACGAGGCCGAAGATGTTCTGGCAGAACGCCGAGTCGACGGAGTTCTCGAACGGCCTGCCGTCCGGACGCACACCGAGGCGGCAATTGGCCTCGTTGGCGAGCAGGAATGCCGAACTGAGCTGCAACGACTGGTCTTCCAGACGGATCCGGTAGTAGTCGGCGGTCAGACTCAGATTGTCGGTGGCATCCCACACGAAACCGACCGTCTGCGAACGCCCGGTTTCCTCTTCCAGCAGCGGGTTGCCGGCGATCGTGGTCTGGGTGGTGTAGATGGTCGGATCGCCGTTGACGTTGCACGCGGCGCGCGTACGCGGACCGCGACCATCGGAGACGCCAACACCTGCGCGACAGGCATATTCATCGAGAATGCCCGAGAACGACGCGGCACCCTCGGCGAACACCAGCTGCAGATCCGGCGCGCGGAAGCTGGTGGCGTAGCTGGCACGGATCAACAGGGACTCCAGCGGACGAAACTCAAGGCCACCCTGGTAGGTGATCGCATCATCGACTGCGGTGATGTCGTCGTATTTGTCGTAGCGCGCTGCAAAAGTTGCCGTAAGCACGTCGAGGATCGGCAGGCGGAACTCGGCACCGATGGCGGCGCGATCGCGGTCGCCAACGGTACGGCCCGAGCTGACCAGGTTGTAGACGGTCTGGTTGTCGCGCGCGCGCAGCGGGTTGGTACGCGGATCGCTGCGCAGGTCGACCGTCTGGCGGCCGAACTCGATGATGCTGGCGAAGCCCAATGGGCCGGCCGGCAACTCGAACAACTCGCCCGACAGCGAGAAGTTGGCCGTGCCTGCAGTGGTCTCGCCCTCGTTGATGACCCGGGTGGCGAACCCGCGGTAGATCTCGGCGGTGATCGGCGCGTTCCAGCGCGTGAGGTTGAGCGCCCGGATCGGGTACTGCAGGCCATTGGGCGCCGCCCGGAAGCCGGTTACCGGTCCGAGGAAGTAGTCGGTGATGCCCTGCGCCAGCAGGCGCGGACGATCCTGCTTGTAGTCGTAGCGACCGTAGGACACAGCGGCCTCCCAGTCGAAGCGCTCGAACAGCGTGCCGCGCGAACCGAGCAGGATGTCGTAGGTCGCTTCATCGAAGAGCGTGCTGGCGGCCTTCTCGCCCCCCAGCTCGAAGGGATTGAAGATGCGCTGCAGGAACGTGAACTCGTTGAACTGCGGGTCGAAGTAGCCGTTGACCTGGCGATCGTCCTGGGTGCGCAGGAACACGTTGTTCGAGGTGCTCCAGAACTCGGTGCCGTTGCTGGCGGTTTGTTCCGACGTGTAGTAATTGAATCCACCGAACAGCTGGATATCGTCGGTCGCATCGAAGGTCGTGTAGACGCGCGCCGCGTAGGTCTCGCCTTCGTTGGCGATCGAGCGCGACGCCGGCGAGGTAAAGCCGCCGCAATACTGGCCGCGTGCGGCGGTGGTGACCGTGGTGTAACCGAAGCGATCGCAGTTGGCCTGACCGGGGTAATAGATGCTGGTGGTGATGCCGGCATTGGCCGGATTGAAGCGCAGCGTGGCCAGTGCAAGCTGTGGATTGGTGGTGGTTCCGAGCGGACCGTTGCGCAGGTCGGCGAGGAAATCTCGCTGGCTGGCGAACACCGGATCGGACTTGGTGTACTGGAGGCCATAGAGGGTCGTCCAGCGATCCTCGTTCATGCCACCGACGTACTCGAGCTGGTAGTTGTTGCCGCCGCCCTCTTCGGTGGTGCCGAACCCGACACGGGCGCTATTGCCCTCATACGAGGTGCGCAGGACCACGTTGACCACGCCCGCGACAGCATCGGAGCCGTAGATCGCCGATGCACCGCCGGTGAGCACCTCGATGCGCTCGACCATCGCGCTCGGAATCGCGCGCACGTTGACCACGTTGTTGTCGCGGTTGTAAGGCTGCGGATACTGCGCCGGACGCCGACCATTGACCAACAACAGGGTGTATCCGGGGCCCAGTGCGCGCAGATTGACGACCTGCGCATTGGGCGTGAATCCAGCCGTCGCCAGATCGCCGGTGAACGAGACCGCCGTGTTCTGGGTCAAGGTCTGCAGCGCATCGGCAACCGTCTTGAAGCCTTCGCGCTCGAAGTCCTCGCGGGTGATGATGGTCACTGGCGCCGGGCCCTCGACCGTGGCGCGCTTGATGCGCGAACCGATGACCTGCACCTCATCGAGCACCTTGCCCTCGGATGCGGGGGACTCGTCTTTGGCTGTCGCGTCTTGCGCCACCGCCGGCATGGCGATCAGCAAGGACATTGCACTGATGGTGGCCTGAGCCAGAAGCTTGCGCTTGGGTCGATAGTTGTTCAGCACCGGTGTTTCTCCCCCGATAGGCAGATGAATGGAACGGAATGGGATTCGACGGACTGCGCTCATCCCCAGGCAGCCGGCCTGTCGAAACTTAGCAGAACTTTAACGCGGAAGTGTAGTCGCTTCTTGACGCGTTCTTCACATCAATGTGATCGCGCAGCCGCCGCCGGGCGCGCGTGCGGGGCGCTGGCATTGCCGATTCACGCTGCGGGTCAAATAGGCACCCGAAGCATCAAGTGCCTGCCTTCGATCAATGCGCGCCGGGCTGCCTGGTCGGCAGCGACCGCAGTACTGAAAAGGTTCTCCGTTCCAGCGCGCCGCGGCGCGATCTCAGTTGCCGTCGGCCCCAGCGTCCCCGGTAACCGTGGCCACGCTCACCTTGGCCCCGATGTGCTCGCCAAAGAACGCCAGCATCCGGGTGTAGATGTTCTCGCGTGCGGCGACGTCGTAGAAGCCGTGCCCCTCCTTCGGCTCGAATACGTTTACGCGCACCGGATTGCCCGCCCGCTCGAGCGCGTCTGCCATCGAATCGGTCTGCTCTTTCGGTGTGCGCTGGTCGCGCCCGCCGGCGGCAAGAAACACCGGCACCTTGATCTCGGCCGCCCGGGCGGCCGGCGAACGTGAGGCCAGCAGGCTACGGTCCTTGCCGATCACGCTTTCGAGATAGTTCCCGCCAGTATCCGATTGCGGGATGTCACCCTCCTTGTACATCAGGGCAAGATCGTAGACCCCCACATAGCCGATCGCGCAGCGGTACAGATCGGGCTCGCGCACCGCGCCCATCAGAGCGGCGTAAGCGCCGTAGCTCGCACCGTAGATGCAGATGCGGTCTTCGTCGGCAAAGCCCTGCTCGATCGCCCAGCGGGTCGCGTCGGTGACATCGTCCTGCATGCTCGCGCCCCATTGACCGTAGCCCATCGTCTCGAAGGCGCGGCCGTAGCCGCCAGAGCCGCGAAAATCAACCTGCAGCACCAGGTAGCCGCGGTTGGCGAACAGCTGGGTCTCCTGGTTGAAGCCCCAGAAATCGCGGATGCCGTGCGGCCCGCCGTGCGGATTGACGATCATCGGCAGCCCAGCGAGCGGCTTGCCGGGCGGCAGGGTCAGGTATCCCGATACCTTGGTGCCGTCGCGCGCGGTAAAGGTGAACGGCCGCATCTCGGCCATTTTCTTCGAGTCGATCCATTTGCGCGTGCTGAGCAGGTAGCGCGCCTTGCCTTCCTCGCGATCGAACAGATAGAAGTCGCCGGGATTGCGATCGCTGCTGACTTCGATCACCAGCTGCCTGGCGTCACCGGTAGCGCTCGTCACCCGTATCGACTCGGTCGGAAACGATGTGCGCAGCCGCGCGATCAATTGCGCATCTGGATGTTCGTCATTGAGCACGCGCACATCGGGCTTGCCAGGCATGCGCACCACGCCAAGCAGGGTGTCGCCATCGGCGGAAAGAACATCGGCGGCCAGATCGACACGCGGATCGCGATCGAGCACCTTGAACGCACCGCTGGCGGGATCGAAGGTCCCGAGCTGGTTCGGCGCCTTGTTGTCGTGCATGACCGCATAGGTGGTGCCGTCCGGGTCGACATGCGTCACCCGAAGGCGATTACCGGTCTTGCGCGAATCGTGCACCAGGCTCCATTGCGCGTCTGCCCAGCGATACACCTGCAGGTGCTGTTCGGTGTTGAGGTCGCGCTGCGAATTGTCGAAGCAGTTGACGTAGGCCGGGCGATCGCCGGCATCCAGCACGAAGCTGCATCCCGGCTTCGGCGCGCGCGCGATGCGCTTGGTACGGCCAGTGAAGGTGTTCATCTCCAGCACGTCGGCACGATCGCCCGACTCGTTGCCCTGCGAATACGACAACTGCACCAGCGCCTTCGACGAGTCCTGGGGCAATGCAGCCAGCGGGCTGTAGCGTTCGTCAGACTTCTTGCCCCCATCGACGGTCGTTCCCTCATACGTGACCAGCACGCGCGGACGGCTGCCATCGGCGTTCACCGCGTACCATTCGCCGGTCCCGAAGGGTGCGGCAAACTGCCCGAACTTGCGCGTGGCGGTGAACATCAGGCGGTCGGGGCCGATCCAGAAATACGCGCCGACGCTCTTGTTGTCGGGCAACTGGTTGACCTTGACCGGCTTGAGGTCGGCCGTTTGCAGCACGACCAGAATGTCGCGCTCGCCCATCGGGGCACTGACCGCGAGGTACTTGCCGTCGGGCGAGATCTCGACCGAGCTGTACTCGGCATGGCGCATGAAATCCTTGACCGGCACCGGTTCGACCGCGATCGCATCCATGCAGACCAGACTCAGGGCGCCACAAAAAATCCGCTTCATCGCAAGGGTCTCCGGTGCTGGATTGCCGCCACGCGGGCGGAAGTTTCGAAGATTGGCACAGGCGCATCAACGGGCTGTATAGACACGCCTGCGCCCGCGATCATGGCCTGCGGCCGGCTGCCTCAGCCGGGTGGCCAGGCGAGCGCACGGCCGGCCAGCAGGTGCAGGTGGATATGGAACACGGTCTGACCAGCATCGCGGTTGCAATTGAACACCGTTCGATAGCCGCTCTCGCCGAAGCCCTCGCGCTGCGC
>JBBRFN010000155.1:0-5833 GCA_038224265.1 Lysobacterales bacterium
CGCGCCAGCGTGGAGGCGTGCCTGGAGAATTTTCTGGACTGCCCGCACGCGACCTTCGTGCATCGCGGCTGGTTCCGTTCGCCGACCGGGAAACCGGTGCGCGCCACCGTCACCATGCTCGACGATGGGGCGGTGGCCGAATACTTCGAGGAGCCGCGCAAGCGCAGCGTGATTTGGGTGCTGTTTGCACCAGCGGCCAGCGCGATGCGCCACACCGATCGCTTCATCGCACCTGCAACCAGTCGCGTCGACTATGTCTTTTCCGACGGTCGCGCCTACAACATCACCTCGACCTGCTGTCCGCTGGCCGACGGCGGGGTCGAGGTGTTCACGGTGATGTCGTTTCGTTTTCCATTGTGGGGGCCGCTGGTGCGGCTGGCGTTCGAACCGGTGTCGCGCTGGATCATCCGCCAGGATGTGCGCATGCTGGATCTGGTGGCCGACAACCAGCGTCGCTTTGCACCGCGGCGCACGCAAAGCACGCGTGCGGATCTGCTGGCGCCCGCGATCCGCGGCTGGCGCCGCGCGCTGGCCGAACGGCGTGCGCCACCGCCAGCGGGCGAGTGCAGGGAAGTGAGTCTGGTGCTTTGAGCACGCCCGCAGCCGCGCCACGATTGCTGTCGCGGATCGTCGCGGTCGCCGCGCTCGATGCCGCGCTGGTCGATGCGATGTTTGCGCTGCACGCGCGGTATTACGACGCCTGCGAGCGTGCGCGCTTCGAACACGATCTTTCGAACAAGCGTTACGTGATCGTGCTCGACTCGCCGCGCGGTCTGGCCGGATTCTCCACCGTTGCGGTCGATCGCCACCACACCGCCAGCGGGCCGGCTCTGGTGCTGTTCTCCGGCGACACCATCATCGACCGCGAGTGGTGGGGCGACCAGACGCTCAGCCGCAGTTTCGCGCGCCTCGCGGGCGCTGTGCACGCGGCCACGCCGGAGCTTCCGCTGTACTGGCTGCTGATCTCCAAGGGCCACCGCACCTATCGCTACCTCGGCCTGTTCTCGCAGCGCTACTTTCCGCATCACGCGCACGACGATCCGCAGCTGCGCGCATTGGCCGAGCAGTTCGCCAGTGCGCTTTTCGGCGCCGACTACGATCCGGTGCGCGGAGTGATCTGGTTTCCGCAATCGCACGGCCATCTCAAGGCGGACGTCGCCGACGTTCCGGCGCACGTGGCCGCGCGACCCGAGGTCGCGTTTTTCCTGTCCCGCAATCCGGGCTACAGAAATGGCGATGAGCTGGTGTGTCTGACCCGGCTGAGTGTCGATAACCTGCGGGCCGCCGTACGGTCCGGATTCCAGCAGGGCATGCGCGATGGGCTGGACTGAGCTCGCCGCGCACGTGGGTGGAGCGCGGGCGCGCTTTGCGGCGGCGGCAGCGACGCCGCGTGTTGCGCAGGAAGCGCTGCTTGCGTCGATCATGGCGCGTCACGCAGGCAGCGACTTCGGTCGCCGTCACGGCTTTGCGCAGATCGATGGCCTGGCCGCATTCCAGCGCAGGGTGCCGCTGCGCGATCCGCAGCAGCATGCGGCCGACATTGACGCGATGGCCGAGGGCGATGCGCGGCGACTCGTCGACGAGCCCCTGCTTGCTTTCGAATACACCGGCGGCAGCAGCGGCGCTGCGCGCCTGATCCCGTTGACCGCGAGTGGCTTGGCCGCGCTGCAGAACGGTCTGTATGCCTGGATCGATGATCTGTGCACGGCGCGGCCGGCGGTGACTGCCGGCAGCAGCTACTGGTCGATCAGTCCGGTTGCGCGCGCGCCGGCAGCAACGCGTGCTGGGGTACGGATCGGGCTTGCGAGCGATGCGGCGTACTTTGGTGCGGCAGCACCTGCGCTGGCCTCGGTGTTGGCCGTGCCACCGGCCGTGGCGTCCATCACCGCCATCGATGATTGGCGCATGCTGACGCTGCAGATCCTGCTCTCCGATGCCAGCCTGTCGCTGGTTTCGGTGTGGAGCCCGACGTTCTGGATGGAGCTGTGCCGCCATGCGGTGCTGCGTGGCGCCGAGTTGGCGCAGGCGATCGCCGACGGACGCTGGGCGGCTGCGATTCCACCGGCGTTGCACGCTGCATTGCCGGCGCCCGCTGCGGATCCTGCGCGCGCGCGATTGATTGCGGCAGCGCTGTCTGCGGCGCGCCCCGACTGGCCTGCGATCTGGCCGCAGCTGGCACTGTTGTCGTGCTGGGCCGATGCCAGTTCCGCTCCGTGGGCGCAACAGCTCGCGCGCGAGTTTCCTGCAGCGCAGGTGCAAGGCAAGGGCCTGCTCGCGACCGAGGGCATGCTCAGCGTGGCGCTGTGCGATGGCGGCGATCCGGTGGCGGCGATCACCTCCAGCGTGATCGAGTTCGAGGACGATCACGGCCGCGTGCTGGCCTGCGACGAGGTGCAGTGCGGCGCGGAGTATGCGGTGGTGATGAGCACCTCGGCGGGTTTGTACCGCTATCGCCTCGGGGACCGCGTGCGGATCACCGGCTGGTGGTCTGGTGCGCCGCGCATGCGCCTGTTGGGGCGCGGCAGCGACTGCAGCGATCTGTGCGGCGAGAAGCTGACCGAAGCTTTTGTGCTGGCAAGCTGCGCATCGATCGGCATCGATGCGGGTCTGGCTGCGCGACTGCTGCCGCAGCTGCAGCCGCTACCGCGCTACGAACTGCTGCTCGATGCACAGGCGCTTGATGCCCATGCGGCAGCCCAACTGGCGCTGCGTCTGGATGCCGCACTACGCGACAATCCGCAGTATGCGCATGCGCGCGAAATCGGCCAGCTTGGCGCGGTGTCCGCGCGCCGCATCGATCTGCTGGCCGCGCGTTTGCAGGCCCTGTCGCAGGCGCGCGGGCAACGGCTGGGCGATGCCAAGCCGGGCGTACTCGGGTGCGTCGACGACCCCGATCTGGCGCAGCTGACGCCATGACCCGCTATCGCTTCAGCGTGGCCGGTGCAGCCGACGATGAAGCGCTGCGCACGCGCATGGCGCAGGACTGGTTGAAGGGTCCGTTGTCGGTCAGTTTTCGGCGCGAGCCCTCGTACTTCGACGGTTGTGCGGTGCAGGGCGAAACGCCGCAGGTGCTCAAGTGCGTCGATCAGGACGATGGCGTGGTGGTGGGCATGGCCACGCGCATGATGACGCGCGTGTTCGTCAACGGTCAGCCGCAGCGCGTGGGGCTGCTGTCGGATTTTCGCCTTGCGCCACAGGCGCGTGGTGGCACCCTGCTGGCGCGGGGACTGCGCGTGTTCCGCGACTGGCATGCCGACGACCACGTCGACTTCTATCTGGCCGTGATCCTCGACGGCAATCGGCGCGCGATCGACACCTTTACCAGCGGGCGCGCCGGGTTTCCCGTGCTGCGCGACTTCGGCCGCATGCGCTCGCCAGCGATCCAGCTCGACCTGCCGCGCGCAGCCCTACCGGTTCCGGGCGTGCAGTTTCGCCGTGCGCGCGCCGAGGATGCTGCTGCTTTGCGCGAACTGCATGCGGCGGCTGCACCGCGACGACAGTTCGCCCGCGTCGACTATGCAGATCTGCCGTGCTTGTCGCCCGGCGACTACTTCGTGGCCGAATCGGGCAGCCGCCTGCTCGGCTGCGTAGCTGCGTGGGATCAGCAAAGCGTGCGCCAGACCCATATTGAGGCTTACTCGCCATGGCTGGGTGCGCTGCGGCCGGCGTACAACCTGGCCGCGCGCGTGTTGCCGCTCAAGCCCTTGCCCGCGCGCGGGCAGCGTATTCCCTATGTGTACCTGTCGAACATCGTGCTGCGCGAAGACAATCTGGCGCTGTGGCGCGGACTGCTTCGCCACGCTTACCGCAGCCTGCGCGGCGGCGTGTGGCATTACGCGATTGCCTCACTGCATGAGCGCGACCCACTGGCTGCCGCGCTGTTCGACTACCGATCAATCGCGTCCGCGGGACGTCTGTACGTCGCGCATTTTCCGCAGGACGCGCATGCGGTGGCGCGGATCGATGCGCGGGTGCCATACATGGATCTGGCTCGCGCATGAGCACGTTGGTCCGTGCCCGTCAGCTGCCACCGCCACTGCGCGAGGCGGCGAACGTGCGCGCGCTACTGCGCACCGCACTGGGCGACTGGCTGCTGATCGGGTGCTGTTGGATCGTGATGGCGCTGACGCCTGCCGCATGGTGGCCGCTGCAGATCGTGTGCATCGTTCTGATCGGCGGGCGTCTGCATGCGCTGGGTGTGCTGCTGCACGATGCCTGTCACCTGCGGCAGCGGCCAGAACCGGCACCGACGCGCTGGCTGCAACTGCTGGCCGGCTATCCAATCACCACTACATTGGCTGCGATGCGCTATCACCATCTGCGCCACCATCGCGACAGTTGCATGGCCGAGGATCCGTACTTCAAGCCGGGAGCCTCCGAGCACTGGTGGCCGGCACTGCGCGCGCGCTTGCAGGGGTTGCTGCTGCCGCTGGCCTGGATTCTGCGCAGTTTTATTGGCGTTGCGGCACTGCACTGGCCGGCGCTTCGCAACGGCTATGCCCGCGTGCTGCTTGGCGATCGCAGTGGCCGCGATTTGCGCGAGGATGCCGAGATCATGGAGTGTCTGCGCGCCGAGCCGGGTCAGGCGCTGTTTTTCCTGCTGGTTGTTTTGATCGGTGCCTGGTCGCCGACCGCAGTGGCTTTCGGCTACCTGTTGCCGTTGCTGCTGGCAGCACTGCTGAATGCGAACCGCGTGGTTGCCGAACATCATCATGTGCGGGTGCATGACCGCGATCCGGCGACCCTCGTCGGCATCACCCGTGATCACACCGGTGGCTGGTTGAATCGCTGGCTGCTCTACCCGCACCACATCGGCTACCACACGGTGCACCATCTGCATCCGCTGGTGACATGGCGCAACCTGCCCGCGTTGCAAGACTGGTATCGGGACACGATGCCGGGCTATGGTGTGGCCGCTGTGGGCGAACAAAGCGCGGCAGCCTGCGGCAGGCCTAAAACCTAGCACTCCGCCAGCCCATCCTTCAAACTCAGTCATCAGGCGCGCGTGGCGCGCCGCTCCACCACGGCAGGAATCTCGAATGCGAGCACCACTTACTCAAGGCGGCGCAGTGCGCCTGCGCGCCGAACTTGAACATCTGAAATCGTTCAAGCGGCCGGAAGTCATCAATGCCATCGCGGAAGCGCGTGCGCACGGCGATCTGAAAGAGAACGCCGAGTATCACGCCGCGCGCGAACAACAGGGCTTCATCGAAGGCCGTATCAAAGAGCTGGAGAGCGTGCTTTCGAATGCGCAGGTCATCGACGTCAATTCGCTGAATGCTGGTTCGCGGATTGTCTTTGGCGCCAAGGTCGAGCTTTGCGATGTCGATAGTGGTGACGAGGTTTGCTACCAGATCGTTGGCGAGCTGGAAGCCGACATCAAGCAAGGCCTGCTTTCGATCACCGCGCCGATTGCGCGCGCGCTAATTGGGAAACACGAGGGCGATACCATCACTATTGCGGCGCCAGGCGGCGAACGCAGTTTCGAAGTGGTTGGCGTGCGTTACGGTGTTTGAGTCAAATCGAATCCCACTCTGATGGATGAGCTTTCGACGGCGCCTCAGCCGCGCCTGCCTGCACGCTCCCTGACGTTGCTGCTGGCGCCCCGTGCTTCCCTCAAAGTCGGCAAGTCGCTGCCACCGTTGTTGGCAAAAATTCTTGGGCGAGGCGAGCGATTGCGACCAGTTGAGAGCGGACGCGACGCGCAGTTGATGCGCGTGTTTGACGTGCTGCCGAGGCGAATCGCGGTGGCACCGTTGACGCGTCATGTGGATGCCGGCGACGCCGACTCGGGCGTGTGGTTGCGCGCCGATCCTGCACATGTGCGTGCCGA
>JBBRFN010000156.1:0-5769 GCA_038224265.1 Lysobacterales bacterium
GAGCGGCGCAACCGGACGCTGGGCGTCGCGGGCATCGCGCGCGAGGATGTCGCGCAAAAGGGCGGGCATATTAACCTCCAAACCCTTTTGCTTCAACTGCTTATATCGACGCTCGGCGCGTTCGGCGGCGCTGGCGGTCAGGAACACCTTCAGCGCGGCGTCGGCGAAGATCACCGTGCCCATGTCGCGGCCATCCGCGACCAGGCCCGGTAAACGGCGGAAAGAGCGCTGTTTTTCGACCAATGCAGCCCGAACTTCGGGCAACGCGGCGATTGCCGAGGCGGTCGCGCCACACGATTCGGTGCGCAGTTCGTCGCTCGCCTCGACGCCGTTGACATAGATCAGCGGGTCGTCGCCCGGCCGTTCGACGAAGCGCACCTGTACCGCCAGCGCGCAACCGGCCAGGGCCGGCGCATCGGACAGGTCGATCTGGGCCCAGCTGGCGGCCAGACCCGCAGCCCGGTACAGCGCCCCCGAATCGAGGAAGCGCCAGCCCATGCGCACCGCTACCGCGCGGCTGATGGTGCCCTTGCCGGAGCCACTGGGGCCATCGATGGCGACTACCGGAACCGTGGCTGGGGTGATGGACATGGGCTCGTGCTGTGGCGCGCTCGGGTTCAAGACGAATGCTCGGAAAGGGCGAACCCGGCCGCCGCAGCCAAGCCGACGAAGTCCGGGAACGAGGTCGCCACATTGGCGCAGTCGGCGATCTCGACCGCGCCGTCGGCGACCAACGCGGCGACCGCGCTGGCCATCGCGATCCGGTGATCGCCATGGCTGTCGATGCGGCCACCGCCAAGCCGGCCGCCGCGAATGATCGCACCGTCGGTGGTCTCATCGATGTCCGCGCCCAGCGCGCGCAGGGCGGCCGCCATCGCCGCGATGCGATCGCTTTCCTTGACCCGCAACTCGGCCGCGCCGCGCACCACGGTGGTGCCCTGCGCGACCGCCGCGGCCGCAAACAGCACCGGAAACTCGTCGATCATGTCCGGCACCAGCGCCTCCGGCACCTCGATTCCGCGCAGCGGTGCATGCCGCACGCGCAGGTCGGCCACCGGTTCATCGCCCAACACGCGCGGATTGACCAGCGTGATGTCGGCACCCATCAGGCGCAGGGCGCGCAGGATGCCATCACGCAGGGGATTGATGCCTACCTGCTCGAGCAGCAATTCGCTGCCCGGCACGATGCTTGCGGCCACCACGAAGAACGCAGCGGACGAGATATCCGCCGGCACCGCGATCGGTGAAGCAAGCAGGCGCTGGCCCCCGCGCAGCGACGCGGTATTGCCCGTCACCTGCACCTCGACGCCAAAGGCACGCAGCATGCGCTCGGTGTGATCGCGGGTGCGATGCGGCTCGCTGACCGTGGTGACCCCGTGCGCGAAAAGCCCGGCCAGCAGCAGGCACGACTTGACCTGCGCACTGGCGACCGGGGACTGGTACTCGATCCCGTTCAGTCCGGCAGGCGCCGGCCCGAATCGCAGCGGCGCGAGGCCGCCATCGCGGGATTCGATGCGCGCGCCCATCCGCGCCAGCGGCTCGATCACCCGCTTCATCGGGCGCCGCGACAGCGATGCATCGCCGATCAGTTCGGAGCTGAAAGCCTGTCCTGCAAGTATCCCGGCCAACAGGCGCATGCCGGTGCCTGAATTGCCCAGGTCCAGCGCCGCTCGCGGCGCGCGCAGTCCGTGCAGACCGACGCCGTGAACGATCCGCTTGCCGGCTCCCTCGGCGTCGATGCGCACGCCCATCGCGCGGAACGCAGCAGCAGTCGCCAGGGTGTCCTCGCCCTCGAGGAAACCGCTGACCTCGGTAGTGCCCTCGGCCAGCGATCCGAGCATCATCGCGCGATGCGAGATCGACTTGTCGCCCGGCACCCGCAGCGCAGCGCGCAAGGGTCTGCGCGCCGGCTGCGCGCGCCATTCCAGCTGCGATCCGCTCACGCCAGCACCGTGTCGAGGGTCTCGATCAGGCGCTGGTTCTCGGCCTCCGAGCCGATGCTGATCCGCAGGCAGGTCGGCAGGCCATAGCCCCCCATCGGGCGCACCACCACGCCGCGCTCCAGCCATGCGGCCTCGATCGGCGCGGCGGGCCGATCGAAATCGACCAGAATGAAGTTGGTCATCGACGGGTGCACGAACAGCCCGCGCTGCTCGAGGGCGTGCGCCATCCGCGATCGCCCGGCGCGATTGAACTCGCGCACACGCGCCAGGTGCGTGGTGTCCTTGAGCGCCAGTCGTGCCAGAGCCAAGCCCAATGCATTAACGTTGAACGACTCGCGCACGCGGTTGATCACCTCGACCACCGACGGGTCGGCGACCGCATAGCCGACCCTGAGGCCTGCCAATGCATAGCCCTTTGAAAACGTGCGGGTCACAATCAGGTTCGGATGCGCTGTCAGCAATTCAACCGCGTTACCGACCTCGGGGTCGTCGACGTACTCGTGGTAGGCCTCATCCACTACCACCGGCACACCCGGTTCCACCGCGCGCAGGAACTCCGCCAGCTTGGCGCGCGAAAACCAGGTGCCGGTCGGGTTGTTGGGATTGGCCAGATAGACCAGCCGGGTTCGCGGACCGATCGCTGCGGCCAGCGCGTCGAGATCATGGCCGCGCGGTGCTGCGCCGCTGCGCGGACGTGCAGCAACCCGGCACGGCGTGGCGCCAACGGACGCGGTGCCTATCGGATACACCGCGAAGCCGAATTCGCTGAACACCACCTCGTCGCCGGGACCGGCAAAACACTGCGCCAGCAGCATCAACAGCTCATGCGATCCGTTGCCGAGCACGATCTGCGCCGGATCGACGCCAAGGCTGCCGGCCAGGTCCTGCCGCAGTCCGAGCCCCATCGGGTCGGGATAGCGCAGCAATTCGGCGACCGGCATCGCATGCAAGGCGTCGAGCACCGCGCGCGCCGGGCCGAGCGGATTCTCGTTGGACCCGAGTTCGGACAACGCGCCGGTGGCAAATCGCCGCCGCAATGCCGGCAAATCGTGCCCGGGGTCGTAGGCTTTGAGCGCCGCGATCGCGGCGACCGGACGCGCAACGAAGGCGCTCACAGCAATGCCACCGGGTAGCTGCCGAGGATCTTCACCTGTGCGGCAAACGGACCCAGATCACCGATCACACGCTGCAACGCAGGGTCCTCGATATGACCCTCGACATCGATGAAGAAAGCATTCTGCCACTTGCCCTCGCGACTCGGCCGCGACTCGATCTTGGTCATGTTGACCCCGCGCTTGGCGAGCGGCTCGAGCAATTTGAACAAGGTGCCCGGGCGGTCGCCCGCGGCCACCAGCAGCGAAGTCTTGTCGCGCCCGGAGGGTGCGAACAGTTCGCGGCCGATGACCACGAAGCGGGTGGTGTTGTCGGCGCGGTCCTCGATCGGGCCATCGACGATCATCAGCCCGTAGACCGCCGCGGCGGTGGCGCTGGCGATAGCCGCCGCATCGTCGGCATTGCGCGCGCGGCGTGCCGCTTCGGCATTGCTCGCCGCCGCAATCCGCTCGGCCTTGGGCAGATGCTGACGCAGCCACCCGCGACACTGGGCCAGCGACTGCGGGTGCGAATAGACCCGCTCGATGGCATCGAGACTACCGCCGCGCGACAGCAGGTACTGGTGCACCCTGAGCTCGATCTCGCCACACATCTTGAGCGAGGAGTTGAAGAACATGTCGAGGGTGGAATGCACCGCACCCTCGCCGGAGTTCTCGATCGGCACCACGCCGAAATCGGCGTTGCCGGCCTCGACCTCCTGGAATACTTCCTCGATGCTCGACAGCGGCAGCCGCCGCGCGGCCTGCCCGAAGTGCTTCATCACCGCCTGTTCGGAGAATGTGCCCTCGGGGCCGAGGAAACCGATTTTCAGGGGCTGTTGCTGCGCAAGGCAGGAAGACATGATCTCGCGGAACAGGCGCACCATTTCTTCTGCCGACAGCGGCCCGGGATTGCGCTCGATGACCATCCGCAACACCTGCGCCTCGCGCTCCGGACGGTAGTAGTCCACCGCCGCCCCGAGCGGGCCCTTGGCCCTGCCGACCTGCTGCGCGAAGCGCGCGCGCTCCTGGATCAGGTCCTGGATCTGCGCATCGATGGCGTCGATGCGCAATCGCACGGCCGCCAGTTCGCTTGGCTTGGGCGATTTCTGCGACGCTGGCTTGCGCGGTGAACGCGAGGGCATGCGATTGATTCCGTGGCGTAACCGGGTACGGCGTTTTTCCATCGCAGCATCAGGGCGTGCGTCCCGGCTAGCCAGGACGCCGCCTTCGCCGCGTGCGCTTTTTCGACTACACGATCCTGACCGAGAGGATGCCCTCGATCTGGCCAAGCTGCAGCGCCACTGCCTCCGGCACTGCAGACTCGACGTCGACCAGATTGTAGGCCACCTCGCCGCGCGATGCGTTATGCATCTGCGCGATGTTCAGGCCCATGCCTCCGAGCACATTGGATAGCTGACCGATCATGTTGGGTACATTGCGGTTGGCCACGCAGACCCGCGCCTTGCCCGCGCGCACCATGCGCGTGGTCGGGAAGTTCACCGCATTGCTGACGTTGCCATTCTCGAGGTAGTCGCGTACCTGATCGACCACCATCACCGCGCAGTTTTCTTCGGCCTCGACGGTGGACGCGCCCAGATGCGGAAAGCCGATCACGCGCGGATCGCCGACCAGTCCGGGCTTCGGGAAATCCGTCACATAGCGAGCGATCTTGCCTTCCGACAGGCCGCGCTGCAGGGTCGCATGGTCGATCACCCCATCACGCGCGAAGTTCAGCAGCACCACGCCGTGCTTGACCACCGCCAGTGCCGCATCGCCGAACAGACCGCGGGTGGCGTCGTTGAGCGGCACATGGAAACTGATGTAGTCGCATGCCGCGAACAGCTCGTTCAAGCTGCCGGCCCGCACCACCTCCGACGACAGCTGCCAGGCGCCTTCGACCGTCATGTGCGGGTCGATTCCGAAAACCCGCATGCCCAGCGCGAGCGCCGCATTGGCGACCTTGACCCCGATCGCGCCAAGTCCGACCACGCCCAGCACCCGGCCGCTCAGTTCGCTACCCACGAAGCGCTTCTTTTCGCTCTCCATCGCGGTCTCGGCATCGCTGCGGTCCTTCAGCGTGCTGGTGAAATCCAGCGCCTCACCGAGGTTGCGGGCACTGATCAGCATGCCGGCGAGCACCAGCTCCTTGACCGCATTCGCGTTCGCGCCCGGCGCGTTGAACACCACGATGCCGCGCTTGGACATTTCGGCGACCGGGATGTTGTTGGTACCGGCACCGGCACGGCCGATCGCCTTGAGCGAGGCAGGCACCGCCAGCTTGTGCATGTCGGCCGAGCGCAACAGGATTGCATCGGGTTCGGCGATGTCGTTGGCGATCGTGTAAACACCGTGCGGCAGGCGATTGAGCCCAGTGTTGGAGATGTTGTTGAGGGTTTTGATTTTGTACATGAGGGGTCGAGGCGGATCGGCAATGCTGATTCAAGTCGGAAGGCTAGAGCGGTGGTGGGGCAAGCAACCATCCTTGGTGTGCAACCCCGGCCCGGCATCCCTGCCGGGCGTTCGCGGGGTCGGCCGGCCTTTCAGGGCAGGCCGACGGTGCGGTGGTGGGCGGTGGTGGGGCAAGCAACCGTCCCTGGTGTGCAACCCCGGCCCGGCATCCCTGCCGGGCGTTCGCCGGGTCGGGCAGCAATTAATGGCAGGCCGACCGGGCGGGGGTGGGGGGGGGGTGGGGCAAGCAACCGTGCCAGGGGGGCCACACCGGCCCCACCGCC
>JBBRFN010000157.1:0-5730 GCA_038224265.1 Lysobacterales bacterium
AGCCGGAAACCGCCCAGTAGCGCTGCCGCGTACCGGCCGCGGTGGTGGTCTTGGAGGTGATCGCGATCTCGGCGGGGTTCTTCAGCCAGGTCTGCGCGATGCGCCGGATCTGGGTCGGCATGGTGGCCGAGAACAGCACCACCTGACGCTCCGGCGGCGTGCGCTGCAGCACCTTTTCGACATCGTCGATGAAGCCCATGCGCAGCATCTCGTCGGCCTCGTCGAGCACCGCACACTTGAGCTTGGAGATATCCAGCGTGCCGCGTTCCAGATGGTCGATCACGCGACCGGGTGTGCCGACCACCACGTGCGCGCCGCGGCGCAGACCCGCCAACTGCTGGGTGTAGCCCTGGCCGCCATAGATCGGCAGCACGTGGAAGCCGGGCAGTTGGCCTGCATAGCGCTGAAAGGCTTCGGCGACCTGGATCGCCAACTCGCGGGTCGGCGCGAGCACCAGCGCCTGCGTCTGCGGCTTGCTCACGTCGATCTTGGCCAATATCGGCAGCGCGAAGGCCGCGGTCTTGCCGGTGCCGGTCTGCGCGGTGCCGAGCAGGTCGCGTCCTGCCAGAAGCTGCGGAATGGTGGCCGCCTGGATCGGCGTCGGGGTCTCGTAGCCCACCCCGGACAGGGTGCGCAGCAATGCCTCAGGGAGCCCGAGGGCGGCGAAAGTGGCAACAGGGTCGGTAGCGTTCATCGACATAGTTTAGCGGCTTTGCTTGGAGGACTCGCTCCACGGCACGGATCGGCGGCCAGGCAGCGTCGCCGGCGCTGCCTTTCCTGCCCGAATTCAGGCCAATTCGAGGATCGAGGCGCGTTCGCGCTGGTCGCGGCTGAGCCAGCCATTGGAGCCCAGCGCCAGCCAGCCATGGCGCGCCAGCGTGCGGCGATACCACTCGCGCGGCCGCGCAATGAAACCGTCGTCATCGCCGACAAAGGCATCGCCGCGACAGAACATCTCGATCCACGCCACCCCCTGGCACAGTTGCGAGAACGCCGGCAAGCCGCGCGCGAGATCGCGTGCGGACAGATAGTGGATCACGTCCGAACACACCAGCAGGTCGACGGTTGCGGCACCGCCGAACACGCTGCCGGCGCGCTCGGCCAGCGTTGGCAGGTCGGCGAATGCGACCCGGTGCAGGTTGCGCTGGCGCCCGAAGCGTTGCACCACATAGCTGCTGGCATCGACGCCCAGATAGTGCAGGCCGGGACGCGCGGCCAGCAGCGGTGCGCGCCAGTGGCCCTCGCCGCAGCCGACGTCGAGCACGCTCTCGACCGGACGGCCGAGGTAGTACTCGGCCATCGACAGCGCCAGTTGCACCTTGCGCACGAACTCGCGCGGGTCCTTCACCCGCTCGCGCGGATCGCGGTACCAGCGATCGAAGTAGGCCTGGTCGTATTGTTTGGCCATGCTGCGCGCTCAGGGTGCGCTGCGCACCGGCAGAGGCACGTTGCACAGCTCGATCTTGCCGGTCGGCTCGATGAACCATTCCTCGCTGCGGGTGCGGCGCGCCTCGATCAGCTTGGCGAAGGTGGTCGTGTCGGTGCGCAGCACCTCCAGCGCGCTGCGCTCGGCCGCCGGCACGTCGGCGGCAACACGAATCGCGCGGATTGCCACGTTGTCCTTGGGTTGCTCGTGGAAGCCCATCGCAGCGCTGCCGCGCGGCAACGTGGTCAGCCGCTCCATGCCCGCCAGCACGCGACCGACCAGGGTGACGTTGCGATCCAGATGCCGCGGCGAATGGCCGATCACCACGTACAGCTCGGTGCCGCCACCGCTGTCGGCGGCATTGTCGCGGCCGGCGCCCACCATCCCGTAGCAGTGCGCCAGCCACGCCTTGCCGATCTTCGGATCGCGTGCGGCCGGGAAACCCTGCATGAATCCGACTTCCGGTGCGTAGACATCGCCATCGGGCAGGGCGGTGAAGCGGGGTGCAGCTTTGATGTCGCGTGCGAACTCGGCAGGCAGGGTCCGCGGCAGCTCGCCGGTGGACTTGCGCTGGTCGACGTCGCCGGCATTCGGATCGGCCCACTGCACCACGTAGTTCTCCTGCACCCGCACGATCGCCAGCCCGTCGAAATATTGCGCGCGCGCCAGCGCCTTGATGTTGGCCACATGGCGCGGCGCGAAGTCCGGCGCGAGTTCGATCACCACGCGACCGGAGTCCAGTTCCAGGTACAGCGTATTGTCCGGATCGGGTTTGCGCCAATCGGCGGCCGTGGCCGCTTCGAGTACCGAGGCCATGGTGGGCGGTGGGGTGTCGCTGGCCGCGGCAGGAAGGCACACGGCCAGCGCGGAACAGCAGGCGAGACGGATCATGGGGTCGCTCCAGCAGTTGCGGCGCAGCTTCGGTGTGGTTTTCATGGAATGTGCTCGTGTGGGCTACAGGATCAGCGGCTCGTTTTCGAGGGGTACGCCGAAACGCTGCAATACGGCCGCACGAACGTGCTGTGCTACCGCGAGGATTTGCGCGCCGCTGGCATGGCTGTGGTTGACCAGCACCAGCGCATGGCTTGCCGACACACCCGCGTCGCCATCCCGATAGCCCTTCAGGCCGGCCTGCTCGATCATCCACGCCGCCGACAGCTTGGCTTGCGCGTCATCGGCAGCGAACACCGGCAGGTCGGGGTGCAGCGCTTGCAGGCGTTCGGCAGCGCTGCGCGAGACCAGCGGATTCTTGAAGAAGCTGCCGGCGTTGCCGAGCACGGCGGGATCGGGCAGCTTGCGGCGGCGGATCGCGCAGATCGCGGCCGATACGTCGGCCGCGCGCGGTGTCGCGATGCCCATTGCGGCCAGCTCTTCGCGCACGCCTGGGTAATGCAGCACCAGCGGTGCGTCGGCCGCGAAGCGGAAGCGAACCGCGGTCACGATGTAGCGCTCGCGCGATCCGGCTTGCTTGAACACGCTGTCGCGGTAGCCGAAGCCGCACGCCGCGCGATCGAGCACATCGAAGCGCGCGACGCCGCGGTCGAAGACCTCTACCGCATCGACCAGCGAGGCCAGCTCCACGCCGTAGGCGCCGATGTTCTGGATTGGCGCGGCACCCACGGTGCCCGGGATCAGCGACAGGTTCTCCATGCCGTTGAAACCCGACTCCAGCGTCCAGGTCACGAACTGGTGCCAGTCGCAGCCGGCCTCTACCCGCACCACCGCGTCATCGCCCAGCCACAGCGACTGCGCGATGCGCTGCGCTTCGATCTTCAGCACCACGCCGTCGAAATCGCGGGTGAGCAGGATATTGCTGCCGCCGCCGAGTACCAGCAGCGGCAGATCGCGCCACTCGGGCCGGGCCAGCAGCGCGGGCAGTTCATCGAGATCGCGCACGCGCAGCAACCAGCGTGCGCGCGCGTCGACCCCGAAAGTATTGAGCGCCTTCAGGCTGGCATTGGCCTCGATCATCCGGGGCGGCGCGCGCGGATCGCCGCGACGCAATCGCCGATCAGCGCCGGTCCACGGTAGATCATGCCGGTATAGAACTGCACCAGGCTGGCGCCGGCGGCAATCTTCTCCGCCGCGTCGCGCCCGTCGAGGATGCCGCCGACCCCGATCAACGGCACCTTGTCGTCCAGCCGCTGCGCCATGCCGCGCAATACGCGCGTGGCCTTCGAGCGCAGCGGGGCGCCGCTCAGGCCGCCAGCCTGCGTGGCAAGCGGGTGGCCGGCAATGGTGTCGCGATCGACAGTGGTATTGGTGCAGATCACGCCGTCGATGCGTGCACGCAGCAGCACCTCGGCCATCGCGTCGAGCTCGGCCTCATCGAGGTCCGGTGCGATCTTCAAAAGCATCGGCTTGCGCGCGCCGTGCTGGCCGGCCAGTTGCTCCTGCCGCTCGCGCAGGCTGCCGATGAATCGGCGCAGCGCATCTTCTTCCTGCAGGTCGCGCAGGCCCTGCGTGTTCGGCGAGGAGATGTTGACCGCGATGTAGCTCGCCTGCGGGTATACCCGCTCCAGGCAATGCAGATAGTCGTCGACTGCGCGCTCGTTGGGGGTGTCCTTGTTGCGCCCGATGTTGATCCCGAGCACGCCGCGAAAGCGCGCACGCTGCACGTTGGCCAGCAGCGCATCGACGCCACCGTTGTTGAACCCCAGCCGATTGATCACCGCATCATGCTCGGGCAAGCGGAACATGCGCGGCTTCGGATTGCCCGGCTGTGCGCGCGGTGTGGTGGTGCCGATTTCCACGAAGCCGAAGCCGAGTGCGGCCAGCGCATCGATGTAGTCGCCGTTCTTGTCCAGCCCGGCGGCGAGTCCGACAGGGTTTGGAAAATCGATCCCGCAGACTCGCGTCGGCAATGGTGGGGGCCGCGTTGCGAGCAGCGGATTCAAGCCCGTACGCCACGCCGCATGGATCGCCTTGAGGCCCAGATCGTGGGCTTTCTCGGCATCCAGGGCGAACAGAAAGGGGCGCGCGAGTCCGTACATCGAAGTCATCGGATGCGCAGGCTCACGCGCTGATCGTGCCCGACTGGTTGGCCGCAATCCATGCCAGGAATGCGGCCATTCCGCCGAAGAACAGGAACAGCAGCACGATGAACATCAGCGACAGCAGGATCTGCGCCCAGCCCAGCACCAGGCCTGCGATCGCGAAGCCATCGCCTTCCAGTCGATCCGGTGCGCGGCGGATCTCGCCGCGCGCCAGATGCCCGCAGATCACTGCCGCGATCGAGCCCAGCAGTGGCGCCAGGGTCCAGCCCAGGAGCCCCGATACGAGGCTGATGATGGCGAGCGTGCTGGTCTGTCGAATGGCTGCGTTCATGCGCGAAGCTCCGTGGATCAGGTCGGCTACGGTGTCTGCGCGGGCCGGTCAGAGGTCGAACTTGATGCCCTGCGCCAGCGGCAGTTCGTCCGAGTAGTTGATCGTATTGGTTTGCCGGCGCATGTACACCTTCCACGAATCCGAGCCGGATTCGCGCCCACCACCGGTTTCCTTTTCGCCACCGAATGCGCCGCCGATCTCGGCGCCCGAGGTGCCGATGTTGACGTTGGCGATGCCGCAGTCGGAACCGGCCGCCGATAGGAAGCGCTCGGCGCGGCGCAGGTCGGTGGTGAAGATCGATGACGACAGGCCTTGCGGCACGTTGTTCTGCAGCGCGATGGCCTCGTCGACGGTGTTCCAGGTCAGCACGTACAGGATCGGCGCGAAGGTTTCGGTCTGGATGATCGCTGCATGGCCATCGAGGCCGGTGACGATGGTCGGCAGCACGTAGTTGCCGGGGCGATCGGCGAGTGCGGCACCACCGCAGGCGATGCTGCCGCCGGCCGCGCGTGCTGCCTCCACGGCGCTCAGATAGCGCTTGACCGAAGCCTGGTCGATCAGCGGGCCCATCAGGGTGTGCGCATCCAGTGGATCGCCGATGCGCGATTGAATCTGCTGGTAGGCCGCGACCAGCCTGCTGGTCAGTTCCGCCGCGATCGAGGCATGCACGAGCAGGCGCCGGGTCGAGGTGCAGCGCTGTCCGGCCGTACCCACCGCACCGAATACGATGGCCGGGATCGCCAGCTTCAGGTCGGCGGTTTCATCGACGATGATCGCGTTGTTGCCACCCAGTTCCAGCAAGGAACGCCCCATGCGCTGCGCCACGCGTTCGCCGACCAGCCGCCCGACCGGGGTCGAGCCGGTAAAGCTGATCAGCGGAATGCGGTGGTCGTCGCCGAACTGCTGCGCCTGTTCGGTGCCGGCATCGTTGAACAGGAAGAAGATGTCCGGACAACCGTGTGCGCGCAGCGCATCGT
>JBBRFN010000158.1:0-5665 GCA_038224265.1 Lysobacterales bacterium
CGCTTCCAGAGCGTGCTGGAGTTGCCGCACGGCATCCTGCTGGTGACCGGCCCGACCGGTTCGGGCAAGACCACCACGCTGTATACCGCGCTGTCGAAGATCAACACGCCCGACGTCAAGATCATCACCGTCGAGGATCCAGTCGAGTACCAGATCGAGGGCATCAACCAGATCCAGGCCAAGCCGCAGATCGGGCTGGATTTCGCGCATGCGCTGCGCTCGATCGTGCGCCAGGACCCCGACATCATCATGATCGGCGAGATGCGCGACCTGGAAACCGCGAAGATCGCGATCCAGTCCGCGCTGACCGGGCATCTGGTGCTCTCCACCCTGCACACCAACAATGCCGCCGGCGGTATCACCCGCCTGATGGACATGGGCGTGGAGGATTACCTGCTGACCTCGACGATCAACGGAATTCTCGCCCAGCGCCTCGTGCGCCGGCTGGAGCCGACCCATGCGCAGGCCTATCTCGCGCTGCCCGAGGTGATCGACCAGTTCAAGCTCGGTCGCTACACCGACGTCGAGCCGATCCGCCTGTTCAAACCCGGGCCTTCTTCGCTGACTCCGACGGGCTATCTGGGCCGCACCACGATCATGGAGTTCCTGGTCATGAGCGACCCGCTGCGCCGTCTGGTGATGCAGCACGCCACCGCCGGCGAGATCGAGAATCTTGCCCGCACCGAAGGCATGCGCACGATGTACGAGGATGGGTTGGTGAAAGCGCTCAGTGGGACCACCACCATCGAAGAGGTTTTGCGTGTGACGCAGGAGGGTTGAGCGCTCGAAGCAGGGCACAGGGCTCAGGGTATGGCTCTGAACAAGGGCCCAGGGCCCAGGGCTCAGGGCCCAGAACAGCCAGCAGGGCCGCGGGTTTCTGGCTTTCCAACACCTGCGGCGAAGCGGAGGGTATGTCGCCCGCCGCGCCCTCACTGGGCCCTGAGCCCTGGGCCCTGGGCCCTATACCCTTAGCAACCCTGATTCCCAAACGCCACCCCAACGCCCAACACCCGGACCCCACACCGCACCCATGCCGCTCTTCCGCTACAAAGCCGTCACCGCGCAGGGCGAATCCATCGAAGGCGAGATGGAGGCAGCCTCGCGCGATGATGTGATCGGCAAGCTGCAGGACGCGGGCAACCTGCCGCTGGAGGCGCGTGAGACGCAGCCCGGTGGTCTCGGTGGTGGGTTGGGCCGGTTGTTCCGCCGTGCGCCGATGTCGAGCGCAGAGATGGTGTCGTTCACCCAGCAGCTGGCCACGCTGATGGGTGCGGGCCAGCCGCTGGACCGTGCGCTGCAGATCCTGATCGATCTGCCCGACAACGAGCGTGCGCGGCGCCTGATCGAACAGGTGCGCGAGGTCGTGCGCGGCGGCTCGCCGCTGTCGGCCGCACTCGAACAGCAGCACGGCGTGTTCTCGCGGCTGTACATCAACATGGTTCGCGCGGGCGAAGTCTCCGGCTCGCTGCAGGCGACACTCAAGCGGCTTGCCGAATACATGGAGCGTTCGCGCACGGTGCGCGATGGCGTGCTCAACGCGCTGGTCTATCCCGCGATCCTGATGACGATGGTGATACTGGCGCTCGCGCTGCTGCTGACTTTCGTGGTGCCGCAATTCGTGCCGCTGTTCGAGGATCTGGGCCAGGAACTGCCGTGGTACACCGCAGTGGTGTTGTGGATCGGCGAGTTCCTCGCGGGATGGTGGTGGGCGATCCTGATCGTGGTCGGCGCTGCGATCTATGCGCTGGTGCGCCAGTTCAACGACCCGCGCGGGCGCCTGCTGTGGGACACGCGCCTGCTCGACTGGAAGCTCACTTCATCGCTGGTCACGCGCATCGAAACCGCGCGCGTGGCGCGCACCTTGGGAACTTTGCTGACCAACGGCGTTCCCTTGTTGACCGCGTTGTCGATCGCGCGCAACGTGTTGGCGAACCTGGTGCTGGTGCAGTCGCTCGACGAGGCGTCGGTCGATGTGAAGTCCGGCGCGGGCTTGAGCTACGCGATGGGCAAGGGCAAGCGTTTTCCGCGCCTGGCGCTGCAGATGATCGCGGTCGGCGAGGAATCCGGCGAGCTCGACCAGATGCTGCTCAAGGTCGCCGACACCTTCGATATCGAGGTCAAGAATACGATCGATCGCCTGATGGCGGCCCTGGTGCCGGTGCTGGTGATCGTGATGGCCGCAGTCATCGGCGTGGTGGTGCTGTCGATCCTGATGCCGATCCTCGACCTGAGCAGTTCGATCGGCGGCTGACCGCTGAGCAAACCGCTGAGCAAACCGAATTTCCCTGAACCACGGAGCGCATCCATGAATCGTCTGCAAACCATCGCCCGCGCGCAGCGCGGATTCAGCCTGATCGAGATCCTCGTCGTGATGGCGTTGATCGGAATCGTGATCGCGCTGGTCGCCAATCGCATCGGCGACGGCGCGGTGCGCGGCAAGGTCAATGCCACCAAGATCGCGCTGGACTCGATCAGCGGCAAGATCGAAACCTACGCGCTCGACAGCGGCAGCGCACCGGACCGCATCGAGGATCTGGTCACCAAGCCTGGCAGCAACGACAACTGGAACGGTCCCTACGCGCGCGAGAAAGAACTCAAGGATCCGTGGAACAACGCCTTCCAGTATCGAAAGCCCGGCAGCGAGGGCCGCGACTTCGACCTGTATTCCTTCGGCCCCGACGGCAAGGAAGGCGGCGAAGGCCTCAAGGCCGCCGATATACTCAGCAACAACTGAGCACACGCAGAGCGCCTGCGCGAGCACGCCTCATGCACCCGCGCAGCGCCGCTCACGCGTGCCATCGCCGCACGCGCGGCTTCACCCTGATCGAGTTGATCATGGTGCTGATGCTGATAGCGCTGGTGATCACGGTTGCTGCGGTCAGTCTGACCCGCGGCCTGTCCGGCGCCAAGGTGCGCGCCGCCGGCCAGGACCTGGTCGCCGCGCTGCGCTACACGCGAGCGCAGGCGATCGTGACCCACAAGCAGCAATCGCTCGAACTCGATGTCGAGAAGCGCAGCTACATCGCGCCCAAACGCAAGGAAGTTCAGTTGCCCAAGGACATGGAGCTGCGCCTGCTGACCGCGGCCGAAGAGCAGACCGGACAGAGCACCGGCCGCGTGCGCTTCTATCCCGATGGCAGTTCCACCGGCGGCAGGATCAAGCTGGTCGCAGGTGCGCGCGCCTGGGACGTGGAGATCGCGTGGCTGACCGGCGAAGTGCGCCTGCGCGAAGCCGAGGCCACGCCGTGACCCGCCAGCGCGGCTTCACCCTGATCGAGATGCTGGTGGCCTTCGTGATCTTCGCGATTGGCGCCGGCGTGCTGATGCAGGTCGCGGCCAGCTCGCTGCGCGGTGCGCGGCAGGCAGCGGATTTCACCCAGGCGGCGCTGTACGCGCAATCCACCCTCGATGCGATCGGCGTCGGCGATCCGCTGCGCGATGGCGGCGACAGCGGCCGCTATGACGATCGCTTCGAGTGGCAGTTGGAGGTGCGCGAGGAAGATGGCCCGCCCAGTTCAACCGGGCTGCTCGAAGAGGTGCCGATATCGATGTTTCGCGTAGACCTCACCGTGCGCTGGCGCGAAGGCGAGCGCGATCGCGAAGCGAAGTTCGCGACCTTGCGCGCAGTGCAGCCCGGCGGGGTCAACCCATGATCCGCACCACGCCTCGCGCCGCGCGCGGCTTCACCCTGCTCGAGGTGTTGCTGTCGGTCATGCTGCTGGCGCTGCTCAGCGCTGCCGCATATGGCGCGATCCGCACTGCGACCCGTGCGGTCGAACGCGGCGAGGCGTTGATCGATCGCACCAACAAGGTGCGCGTGGCGCAGGAATTCCTGCGTCGGCAGATTTCGCAATCGCTGGCCATTCCCTTCGACCGCAACGAGGTCGACGGCCAGGTCACCAGCTTCGTCGGCGAGCGCGATCGCGTGATGTGGGTATCGACCATGCCCGGCTATCTGGGCCGCGGCGGCGCCTATGTGCAGGAGCTCTCGCTCGAGCGCGGCGAAAACGGCACCGCGCTGGTGTTCCGGCACGCAATGCTCAACGGCTTCAAGTTGCGCGAGGGCTTTCCCGAAAAGCCCGGTCCGGTGACCCTCATCGAGCGCATCGCCGACGCGCGCTTCGAGTTCCGCGGACTCGATGGCCAGGGCCGTCTCGACGACTGGGACGATAGTTGGGACAAGCCCGGTCCGCTGCCGGTGTTGCTGCGTCTGAAGGTCGATTTCGAGCGCGGCAGCCAGTTCGCATGGCCCGAGCTGGTGGTGCCGCTGATGGTCGACGCCGGCGCTGCGGGGGCCTCGCTGGAGCCATCGTTCTTCGCGCCGCCGGCAAGCGGTGGCTGAGATGCGCGCACCGTGCCATGCGCGAGTCGATCAGCGCGGCGTCGCCCTGCTGCTGGTGCTGTGGGCGATGGCGCTGCTGGCTATCGTTCTGGGCGGGTTCGTGCTCGTCGCGCGCACCGAAACCCTGCAGTCGCGCTTTCTTCTCGATGCCACCCGTGCGCGCTACGCCAGCGAGGCGGGCATCAGCCGCGCCGCCTACGAACTGCGTCGCGCCGACCCGATCACGCGCTGGGTCGCGGATGGGCGTCCGTACGAGATCAGCTTCGATGATGCCAAGGTCGAGATCGCGCTGATCGACGAATCCGGCAAGATCGATTTCAACGTCGCCGACGAAGTGCTGCTGCTGCAACTGTTCCTTGCGATCGGCGTCGAGGAACCTCGGGCGCGTTCGCTGGTCGATGCCATCATGGATTGGAGAGACCCCGACGACCTGGTCCGCGCCAACGGCGCCGAAGCGCGCGACTACGAAGCCGAGGGTCTGAGCTACAAGCCGACCAACTTCGGCTTCCAGACCCTGGGCGAGGTGCAGCAGGTGCTGGGCATGACCTGGGAAGTGTTCGAGAAGCTCGAGCCCTTCATCACCGTCTACTCGCGCAATCCGCAGCCGAATGCCGCGTTTGCGGCACCACTGGTGCTGCAGGCGATGGCGGGAATGTCCGCGGGCCTGGCGCAGCAGTTGGTCGAGCAGCGCTGGCAGCTTGATCCGCAGCAGCTGGCCGCCACTCCGCTGACCCTGCCCGACGGCACCCCCTTGGTGGCCGCTGGCGGGGGCCTCACCTATACTGTGCGGGCCAAGGCGACGCTGCCGAACGGCACGTGGACCCTGCTGGACGCCACCATCCGCCTCGGCGGGCCGCCCGGGGGCCGCGCCTACAGCATTTTGCGCTGGCGCGAAGGGAGCGCCGAGTAAATGTCCGAGTCGAATGGCACTGACTTAAGCACCCAAGCGCCATTCTCCGGCCGATGTCCCCCGGCTCGTCATTCCCGCGCAGGCGGGAATCCAGTGCCTCCGGCTCTGATGATCGAGCAAAAGTCACTGGATCCCCGCCTGCGCGGGGATGACGTTCGATGCGCACGAGCGATGAACACGAGCGATGAGCACGAGCGATGAACACGAGCGATGAACACGAGCGATGAACACGAGCGATGAACACGAGCGATGAACACGAGCGATGAACACGAGCGATAAATCAGTGCCATTCATGTCCGATTCGAAAGGAACTTGCTTGGGCGCACAAGGGTCGTTTGCTGGCCGTTGTCGCCCAGCTCGTCATTCCCGCGCAGGCGGGGATCCAGTGCCTCTTGCTCTGATGGTCGAGCAAA
>JBBRFN010000159.1:0-5569 GCA_038224265.1 Lysobacterales bacterium
TCGGTCAATGCGCCGGCGACGAACAGCGATGCCGCGATCACGTTCATGCCGCGGTATGGCAGATAAAAAGCCACCACCATCAGCGGCACCAGCGCGATCCGGAACAGGGTCAGCAGATTGGGAACATTGAGCGGCATCAGCGACGGGGCTGCCGGGGGCAATGGCCTAGTTTGCCGCAAGCGGGCTCAGCCGTGCAGCGCATCGTAGATCCGTTGCGCCAGCGCGCGATCGATGCCTGGTACGCGGGTCAGTTCTTCCACCCCGGCGCCCTGCACGCCGGTCAACCCACCGAAGTGGCGCAAAAGCTGGGAGCGCCGCCGTGCACCGACGCCACTGATGGTCTCCAGCACGCTGGTTTCGCGCGCCTTCTGCCGCCGCGCCCGGTGCCCGCCGATGGCAAAGCGATGGGCTTCGTCGCGCACCCACTGGATCAGGTGCAGCGCAGGCTCGTTGGCGCGCGGCTTGAGGCTGCGCCCATCGTCGCCACCGAAGATCAGCTCCTCGAGTCCGGCCTTGCGGTCCGCGCCCTTGGCCACACCCAACACCGTGACCCCGGCGATGGCCAGTTCGTTGAGCACCGCATCGGCCTGTCCGACCTGCCCTCGCCCGCCGTCGATCAGCAGCAAGTCCGGAACGGCCCCCTGTTCGCGCTGTGCTCGCCGAAAGCGTCGATCGAGGGCCTGGCGCATCGCCGCATAGTCGTCGCCGGCCGCCACCCCCGCGATGGTGTAGCGCCGATACTTCGCCGTCAACGGCCCACCGCGATCGAACACCACGCACGAGGCCACGGTGGCCTCGCCGCGCGTGTGGCTGATGTCGAAGCACTCGATGCGGGCCGGTGGCTCATCGAGGCCCAGCAGCGTGCCGAGCGCGCGCCAGCGTGCCTCGATGGTGTCCTTGCTGACTTTCTCGCTGGCGATCGACTGCTGTGCATTGCGCATCGCGATCTCGACCAGTCGCGCGCGCTCGCCGCGCTGCGCATGGCGGATCTCGACCTTGCTGCCACGCCGCTCGCCAAGTGCCGCGCACAGCAGTTCGGCCTCCTCGATCGAATGCGACAGCAGCACGAGTGCGGGCGCCGGACGCTCGGCGTAGTACTGCGACACGAAAGCATCGAGCACATCTGCCGGATCGGCATCGCCGGCCGCGCGCGGAAAGAAGCTGCGTCCGCCGAGGCTCGCACCATTGCGGAAGAACATCGCGTGCACGCAGGCGATGCCGTCGGCTACCGCACAGGCGATCACGTCGGCGTCTTCTTCCGAGCCGCTGACGTACTGCCGCGCCTGGACCTGCTTCATGTTGGCGATCTGGTCGCGCAGTGTCGCCGCGGTTTCGAACTCCAGATCGCGGCTGGCCAAGTCCATCGCCGCCACCAGCTCATCGGTGACCGCGGTGCTGCGGCCTTCGAGGAACATGCTGGCGTGGCGCACATCGCGCGCATAGTCGGCCTCGCTGACCAGACCCACGCACGGCGCGGTACAGCGCCCGATCTGGTGCTGCAGGCAGGGTCGCGAGCGGGCGCGGAAAAAACTGTCCTCGCACTGGCGCACCCGGAACAGCTTCTGCATCAGGTCAAGGCTTTCGCGCACCGCGAAGGCGCTCGGAAACGGGCCGAAGTAGCGACCGAGCTTGCCGCGCGCACCGCGGTGGAAGGCCAGGCGCGGAAACGCGTCGTCGCTGGACAGATAGATCCACGGGTAGCTCTTGTCGTCGCGCAGCAGGATGTTGTAGCGCGGCTTGAGCGACTTGATCAGCTCGTTCTCGAGCAGCAGCGCCTCGGATTCGGTGCGGGTAACGGTGGTTTCCAGCGCCGCGATGCGGGCAACCATCGCCATCAGGCGCGGGTCCATCTGCGGCCGCGCGAAATAGCTGCCGACCCGCTTGCGCAGGTTCGAGGCCTTGCCGACATAGAGCACCGCGCGGTCGCCATCGAGCATCCGGTACACGCCGGGTCCGCTGGCCAGGGTGAGCGCGACGGCCTTGCCGTCGAACGCGTCGGTCACGACCTATTCGCCGATCGGCAAGTGGCGAATCTGGCCGCTCGCGGTATCGATCCGCAATACCTCGTGCGCGTTCGTATTGGCCACCCACAGGGCGCGCGCCGCGACGCTGATGCCACCGGGCTGCTGGAACTTGTATGGCAGGGCCAGCGTGCGCAGACCGCCGCCGCGCAGCGACAGGGCCTTGATCTTGCTGTTGAGGGTGTCGGCCACCCACAGGATCGCGCCGCCGGGATCCAGCGCGATGGCGAGCGGCAGTTGCAGGCGGGCTTTCTCCGGCACGCCGTCGACGTCGCCGAACTCGTAGACCCCGCTGCCGACCAGGGTGCGAACCTGCAGATCGATGAGCCGGATCGAACGGATCGCCGATGCATCGGAATCGGCGACATACAACATCTGGCCGTGCAGCGTCAGGCCACTGGGACGCGCGAAGGTGGCCGAATCGGCGCCACCATCGTCGCAGCCGTGGGCGCCGGTTCCGACTACACGGCCGATTTGCTGACGTGCAAGGTCGAGCGCCCAGATCTGGTTGGAGCCTGCCATCGCCATGAACAAGCGCTCCGCTGCGGCGACCAGATCGATCGGCGCATTGAGCCCTACCGCGCGGGTATCCGGCGAATCGACAACGACCTCATGGCCGAGCAGTCCGGTACCGGCCACGGTGTCGACCTCACCGTTGAGCAGCCGCACCCTTCGGATCGCATGGTTGCCAAGGTCGGCCACATACAGCACGTCCTTGACGATCGCCATGCCGTGCGGATTGGAGAATCCCGCGTCGGTGGTCTTGCCATCCCAGAAGCCCGGATTGCCGGATCCGAACTGGCGCAGGATGCGGCCGTCGTGAGTGGTCTCCAGGATGCGGTTGTGACCGCTGTCGGCGACATACAGCGCGGTCTCGGTGGCGAGCACGCGGCTGGGAAAACGCAGCGGCAGTTTCGGCTCGGGGCGCGAGATCGGGGCTGCCGATTCATAGGCGCGCGCATCGCGCCGCGCGGCATCGTCGAGCAGTTGGTGGACCAGTGGGTCGAGCGCGGCGCGATGGCCCTCGCCGACCAGGGTCTGGGCGATGTTGCCTTCGGTGTCGATGACCACCAGGGTTGGCCACGCGCGCACGTTGAACAACTGCCAGCAGCGATAGTCCGGATCGGACGCGACCGCGTGGCGGATGAATCCGCGGTTGACCGCCTTGAGCACGCTGGCGGGCACCCGTTCGGCGGTGAATTTCGGGCAGTGAATCGAGACCACGCTCAAGCCATCGTGGTACTTGTTCTCCAGATGGCGCAGGTCCGGCAGGTTGTTCTGCGACTGGATGTTGGAAAAGCTCCAGAAATGCAGGATCACCACACGGCCGCGCAAGGCGCCCAGACGCACCGGAGCCTGGGTGTTGACCCATTCCAGTTCGTCGGGCAATTCTGGCGCCGGAAGGCGCAGGCTCATCGTCATCCCCAGTGGCCCCACTACGTCGAACGCGAGCTCCGCAGAACCCGCTTCGGCTAGCTTAAAGTCTTTTCGATCAATGGGCTAGCAGAAAGACTTTAGGCTTTGTCGCGGATGGTGCCGGCAGTCCCCAGCAAGGCCTCGACGCGGGCCAGATCGTGTTCGGTATCGACGCCGGGCGGAAAAGCTTGCGGCGCAAGTCCCACCACGATGCGCTGGGCGGCTTCGAGCACCCGCAGTTGCTCCAGCGCCTCGATGTCTTCCAGTCGGCCACGTGCGAGGGCTGCGAATCGGCGCAGGAAGCCGGCGCGATAGGCGTAGATGCCGATATGGCGCAGGAACACAACGCCGGCAGGCAGGTGTTCGCGGCTGCTGGAAAAACCCTCGCGCGCCCACGGAATCGGTGCGCGCGAGAAGTACATCGCGCAGTCGGCATGATCGCGCACCACCTTGACTACATTGGGGTCGAACAGGGTCGCCGCATCGAGGATCGGGGTCGCCAGAGTCGCCATCGGCGTGTCGGTGCTGCGCGCCAGGGCCGCTGCGACCGCAATGATGCCGCTGGGCGGTGCCAGTGGCTCATCGCCCTGCAGGTTGACCACGATGGTGTCATCGGCCCAGCCCTGTTGCAGCGCAACCTCGGCGAGTCGATCGGTGCCGCTGGGGTGATCGGCGCGCGTCATCGCGACACCAACCCCGAGCCCGGCAACCGCTGCCGCGATCTCGTGCGCATCGGTCGCCACCAGCACCTGCGTCGCGCCTGCCGCCAGCGCGCGCTCGACCACATGCACGATCAGTGGACGCCCGGCCAGCAAGCGCAGCGGTTTTCGCGGCAGCCGCGTCGAGCCCAGACGCGCCGGAATCGCGACCACGAAATCCTCGTTCATGCGGTGCTCTCCGGCAGCCGATGCAGGGCGCTGTTCAAACGATCGTAGAACTGTTGCGCCAGCTCGGCCTCGACTGGTACCACGTAGACCCCGGCCGCGGCGAATCCGGCGCATTTCACCGCGTCTTTTTCGGTGATCAGTACCGGCAACTGGTCGTCGAAGCGCAGTTCGCGCCCGTCGAAACGATGATGGTCGGGCAGCGGATGCCGCTGCACGGTGATGCCGAACGACTCCAGCATGCGGAAGAAGCGCTCCGGGTTGCCGATGCCGGCCACCGCGTGCACGGTTTTACCGCGCAGCGCGTCGAGCTCGATCGCGCTTGCTCCGGCCCCGATGCCGACCGCGCGGCTGCCGATGACCTGCATTGGGTACTCGCCGGCACCCGCGGTGCCGCCGTTGACCACGGTGAAGTCGACCCGGCTCGCGCGCTCGACAGGTTCGCGCAGTGGGCCGGCCGGCAACAGGCGCTGGTTGCCGAAGCGGCGCGCGCCGTCGACCACCAGGATTTCGATGTCGCGCGCCAGCGCCCAGTGCTGCAGACCGTCATCGCACACCACCACGTTGCAGTCGCGGGCGACCAGCAGTTCGGCGGCAGCAGCGCGATCGCGACCAACCGCCACGGGCACACCCGTCGCACGCGCCAGCAACACCGCTTCATCGCCGAACTGCGCGGCTTGCGGCGCGGCTGGCAACACACCCGGCCGGCGCCGACTGCCGCCGTAACCGCGCAGCGCAATTCCCGGACGCCAGCCGCGCTGGCGCAGTTCAGCGACCATGGCTGCAACCAGCGGCGTCTTGCCGGTGCCGCCGACGGACAAATTTCCGACCACGATCACCGGCACCGGCATCCGACGACTGCGCAACATCCGATTCGCGTAGAGCCAGCGGCGCCACCACAAAAGCACTTCGTAGATGCGGGCGACAACATCCAAGGCCCACGGCAGTGGCGCGCCGGCGTACCAGATCGCCTCGAGCCGCGACTGCCAGTGCGCGCGGGACATGCCGCTCACCGGGCGCTCATTCGTCGTGCAACTGCTGGCCATGCAGGCGCGCATACGGGCCACCGCGCCCGATCAGGCTGGCGTGCGTGCCGCGCTCGACGACCCGCCCATGATCGAGCACCAGGATCTGGTCGGCATGCTCGACCGTGGACAGCCGATGCGCGATCACCAGCGTGGTACGGCCGCGCATGATGCGCTCCAGCGCCTCCTGGATCAGACGCTCCGATTCGCTGTCCAGCGACGA
>JBBRFN010000160.1:0-5527 GCA_038224265.1 Lysobacterales bacterium
GCGCGCGGCCAACAACACCACGGCACTCACGCTCGCGCACGAGATGGGGCACAACTTCGGCGCACCGCACGATGGCGAGACCGGCTCTGCCTGCGCGGCGCAAACCGGTAGCTGGCTGATGAGCCCGTCGCTCAACGGCTCATCGACCTTCTCGCCGTGCACGCAGACGCAGATGGCCGACAACATTGCGGCCGCTGCGTGCCTGATCGATATCTCGGGCAACCTCTTCCGCAACAGTTTCGAACCGTAAGCGGTGTCTGCATGCGTCATCGGGCGTGGCAACGCGCAGGGTATGGACCTGCAGCACCGCGCCAAACGCTCGCCAGTCCTCGCGCACGCGCAGCAATCGGGATCGGCGACCCCCGCGCCCGAGCGGGATTGCCATACTGATCCACAGCGTCGCCCAAAGCTCGAGGACGCACGCGGCGACCAGCGCATCCGCATCCACCGCATCGAATGCGAAACCGCCGCCGGGCAGCGCCGGCACCGTTGGCGCCGAACGGCGAATTGACAACGTGGGTGGCGGTACGCCGCAATTGGGCTTCAGCAGGCATGTGCTGAACAACATGCCGGGAATCACGCTGCTGGGTAATCCGGCGCTGACCGTGTTCGCGATGGATTTCAACGTCGCCGCAACCACCATGTTCATCGTCGACTCGACGGCGGCTGCGACCCCGCTGCTACGCACCCTGGCGCTGGCCAACGGCACGCCGACCACCATTGCGCCGCTGAGCGGACTTGCTGCCGCCGACGCGATCACCGACCTGACGATCAATCCCACCAGTGGTGCTACGTTCCTGTCCACCAGCGACGGCACCAACTCCGCGCTGTGGTCGGTCAGCCTCACTACCGGTGCTGCCACCCTGATCGGCTCGATGGGGGCCGGCATCGTGATCGACCTTGCGGTCAATTGCTCCGGTGCGATGTACGCGCATGACATCAGCACCGACAGCCTGTTCTCGGTCAACCCCGCTACCGGTGCGCGCACCTTGATCGGCGCCCATGGTCTGGCGGCGAACTTCGCCCAGGGCATGGACTTCGACAACAACGATGGTCAGCTGTACGCGTGGATCTACACCGGCGGCGGCACCTACACCTACGGCACCTTCAATCTGGCCACCGGTGCGATCACCCCGCTCAATACCAATACCCCGCCGGGCGAATGGGAAGGCTCGGTGCAGAACACCTGCGCACCGCCATCGGCCAATCTGTCGCTGACCAAGACCGCGACTGCACCGACGCCGGTCGTGCTCGGCTCACCGGTCACCTTCACCCTGACGGTCGCCAATGCCGGTCCGTCGGCAGCCGCCGCAGTCGTGGTGGCCGACCCGCTGCCTGGCAATGTCGCGTATGTGTCGAACACCTGTGGTGCGACGGTTGCAGCAGGCACGCTGACCTGGTCCATCGGCGCGCTCGCCAATGGCGCCACTCAGAACTGCTCGATCACCACCAACGTCAGCGCCACCGGTGCGATCAGCAACACCGCCACGGTCGCGTCGTCGACCACCGATCCGACCCCGGGCAACAATGTGGGCACGGTGTCGCTGGGTGGTGTTCCGGCTGTAGCGCGGGCGGTTCCGACCACCGGCTCCATGGCCCTGTGGCTGCTGGCGCTGCTGACGCTGGGCGCGGGCCTGGTCGGCGTCGCGCGTCGCCACTGAGCGTGGAATCCGGCGCGGCGGATCAGACCCGATCCGCCGCGCTGTCTTGCAAGTTGTCCTGGCGCGAGCCCATCGCCGCGTAAAGTTGCACGACCTTCTGCATCAGCGCTGGCGCACTCCAGCGCGCTGCATCCGCGGCACCGTGCGCGGATAGCGCGTTGCGCTCCTCGGCGGAACGCAGCAACGCCGCCGCATGCCCGGCAAACTCGGCCACGTTCTCCACGCTGACCCGCGCACTGCGCGCGTGCTCGAGCACGGTGGCGGTTCCCATTACCGCCGTCGATACGATCGGCACGCCGAGCGCCATCGCCTCGATCAGCACCAGGCCCTGGGTCTCGGTGGGCGATGCGAACACGAACACGTCGCCTGCGCGGTAGCAGTCGAGCAGGGTCGTGCGGCGATCGAGGTTGCCGAAGAAGCGCACGCTGTTGCCGAGCCCCAGCTCGGCGGTGCGTTGCTTCAGGCGCGGCGCATCGGGTCCCTCGCCGGCGATGATGAGGCACAGGTCTGGAAACTCGTCGACCAGCACTTTCGCGACATCGAGCAGGAACATGATGTTCTTTTCCTGCGCAAGTCGGCTGACGGTAACCAGTGTCGGCTGGTTCGGCGCGATCCCGTGTTGCGCACGAAACGCCGCACCGTCACCGCCGGTGAACTCGTCGAGATGGATGCCGGTGGGAATGACCGTCGAGGGCGTGCGAATGCCATAGCGATCGAGCACCTCGACCATTTGCTGGCTGGGCACGATCAGATGATCGACCTCGTGGCACAGGCGACGCGACAGCGCGCGGGCGCCGTAGCGCAGCACCGGTTTGGGCAGCCACGGCAGGTAGTGCGCGACGTATTCCTCGAAAAACGTGTGGTACGTCTCCAGCGTGGGCAGACCGGTCGCGCGTGCGAGTCGCACGCCAAGCTGATGGGCCCGGAACGGCGTGTGGATGTGGATCGCGTCCCAGCGTCGCTGGGCGAGTTGCGGCAGCAGCGCAGTCAACGCCGATCCCTTCATCAGTCGATCTTCGGGATCGAAGAAGATCGTGCGCGAGGGCACCCGCAGCACTTCGAAACCCTCGTCGTGGTGCTGGCGATCGAGCGACTCGTCGTAACCTGGCGCGACCAGACTCACGCCATGCCCCAGCGAGACCAGTTCCTGGGCGAAAGTGCGAATCGACGATGAAACGCCGTTGACCCGCGGGAAGTACACATCCGACAGCATCAGGATATTCATGCGACCGACAATATTTCGGATCGATTGCAGACGCGTGACGTAAGCCGCCGGATCGGCGCTACCTGCAGTCCGGGCGGCGGTCGCCGACAGATCGCTGCATCGGCGAGCGTGGCGTACCGCGCACCTCGGCCACGTCGATCAGCGGATCGTCGTGCTCGCAGCCGCACGCGACCACGAGGCAAGCATCGCGCACCAGCAGCCGCGCATGGTTCTGACCGATGCGCGGTCTGGACGAGTCCCGCGGATCCCGACCTGCCGCACGATCCGTCTACGGACGCCCGTTGGGCAGCGCGCGGGATCCGATGCGCGGCGTATCTTTTTCGCCGCGCTGGCGATCAAGAAGGAGTTCAGCAAGCCGAACGGCGCGCACCGTCGGCCGGCTGTCGACCGACTCCACCCAGGCAACCACCGCAGCGCCGCCGGCCGCAGCCATCCGCGGCACCCCGGTCGAACGGCCTGCCGGTAGTTCGACGAGTTCGTGGGTCGCCCGGATCTGCAGCGCGGCGTCGAGTTCGGCCACGCGCAGCGTGCTGGCGCCGACCGCAACGCCTGCACCAAGCCACGCGACGAGGAATCCGTCCTTGCCCCAGGCCGCGGCGTCGACACGCCCGATGGTGCCGGTCCCCGCCTCCAGATCGACCGGCGGACTGAACGTGGTGCCATTGCCGAGCGCGGCGCGCACCACCATTTGCTCGCCCTGCATCGTCGGCCAGATCGCGAGGACGCCGGCGGGGCCGGTCGCGAGTGCAGGCCCGTTTACCGGGCAGCCGGCGATGCGCCAGCCGTCGTCGTACAGCGCGCGTTCCGCGGACCAGCGCCCGCGCTCGTGCACGAGCCAGTGGATGTTGCGCAGGTCGCCATCGCCATGGTCACGATACGCCACGAGGCTGCGACTACCGACGCGCAGCATGTCGGTCTGGCAGCAGGTGCACGTCGTTGCATCGAGCCGCGCTTCGCCGCGCAGGCGACCTTGGCGATCGAGCACTGCGCTGCGCAGGGTCATGCGGCCGCCGTTCCCGTGCTCGTCGTGCCCGGCGTGGTCGTGGCCCACCACGGCGCCTGCGGTCTCGCGACCATCGAGCCAGACCAGGCGCACGCGGTCGCCACCGGCGGGCACCATCGAGACGAAACCGTGCTCGGTCGACGTATCGTCGGTGTGCGGCACGAACGACGGCGACCAGGTATGGCCACGGTCGCTGGAGCGAACCACGCGGATTTCGTAGGCGTAGGTGTTGTCGCCGGTCTTCTGCAGCCAGTGCGCAACCCAGTCGCCGTTGTCGAGCACCACCAGACTCGGAAAATCGGCCCAGTTGACGAACCAGTCAGCCGCGCCGCCGGCATCCCCCGATCGTGCCGAATCGGCGATCGTGCCGCGGCGGCCGATCAGGCCCCCGGTCGCGACCTCGACGAATTCGAGCTGCGTCCGCGGCCCCTCGCGCCGTTGCCAGGTCACGATGAACCCGCGGCCCGGATCGACCGCTACCGATGGCTGGGCGGTGTTCGGCCCGCTGACCAGATCGAGCGGCGTTACCTCGAGCGCGCTCGCCGCTGTCGGTACGACACCCGCGCACAGCGCCCAGAAAAAACTGCGCAGCACGGGATTCATGTCAGCGATGTTGGCGCCAGCCAGTGCCGGGCCGAACAGCGTATCAGAGCGCCTCGACCCCGCGCCCGATCGCCACCACGCCAGTACGCGAAAACTCGACCAGGCCCAGCGGCTTGAGCAGGTCGACGAATGCGTCGATCTTGGTCGGCGAGCCGGTCAACTCGAAGATGAAACTGGTGTGCGTGATGTCGATCACGCGGGCGCGAAACACTTCCGACAGTCGCAGCGCTTCGGCGCGGCGTTCGCCTTCGCCGATGACCTTGACCAGCGCCATCTCGCGCTCCAGTCCCGGCTTGTCGACCGACAGGTCGACCACCCGATGCACGGGAATCAAGCGTCCCAGCTGGGCCTTGATCTGCTCGATGATCGCCGGCGTGCCGCGGGTGACGATGGTGATCCGCGAGGTGTGCTTCTGGTGATCGGTTTCGGCCACGGTGAGCGATTCGATGTTGTAGCCGCGACCGGCGAACAGCCCGACCACGCGGGCCAGTGCGCCGACTTCGTTGTCGACCAGGATCGCAAGCGTGGCCTTCGACTCGCGCACCGGCGCGTCGACCATGAAATATGCGGAAGCGGGTTGCTGGCTCATGCTGTGTTCCTGCTCGTCAGACCAGCATCTTGCCGGCTTCGGACACGCCCGGGCCGTCGGTGGCATCGGGCAGGATCATCTCGTCGTGTGCCGCACCCGAGGGAATCATCGGGTAGCAGTTTTCCAGCTTGTCGACCACGCAATCGAAGATCACCGGACCGGGGTGATCGATCATGGCCTGGATCGCGGCGTCCAGTTCGGCGGGCTTTTTTGCCCGAATCCCCTTCGCCCCATAGGCCTCGGCGAGCTTGACGAAATCCGGCAGCGCTTCGGAGTACGACTGCGAATAGCGGCCGCCATGCAGTAGCTCCTGCCACTGCCGCACCATGCCCATGTACTCGTTGTTGAGGATGAAGATCTTGATCGGCAGCCGATACTGCACCGCGGTCGAGAGCTCCTGCATGGTCATCTGCACCGAGGCCTCGCCGGCGATGTCGATCACCAGC
>JBBRFN010000161.1:0-5306 GCA_038224265.1 Lysobacterales bacterium
ATTCCACCGGCCGGTCGATCGGTGAAGTGGTCCAGCAGGTGCTGGCACTCGTCCCCGAATCGATGCGGCGGCCTTGACGGCCCACGTCTGTTCACCGCCGCAGCTTTTGCGCTGAAGAAACCGCCCGGCAGGACATCCGTCTTGCCGGTTTCCCCACGTGCCTTGATGGCACTCAGCAGGTGGGCGCGTCGCGATCGAATGCGGCGTGCCTGATGTCCAACCAGAGAACCCAAAATGACTGAATCTTTTGCCGAACTGTTCGAGCAGAGCGAAACCGCCCTCTCGAAACTCAAGCCGGGCGCTATCGTCTCCGGCGTCGTCGTCGAGATCCGCAACGACGTGGTCGTGATCAATGCCGGCCTGAAGTCGGAAGGCATCGTGCCGATCGAGCAGTTCCGTAACGAAGCCGGCGAGCTGGAAGTGGAAGTTGGCGACACCGTCAAGGTGGCGCTTGATTCGCTCGAGAACGGCTTCGGTGAAACCGTGCTTTCGCGCGAGAAAGCCAAGCGCGCGATGGTGTGGGACGAGCTGGAAGAGGCGATGGAGAAGGCCGAGACCGTGACCGGTCGCATCAGCGGCAAGGTCAAGGGCGGCTTCACGGTCGACATCAAGGACGTCCGCGCATTCCTGCCCGGTTCCCTGGTCGACGTGCGTCCGGTCCGCGATCCGGTCTACCTCGAAGGCAAGGAACTCGAGTTCAAGATCATCAAGCTCGACCGCAAGCGCAACAACGTGGTGGTCAGCCGCCGCGCGGTGGTCGAGAGCGAATTCAGCGCCGAGCGCGAGCAGCTGCTCGAGCGCCTGCAGGAGAACGCGGTCGTCAAGGGCGTGGTCAAGAACCTCACCGATTATGGTGCATTCGTCGACCTCGGCGGCATCGACGGCCTGCTGCACATCACCGACATGGCGTGGAAGCGCGTGCGCCACCCGTCCGAGGTGGTCAACGTCGGCGACGAGCTGGAAGTGCGCGTGCTGCGCTTCGACCGCGAGCGCAACCGCGTTTCTCTGGGGCTCAAGCAGCTCGGCGAGGACCCCTGGGTCAACATCGCACGTCGCTACCCGACCTCGACGCGCATGTTCGGCAAGGTCAGCAACGTCACCGATTACGGCTGCTTCGTCGAGATCGAGCCGGGCGTCGAAGGCCTGGTCCACGTCTCCGAAATGGACTGGACCAACAAGAACGTCAACCCGGGCAAGATGGTCCAGGTCGGCGACGAGGTCGAGGTCATGGTGCTGGATGTCGACGAGGAGCGTCGCCGCATCTCGCTGGGCATGAAGCAGACCCATTCCAACCCGTGGGAAGCATTCGCTGCCACCCACAAGAAGAACGACAAGGTGTCCGGCCAGATCAAGTCGATCACCGACTTCGGCATCTTCGTGGGCCTGGATGGCGGGATCGATGGCTTGGTTCACTTGTCCGATATTTCGTGGCAGGTATCCGGCGAAGACCTCGTGCGTCAGTTCAAGAAGGGCGACACGGTCGAGGCGGTGGTGCTGGCGGTCGATCCCGAGCGCGAGCGCATCTCGCTGGGCATCAAGCAGCTCGAGCAGGATCCGTTCGGCCAGTTCATGGCCGCCAATCCGCGCGGCAGCATCATCAACGGTACCGTACGTGAAGTCGATGCACGCGGCGCCACCATCGCGATCTCGGAAGGCGTGGAAGGCTATCTGCGCGCCAACGACATCGCCAAGGACCGCGTCGAGGACGCAACCCTGCACCTGAAGGTGGGCGACGCCGTCGAGGCGAAGTTCATCGGCATGGATCGCAAGGGTCGCATCCTGCAGCTGTCGATCCGCGCCAAGGACGAGCAGGACCTGCAGGAAGTGCTGTCCGAATACCAGAGTGCGACCGGTGGAACGACCAAGCTGGGCGCCCTGTTCAAGGAACAGCTCAACAAGTCGGAGTAAGTCGTCCGCATCGCCTCGGCGCGCAAGCGCCGGGGTTCCGGCGGGACGCGCTCGCGGCACTGAAGTGCCACGGGCGCGGACCACCCGATTCCTTTCGCTCCGCAGGCCATGACCAAGTCCGAACTCATCGAGGCGCTGGCCCGCCGCCAGACCCATCTGGCATTCCACGACGTCGAGCTATCCGTCAAGGAACTGCTCGAACAGATCAGCCAGGAACTGGCCCACGGCCAGCGCATCGAGATTCGCGGCTTCGGCAGCTTCTCTTTGCACTATCGTCCGCCGCGCATCGGCCGCAATCCCAAGACTGGAGAGTCGGTTGCCCTGCCGGGCAAGTACGTGCCGCACTTCAAGCCGGGCAAGGAGCTGCGCGAGCGCGTCAACGCCAGCACCCAGCCGATTACCGGCGGCGACGACGACCCCGATTGAAGACACGACGTCGCAGGCCGATGCTTGCGATGCGCGCTTGTCGCGGCCATGCTGTCGCCGGTTCCTGTCGACCTCTTGAGTATTCGGGTCTAGCCCATGAAACGCTGGCTACTGGTCGTATTGACCGTGTTGGTGGCGCTCGCGAGCCTGGTGTTCGCCTACTACAACTCCGGCTTGGTGGCGCTCGATCTGTTCGGCATCGAGGTCTCGTTGCCGCTGGGTGTGGTGGTGCTGGCTTCGCTGTTCAGCGGCTGCCTGCTCGGCGGCGGCGTGCTGCTGGGCGGGGTGATCCTGCCGCTGCGAATGCGTCTGCGTCAGGCGCAGCGGCGCGATACGCAGCGCAGCGCGAGCGCGCGGCCGGACAGCACCGCGTGAATTGGGAACTGGGTTTGTTCTGGCTGCTGCTCCCGCTGGCGGCAGGTGTGAGCTGGCTGCTTGCGCGACGCGGCAACGAGCGCATCGCCGGCGCGCGCGTCAATCGCCTGCGCAGCAACTACTTCCGCGGGCTGAATTACCTGCTCAACGAGCAGCCCGACAAGGCGATCGAGGTATTTCTGCATATCGCCGAAGTCGACAGCGATACGGTCGAGACCCACATGGCGCTGGGCAATCTGTTCCGGCGTCGCGGCGAGGTCGATCGTGCGATCCGCGTGCACCAGAACCTGGTCGCGCGTCCGAATCTCAATGCGGAACAGAAAACCCAGGCCTTGCTGGAGCTCGGCGAGGATTACATGCGGGCCGGCCTGCTCGATCGCGCCGAGACCCTGTTTACCGATCTGGTCGGTATCGATGCCCGCGCGCCTTCGGCGCTGCGCCATTTGATCTCGATCTACCAGCAGGAGCGCGACTGGCGCAAGGCGATCGACCATGCGCGGCGCCTCGAGCAGGCGACCGGCGAATCGCAGGCGCGCGTCATCGCCCAGTATTTCTGCGAACTGGCCGAGCATGCGCGCAGCCGCAAGGACGTCGATGGTGCACGCCGGCATCTCGTCGAGGCCTTCGCTTGCGAGCCCAACTGCGTGCGCGGCCTGGTGATATCGGCACGCATGGCGATGGACGCAGGGGATGCCGCAGCCGCTGCGCGCGCGTTCGAGCTGGTGGTCGAGCAGGATGTCGATTCGGTGCCCGAGATCCTTGGCCCGGTGCTCGGCTGTTACGAGCAGCTCGACCAGCCGCATCGCGCGCGCGCCTTCCTGCAGCAGATTTCCGAACGCTACGAAGGTATCTCGCCGGTGCTGGCGCTGGCGCGCATCATCGAGCGCGAGGGCGGCGATCGCGCGGCGGCCGATTTCCTCGCCGAGCAACTGCGCTCGCGCCCATCGGTGCGCGGGCTTACCCATCTGATCGAATTGACCCGCAAGGTTGCCCACGGCGAGGAACGCAGTCGCCTGGGCATCCTCGACGAACTGGTGCGCAAGCTGCTGGAGGGCAAGTCGGTGTACCGCTGCACCCGCTGCGGCTTCGGCGCTCGCGCGCATCACTGGCAATGCCCCAGCTGCAAGTCGTGGGGATCGGTCAAGCCGATCCACGGCGTCGCGGGCGACTGAGACGCAGCCGATGGACAGCTCGGCGGCGCCAGCGATTCCGCCTGGCGCGATCCTGTGGCTGCTGGCCGCCGTGACCTCGGCGTTGGTTACCGTGGTCTCGATCGGCTACGCGCAGCGGCGTGGATTGCTCGATCAGCCCGGCCGGCGGCGTTCGCACTCCCAGCCCACGCCGCGTGGCGGCGGTATCGGCATCGTGCTGGCCGTTCTCGCATTCGGCTTGCTGCCGCTGGGTTTTGCAGGCGAGCCCATGGCGTGGTGGATCGCACTGGCGTTGCTTGCCGTTGCACTCATCGGGTGGATCGACGACCACGGTCCGCTTTCGGCGCGCCTGCGCCTATGCGCGCATGTGCTTGCCGCTGTGCTCCTGGTGTGGGCAATCGCGGCGCGCTCGGTGCATGCATGGTCTGCGATCTGGCTGATGCTGCTGGTGCTGGCCGTGGTGTGGTCGATCAACCTGCACAACTTCATCGACGGTATCAACGGCCTGCTGGCGTTGCAGGCGGTAGCGGTCCTGGCATGGCTCGGCTGGTTCGGCCTGCGTGCCGACGACCCGGCGCTGACGCAGCTTGCTGCGGTCGGCGCGCTGGCGACGCTGGCATTCCTGCCGTTCAACCTGCCACGCGCACGGATCTTCCTCGGCGATGTGGGCAGCGGCGCGCTGGGACTGTTGATCGCCGCCGCAGCGCTGCTGGCGTTGCGCGCCGATGCGCTGGACCTCGGCGCGATCCTGATGCTGTGCTCGGCCAGTGGCGTCGATGCCAGCGCAACCCTGGTGTCGCGCTTGCTGCAGGGTCGCCGCTGGTACCGGCCGCATCGCGAGCATCTGTATCAGTGGCTGGTGCGCAGCGGCAGCAGCCATGGGCAGGTGGCGATCGCTTACTTCTTGTGGACCGCACTGCTGGTGCCGACCCTGCTCGCCGCGCGCGCGCTCGTGCAGGCCAGCGATTGGGCTCAGGCCAACCCTGAGCTCGCGGAATCCCTATACTTGTTCGGCTGGCCGGCGGCGACCCTCGGGTTGGCTGCCGCAATCTGGCTGGCAGGCAAGCGCGCCTGTCGCCGTCGCATCGCAAAGCACCGTCGCCCATGCGTCCTGCCCAACTGATCGCCGCCATCCATCCGCGCATCGCCGTGGTACTGCACGATCTGGTGATGGTGTGGGCGGCGTGGTTCCTGACCAATTGGCTGCGCTTCAACCTGCTGCCCGATCCGCCGCCGGTTGCGTGGCTGGCGCCCGAGGTGCCGGTGGTGGTGATCGCGCAGGGCATGATCCTGTGGTGGACCGGGCTGTATCGCGGCCTGTGGCGTTTCGCCAGCCTGCCCGACCTGTGGAACATCGCACGCGGCGGCGTGATCGGCGCGCTGGCGATTGCGCTGGGACTGTTCCTGTTCAACCGGCTCGAGGGCGTGCCGCGCTCGGTGCTGATC
>JBBRFN010000162.1:0-5283 GCA_038224265.1 Lysobacterales bacterium
AGCCGGCGATCTGGTCATCGTGGCCGCGCGGCCATCGATGGGCAAGACCGCGCTGGCGCTGAACATGGCCGAATACGCCGCGCTCAAGACCGGCAAGGCCGCCGCCGTGTTCTCGATGGAAATGTCGGCCTCGCAGCTGGCTTTCCGCCTGATCTCGTCGCTGGGCCGGATCAACCAGCAGCACCTACGTACGGGCGATCTCGCCGACGAGGAGTGGCCGCGGGTGACCTCCGCGATCACCTTGCTGGCTGAGTCGAAGATCTTCATCGACGATACGCCGTCGCTGTCGCCGCTGGAGCTGCGCTCGCGCGCGCGACGGCTCAAGCGCGAACACGACCTGGGCATCATCGTGATCGACTACCTGCAGCTGATGCAGGTGCCCGGGAACAAGGAGAATCGCGCCACCGAAATTTCAGAAATCTCGCGCAGCCTGAAGGCCCTTGCAAAGGAGCTCTCGGTGCCCGTGATCGCGCTGTCGCAGCTCAACCGCTCGCTCGAGCAGCGCACCGACAAGCGCCCGGTCATGGCGGATTTGCGCGAATCGGGCGCCATCGAGCAGGACGCCGACGTGATCGTGTTCATCTATCGCGACGAGTACTACAACCCGGAATCGCCCGACAAGGGCCTGGCCGAGATCATCATCGGCAAACAGCGAAACGGACCTACCGGGATGGTGAAGCTGGCCTTCCTCGGCCAGTACACGCGCTTCGAGAACTTCGCGAATGATGGCTATTCCGGAGGGTTCGAGTGAGTCGAGACACCCGCGCGACCATCCGGCTCGCCGCGCTGCGCCACAACCTGCAACGGGTCCGCGAACTGGCGCCGCGCTCGCGCCTGATGGCGGTGGTCAAGGCCGACGGCTACGGCCATGGATTGGAACGGGTGGCTAGAGAACTCGCCGCTGCCGATGCCTTCGGTGTGGCCTCGATCGCCGACGCGCGACGCATCCGCGCGATCGGCCTGCGCAATCGCGTGGTGGTGCTGCCGGGCATCGATGCGCCCGACGACATCGCGCAGATGCGCCGACTGGACCTCGACAGCGTGATCCATCATCGCTCGCAGCTGGACTGGCTGGAAGCCGACCGCATGCCCGCCGGTGAGCGACCGCTGCGGGTGTGGCTGAAGATCGACACCGGCATGCACCGACTGGGTTTCGCGCAAGACCAGGTGCAGGCGGCGCATGAGCGCCTTCGGCGTCTGCCGGCTGTCGACCCGGAGATCGTGTTGATGACCCACTTTGCGAATTCCGATGTCTACGACGACCCGATCAGCGGCGAACAGACCGCGCGGTTTGCGCCGCTGGCGGCCGAGATGGGCGGCGAGCGCTCGCTCGCGAACTCCGCCGCGGTGCTGGGCTTGCCCGCGGTGCACGCCGACTGGGTGCGCGTTGGCGGGCTGTTGTACGGCATCTCGGTGATCGCCGGACGCAGTGCTGCGGAATTCGGATTCCATCCCGCGATGAGCCTGTCGACCCGACTGATCGCGATCAACCGCATCGCACGAGGAGAGCGTATCGGCTACGGGGGCACTTGGCAGTGCCCCGAGGAGATGGCGGTCGGTGTGGCCACGGTCGGCTACGGCGATGGCTATCCGCGCTCGGCGCCGTCGGGCACCCCGGTTCTCATCGGCGGTGTACGTGCGCCGATCATCGGCCGCATATCGATGGACCTGATCACCATCGACTTGCGCGGGCATCCGGATGCCGCCGTCGGCGACGCGGTAATCCTGTGGGGGCCCGGCCTGCCGGTCGAGGAGGTTGCCGCTGCGGCAGGTACGATCGGCTATGAGCTGGTGTGCGGCATGACGCGCCGGGTCGACTTCGTCGACGATCACGCGCCGCTGGCCTGAGCAATCCTGCGCTGCCGATCGGCGGCGTCGATCCCCGCGAAGTCTGGAGCTGCTGCATCCCATGGCCAAGGCGAAAACCGCGTACGTCTGCTCCGAATGCGGCAGCAGTTCGAGCAAATGGCAGGGCCAGTGTCCCGACTGCGGCGTGTGGAACACGATGGCCGAGGTGCGCCTCGATGCGGCACGGCCCACTGCCAGCAGCGGACGCGGGAGTTTTGCCGGCGCCGCAGCGGGCGCACCACGGATCACGCCGCTGACTGCAGTGGTGGGCGTCGAAGAGGTGCGCCGTCCAATCGGCATCGGCGAGTTCGATCGCGTGCTCGGTGGCGGCCTGGTGCAGGGATCGGTGGTGCTGGTGGGCGGCGATCCGGGCATCGGCAAATCGACCCTGCTGTTGCAAACCGTCGCGGCAGTGCGCGCGAGCATGCGCAGCCTCTACGTCACCGGCGAGGAAAGCCTGGCCCAGGTCGCATCGCGTGCGCTGCGGCTGGGCCTCTCGCTCGACGGCATCGAGGGACTGGCCGAGACCTGTGTCGAGCGCATCGTCGAGCAGGTCGCCAGCCACAAACCCGACTTGCTGGTCATCGATTCGATCCAGACCCTGTGGTCGGAGATGCTGACTGCCGCACCCGGCTCGGTCAGCCAGGTGCGCGAATGCGCAGCGCGCCTGGTGCGAATGGCGAAGGAAGGCACCACTGCGGTGTTCCTGGTCGGCCATGTGACCAAGGAGGGTGGAATCGCCGGCCCGCGGGTGCTCGAGCATATGGTCGATGCGGTGCTGTATTTCGAGGGCGAAAGCGGCAGCCGCTATCGCATCCTGCGTGCATTCAAGAATCGCTTCGGTGCGGTCAACGAGTTGGGCGTGTTCGCGATGGGCGACCGCGGCTTGCGCGAGGTGCCAAATCCCTCGGCGATCTTCCTGTCGGCACACGGCGAGCCGGCACCGGGCAGCGCGATCATGGTCACCCGCGAGGGAACTCGCCCATTGCTGGTCGAAGTACAGGCGCTGGTCGACCAGTCGCCGCTGGCCAACCCGCGTCGTGTCGCGCTGGGCCTTGAACAGAATCGCCTCGCGATGCTGCTGGCGGTGCTGCACCGGCACGGCGGCGTGGCGGTCTACGATCAGGACGTGTTCGTCAACGTGGTTGGCGGCATCCGGGTGCAGGAAACGGCGGCGGATCTGGCCGTACTGATTGCGGTGCTGTCGTCGTTTCGCGACCGCGCGCTGTCGCGCAAGCTGGTGGTGTTCGGCGAGGTCGGCCTGTCGGGCGAGATCCGCCCGGTTCCCAACGGCGAGGAGCGCGTGCGCGAGGCCGCCACCCATGGATTCGAGCGGGTGATCCTGCCGCGCGGCAATGCACCCAAGCGCAAGGTCGGCGAGATCGAAATCATCGCGGTCGATCGCTTGTCGGAAGCGATTGCCGCCCTGTAGCGGGGTACGGCGATGGACCTCAGCCGCCGAGCGCGCCGATTTCCTGCACCGTGATGTCCGGTTCGCCGAGATTGAGCTCGATCAGGCGCTTCAGGCGCACGAAACTGTCCAGATCGATGCGGCCGAAGCGGTAACCGATGAAGCGGCCGCCGGCGTGTGCGATGCGTGCGCTCGCGCTGATGATGATGCCGGTGGCGATGCGCAATTCCAGCCGTTGCGCGCGCCCGTGCTCGCCTTCCCAGCCTGGCGGGCGTTCCACCAGCGCGCCATGCAGCGAGATGTCGACCAAGCGCGTCGACCACATCGCTTTCTCGGAGTACAGCCGCGCCTCACCGTCGAACCTGATCCGACGGAACTGGCGACGATTCTCTGGTTGCACTGCGGCGTGCACGCAATCGGTCCAAGGAACAAAGGCTTGCCGCGAGATTATCAGAAACCTTCGTAGAACAACCCTCGATCAACCAGCAGAGAACGAATCGCAAGCGTTCTCCATCGGCGCTCCCGAAGGCGCGCTCACACCGGCTTCTGGAGAACGATTTCCAGAACGAACTTGGTACCGATGAAGGCCAGCAGCAGCAGTCCCATCCCGTACAGGGTCATGCGCGCGGCGCGCCGGCCGCGCCAGCCCCAGCGCCAGCGCCCGAACAGCAGGGTGCCGAACATCGCCCACGCCGCGATCGACAGGATGGTCTTGTGGGCCAGTTTCTGGTCGAACAGGTTCTCCACGAACAGCGTGCCGGTGATCAGGGTCAGGGTCAGCAGGATGAAGCCCGCGCCGATCAGCTGGAACAGCAGACCCTCGACCAGGCTCAGCGGAGGAAACACGCCCATCTGCGCGCCGATGCGATGGGTGCGCAGCGCAGTCTCCTGCGCTGCCAGCATGATCGCGACCAGAGCTGCGATCGACAGCACTGCATAGGCCAGCAGGGCGATGATCACATGCAGTTTGATCTGCCACGTGCCGGTGACCATGCTGACGTGGGGACTACCCAGGAAATGATCGAACAGCAGCAGTACCGTGGCCAGTGGGAATACCACCACGCCGATGGTCTCGACCGGACGGAACCAGCCGACCAGCACCGACATGCCCGCCATGCCGAGTCCGACCAGCGACAGCGCCGAGAAAAAACTCAGGTCCGGTCCGCCGATCGCGCTGCTGATCGCCCAGTGGTGGCCCAGATGCAGCAGCACCGCCAGCGCGCCGAAGATCAGCGGGGTGCGGCGACCGCTGGGCGCGAACTGATCAGCGCGCAGGCGGCTGACCAACATGGCGGTTACAACCGCGTACAGCAGTCCTGCCGCCCACGTTGTGTAGGAATCGCCCATCCCACCAGTGTCGCACACCGCGCGTCGCCGGTAGATGCACACTCGCCTATAATCGGGACTCCCGGCCCACCAGATCGCACGTCCATGTTCGAATCGCTCACCCAGCGTCTGTCCGCAACCGTCGACAAGCTGCGCGGTCGCGCGCGCCTGACCGAAGAGAACATTCGCGAGGCGACCCGCGAGGTGCGCGTGGCACTGCTCGAGGCCGACGTGGCGCTGCCGGTGGTGCAGGCGCTGATCGAACGGGTCAAGGTGCGCGCCGTCGGCCAGGAGGTTTTGCGCAGCCTGTCGCCGGGCCAGGCGCTGGTGAAAGTCGTACGCGATGAGCTCACCGCCGTCATGGGCTCGCAGAATGCGGAGCTCGATTTCGCCACCCAGCCGCCCGCGGTGATCCTGATGGCCGGCCTGCAGGGTGCGGGCAAGACCACCACGGTGGCCAAGCTCGCGCGCTTTCTGGCCGAGCGCAAGCGCAAGAAGGTGATGGTAGTGAGCGCCGACGTCTATCGTCCCGCGGCCATCGACCAGCTGGAGACCCTCGCCGTGCAGGTCGGCTGCATGTTCCATCCGAGCAGCGCCGGGCAGGACCCGGTTGCGATCGCGCGCGGCGCGCTGGAGGCAGCGCGCCGCTCGTATGCCGACGTGTTGATCGTCGACACCGCTGGCCGTCTGGCGGTGGA
>JBBRFN010000163.1:0-5199 GCA_038224265.1 Lysobacterales bacterium
TAGCGCGGGTCGTCCCGACCCGCGATGCGAAAACCCACCACGATCCCGCGCCCCGCACCCGCGCAGCAGGTCGGGACGACCTGCCCTACGAGGTTGCGGCACATCGGCAACACCCGACGCCGTAGCGCGGGTCGTCCCGACCCGCGATGCGAAAACCCGCCACGAACCCGCCTCCCGCACCGTGCGGCAGGTCGGGACGACCTGCCCTACGGGGTTGCGACAGACTTGCGCGCGAACAGCAGATCCCACACCCCGTGGCCGAGCTTCAAACCGCGCCGCTCGAAGTGGGTTTCGATGCGCCACGCGGGACGCGGCACGTAGTCGCCGCTGTCGGAGATATTGCGCATTGCCGTGCAGCCGCTGGCAACCTCCAGCATCTGTTCGGCGTAGTGCTGCCAGTCGGTGGCCAGGTGCAGCAGGCCACCCGGTGCCAGTCGCGAGGCGACCAGCGCGACGAATGCCGGCTGCACCAGACGGCGCTTGTGGTGGCGCGACTTGTGCCAGGGATCGGGAAAATAGATGCGCACCTCGGCGAGCGAATCGACTGCGATCTCGCGTTCGAGAACTTCCACCGCGTCGTGGCGATACACGCGCAGGTTGTCCAGTGCAGCATCGGCCGCCTGGTTGAGCACCCGACCGACACCGGGGCGATGCACCTCGATGCCGAGATAGTCGCGCGCGCAATCGCTGCTCGCTGCGTGCAGCAGTTGCTCGCCGTTGCCGAAGCCGATCTCGACCACCCGCGGCGCGTGCCGCCCGAACTGCAAGTCGAAATCGCGGACCTCGCCGGTGAAGTCGATGCCGCGCTGCTGCCAGTGCTGCTCGAAGGCGCGCTGCTGGGCCGGCGTGATGCGGCCCTGGCGCAGCACGAAGCTGCGAATGCGCCGATCGGGCTTGGCGGAAAAATCGTCCTGGCTCATGTCATTGCCATGTGCTGCGTGCGGCGTTCGCGTCGTCGAAGGGCGCGCTGCACCCCAAACCCAACCAGCCGCTTCAACCGATCGTGCCGTCGATCGGACTCGATGCCGACGCATGCCGCTTGCGCGGAATGCGGCCGGCCAGATAGGCCTCGCGGCCGGCCTCGACCGCCTTGCGCATCGCGCTGGCCATCAGTACCGGGTTCTTCGCTGCCGCGATCGCCGTATTCATCAGCACGCCATCGCAGCCAAGCTCCATCGCAATCGCCGCATCGGATGCCGTGCCGACGCCGGCATCGACCAGGATCGGCACCCTTGCCTGCTCCACGATCTCGATCAGGCTCCAGCGATTCTGGATCCCCAGGCCCGAACCGATCGGTGCTGCCAGCGGCATCACCGCGACGCAGCCGATCTCTTCGAGACGCTTGCACTGGATCGGATCGTCGGTGCAATAGACCATCACCTCGAAGCCGTCGCGCACCAGCACCTCGGCGGCCTTCAGGGTCTCGGGCATGTTCGGGTACAGCGTGCGCGGATCGCCCAGCACTTCGAGCTTGGTCAACTGGTGGCCATCGAGCAACTCGCGCGCGAGGCGGCAGGTGCGCACCGCATCGTCGGCGCTGTAGCAGCCGGCGGTGTTGGGCAGGATGGTGTAGATCGATGGTGGCAGCACATCGAGCAAATTGGGCTGGCTGGCATCCTGGCCGATATTGCTGCGGCGAATGGCAACCGTCACGATCTGCGCGCCGGCAGCTTCGGTGGCGCGGCGGGTTTCATCGAGATCGGCGAACTTGCCGGTGCCGGTGAGCAGCCGCGATCGATACGCCTTGCCGGCGATGATCAGCGGATCGGCGTCGGCCGAATGCAGGCCTGCCCAGGGTGGCGTGGTGCGAGTCATCATGCTCTGCGGCGAAAGAAGGTTGCGACAGTCTAGCCGCCGCCCAGCGCATGCACGATCTCCACCCGGTCCCCGGGCGCGAGCAGATGCTCCGGATGGCGCGACTTCGGCACGATCTGTTGATTGACCTCGACGGCCACCCGGCGCTGCGCAAAGCCGGTGAGATCGAGCAGCGCGCTGATGCTCAGCGGTGGGTCGAACTGGTGCTGCTCGCCGTTGAGCCAGATGTCCATGGCGAATTCTAGCTCGCGGGGTGGCGCGTCAGCCCAACACCACGTCGCCATCGATCACCTGCACGACGATGCGCTTGAGTCCGGCGCCGCGGCTGGGCCCGCCAATGCACTCGCCGCTATCGAGCGCAAAGCTGGCACCGTGCGCGGCACAGATCAGCAAACGGCCTTCGATCAGGAATTTTCCAGGCGCCCAGTCGAGGCGGCGCGCTGCATGCGGACACTCGTTGTGAAAGGCGTGCACGGTGTCGCCGACGCGCGTCATCAGCACCGAAAACCCGCCGGTCGACGACGGAACCTCGGCGCCAAAGGCGCCGCCGTCAACGATTTCTTCAAGTCTGCATAACACTTTTCTCACAACTCACACTCACAGGTTCGTGGCACTTGCATTACACCCCGCAGCCTCCCATTCTAGATCACTCGACATGTCTTGCTTGGAACGCCATGAGCCTCTATTTCCGCACTTCGAGCTTCCGCCCCCGCCGTCTCGCGCGCGGCGTGCTGCTGTTCGTTGGCCTGTTCGCGGTGATCGGTCTGGCGATGGTCGGTGCGGTGGTCGCACTCGGCGTGTTGGCCATCGGCGCCGTGGTGCATGGCGCGCTGTCGCTGCTGCGCGGTTCCGCACCGGCGATTCGGCGCGCCGATTCGCGCGCGACGGTGATCGAGGGCGAATTTCGGGTCGTCGATGGCACTGTCCGCGGCGGCAAACCGCTGGTGCCGAACCTCTGACAAAGGGTCGCACAATTTTCGGATAGCGCCCGCCACGTGCGGGCGTTATTTTTTGCGGGGTCGATCCATGGAGAACCCCGATGCACGCGTCCGCCACCCACGATCCGGTTGAACAGGCCCGCGCGGCTATCGCCGCAGCGCCGGATGCCGCACCGACCCTGACCGAGTTGGCGCGCCGTTGCGGCATCAGCGCCTCGCATCTGACCCGCGCGTTTCGCGCGCGCCACGGCATGAGCCCGCGCGAATATGCGCACAGCCTGCGCCTGACGCAGTTCAAACGCGCGCTGCGCGATGGCGACGCGGTGACCGCAGCGGTCTACCGTGCCGGCTTCGGCTCATCGTCGCGGGTGTATGAAGACACAGCGCGCCGGATCGGCATGACCCCGGGCACCTATCGCCGCGGCGGCGCAGGCGTGGCGATCCGCTACACGATCGCGCCCACGCCGGTAGGTCGCTTGCTGGTTGCCACCACCGAGCGCGGCCTGTGTGCGGTCACGCTCGGCTGCGATGCCCGCGCGCTGGCAGAACAGCTGGCGCAAGAGTTTCCACACGCCCACTGCGAGCGCGTCGACGACGGCGCTGACGAATGGATTGCGGCCGTGATCATTCGGGTATCCGCGATGCTGGGGCTCGCACCCGTGCATGGCGAGCCGCCGCCGATTCCCGCCGACCTGCGGGCCACCGCATTCCAGTGGCGGGTGTGGGAGGAGTTGATGCGGATTCCGCGCGGGCAGACGCGCAGCTATTCGCAGATCGCGCATGCGATCGGCAAGCCGCGCGCGGTGCGCGCGGTGGCAAGCGCATGCGCTGCGAATCGCCTTGCGCTGGTGGTGCCCTGCCACCGTGTGATCCGCGAGGACGGTTCGCTCGGCGGCTACCGCTGGGGCCTGCCGAACAAGCGCGCGATCCTCGACCGCGAAACAGCGTAGCGCGGGTCGCGCCGACCCGCGACCCCGCTACACTGCGCGGCAGCCCCGCCCCGAATCCCCATGCCAGACACCGCCACCGCGACGCGCACACCGCGCGAGCGCCTGCAAATCGTCGCCGCCCTGATGGCGGTGTACCTGATCTGGGGTTCGACCTATCTGGCGATCAAGATCGGGCTCGAGTCGCTGCCGCCGTTCGCGATGTCGTCGATCCGCTTCTGGTGCGCGGGCCTCGCACTGTTCGCCTTCCTGCGCTGGCGCGGCGTGGCGCTGCCGACTGCCGCGCAGGCGCGCAACAGCGGCTTCATGGGAATCCTGCTGCTCGGCGGCGGTAACGGCTTTGTCTGCTACGCGCAGCTGAGCGTGTCGTCCGGACTGGCTGCGGTCGCGGTTGCCAGCATGCCGCTGTTCGCGGCGATGTTCGCTGCCGGCTATGGCCGCTGGCCATCGCGCCGTGACGCGCTGGGATTGATGGTGGGCTTCGCCGGCATCGTGTTCCTCAATACCGGGGCGGAGTTCCGCGCCAGTCCGCTCGGTGCGGCCGCACTGATCGCCGCACCGATCCTGTGGGCCTTCGGTTCGGTGTGGAGTCGCGGCCGCGACCTGCCCAACGTATGGATGAGCACTGCCGTACAGATGCTCGCCGGCGGCGCGGTGCTGACCCTGATGTCGCTCGGTGCCGGCGAAGCATGGCCGACACGCATCACCAGCAGCGGCATCGCAGTCATCGCCTACCTCGCGGTGTTCGGCTCGCTGATCGGTTTCACCGCCTATGTGTACCTGCTGCAGACCGTGCGGCCGGCGCTCGCCACCAGCTATGCCTACGTCAACCCGCCGATCGCGATCGCGGTCGGCGTGCTGTTCGCTGGCGAACACCTCTCGACCCTCGAAGGCATCGCCACCGCAGTGATCCTCGGCGGAGTGGTGATCATCCTCACCGCCAAGCGCTGAGCGCGGACGCTCGCCCAAGGGCCGGTGCGCGCTGCGCGGCATTCGTCCACCCGGCGGATTCCTCAGCCCGGCGGCGGCACGGGGCAGGCATCGCCCTCGAAGCCATCGCGGAAATGCACGTCGGGCTCGGCATCGTCGTCGTAGATCCGCAGCTGCGTGGTCGCCAGCGGCGCGATCTCGGTGCCGAGCGGATTGACGAGTCGGAAGTCCACGGTCTCGAACTGCGGCTCGACCGCCGTGTCGTTGACCAGCTGCACGACCACATTGCGCGGACTCATGTCGGTGCCGATCCAGGTCAGCGTGGCGTCCGGCGGCGGGCTGTAGTCGGCGCCCAGCGTCGCCGTGCCGCCAACATGCTCCACCCGCACGCTCACGTCCGCGCCGCCCTGGCGCGTTACCACCAGCGTCACCGTGCCAGCCCGCTCGTTCTCGCTGCGCACGCAGGTGAGGAAACTCACCCGCTCCGGGGGCGGCGGGGCGATCTGGTGGGGGCCGGTCGCTGCCGCGTTGCTGCCGCTCGCGCTGCCGAACGCGCCCGACAAGGTGTC
>JBBRFN010000164.1:0-5058 GCA_038224265.1 Lysobacterales bacterium
ACCAATCCGGCTCCATTGCTGGCGGTGGCGCCGTCTCGAATGGTCAGATTGGAAATGCTCAACAAGCCGATGGCCGTGTTGCCGATACCCATGGAAATGACCCGGCGAGCACCCGAGCCCGAGAGTATGGTCTCGGTCGGCCGGGGGATCTGGGATGCACAGCTCGCCGTGTAGCCACCCCTGATAGTCAACGAAAAACTCTCGCCGGAACTGTAGACGAACGCCGTAAGGCCGCTACTCGCCGCATACAGGCCGGATTGAATTCTGATCTCGTCGCTCTGGCCGTTGTCTTCGGCTGTGCTCAGCGCACTCGTCAGTTGCGCGCTGGTGCCAACACAGAAGACTGCGGCATCGACGGGGTGGCCGAAGAGGACCAGCAGCCACAGTGCATTTGCATATCGGCAGGTTTTCATGGGGCATCCCTCGATGTCGTTATCGCTGATGTCGCTTGCGGTTCGGATGTTCTGCCACAGACCGAAGCGTCTGGGGAGCAGCGCGGAAAGTCGCCAAGATCGGCGGTCACCCACTTGTCACGTGTCGCAGATCGCTGCGGCATTTCGAAGCAGGTTCCTTGGGCTTCGTGCTGTACAACACCGAAAGGAAGTGGAATCCAACACGAGTTGGATTCCTGGCGACCACCGCGAGGCAGCTGGACGGGGAGACCCGAGAATCCAACCGCCAGATCATCGGCGCGATGGGCCGCGTGCAGCGCTTCGGCGGCAACGGCCTGCCCGGCGCCAAGCCACAGTGCGGCAGCCCACACCAACTGCCGCGCTGTGCCACCGAGCCCACGCTGACCGTGAACACGACTGCGGTGGGTGGCGATGCGAATGCGAGTCTGTTGAGGCTGGGGGCCTGGACGACTTCAGACCGCGAGCGTCGGGCAAAAGAAACATTGCGGGTTCCAGCGGCAAAAGGCGTATTCAATGGGCAACCCCCACGGAGTTGCCGCCATGTCGATCCATCGCCCGCCGCTGACCGCGCTGCTGCTGTCGGCCGCGCTGTTGCTGACCACGCTGCCGGCGCATGCGCAGTTCCTGTTCGGCCGGCTGGTGCCGCCGCCACCCGAGACCCAGGCCAACGGCCCGTCCACCGCCGCGGAGGTGTCGGGCGACGGCCGTGTGTTCGTGTTCGAGAGCGGCGCGACCAACTGGCTACCCGGCATCATTACCGGTGGCAAGATCATCGCGGTGGACTTCGGCGCCGACAGCGTGCAGGTGCTCTCCAGCACCAGCGCCGGGGTGGCCTTCAATGCTTCCAGCTTCGCGCCCTCGACGGCCGGTAGCGGGCGCTTCGTGGTGTTCGAGACGCTGGCCAACAATCTCGGGGTGGGCGTGAGCACCTCGGGTTTTCAGATGGTGCGCAAGGACCGCGCGACCGGTGCGCTGGCGCTGGCCAGCGCCAACACCGCCGGCCAGGCGGCGTCCGGCAGCGCGAGCGGACAGGCGCGCAACGGATCGGTGTCTGCAGATGGCCGATTCGTTGCGTTCCGTTCCGACGCAGGCAACCTGCTCGCCGGCGGTGGCGGCAACGAATACATTTACGTGAAGGACCTGCAGACTGGCGCGATTGAACTGGTCTCACGCACGACCAGCGGCGGCTTTCCTGCCGGCGGCGTGGTCGCCAACACCGCGCATTCGATGTCCGCCGATGCACGCTTCGTGCTGTTCCAGACCAGCGCTGGCAACATCGTCAGCGGTGTGGCCGGCGGCAGCATCCTCGTCTACCTACGCGACCGCACGCTCGGCACCACCGAACTGGTGAGCGTGGGTGCCGGCGGTGTGCCGGCCAACAGCCAGTCCGATGTCTCCGCGATCTCGCCGGATGGCCGCTTCGTGTCGTTCCGCTCGTTCGCCAGCAACCTCGGCGGCATCGGCACCGTGAGCCGCGTCTACGTGCGCGACCGCAGCAATGGCACCACGGCCGTGGTGCCGCTGCCCTCCGTCAACGGCACCAGCGCCAACGGTTGTCGCGAATCCGACGTATCCAACGCCGGCAGCGCCGTGCTCATGTGTTTCTTCCCGACGCTTGAGGACCAGGTATTCCTGCACCTGCCGGGCCAGGCAGGCACACCCTTCCTGCTCAGTAGCGACGTCAACGATGTCCCGGGCAATCTGGCGTCGGGTCCCGTGGTGGCGATCGACGCGAACGGAACGTCGATGGCCTTCGCGTCGCGCGCCAGCAACCTGGTGGCCAGCGACAGCAACGCGGCGGCCGACATTTTCATTTTTGCCGACGCTGGAGTGCTGGACGGACTGTTCGCCGACGGCTTCGAATAGGCGGTCTTCCGGGGTTGTTGTGGGTGTGATCGGTCGCCCGAGGCGGGTGGCGGCGGCGCGCGTCCGGCGCCCCGACCGTCGCACCCGCGCAGCATTTCATCGTCGCACCCGCGCAGCCTTGCATCGTCGCGCTCGCGCAGCATTTCATCGCCGCACCCGCGAAGGCGGGTGCCCAGCGACTTACGCCGTATCCCCGCAGCGCTGCAGCAGCCAGTGGCTTGCATCCTCGCCCGCTCCTGGTGCCCACGCAGTGCACGAAGCCCCGTGAAGTGGCGATAGCCCGCGAAGAACCGATCGAGCCAAGGCGCCGCGCCAGGATGTTGCGCTTTGTCGATGGACAGGATCCGTATTGGCGGAACTCGTTCTCGTCACTTTCCGTCATGCGAGGCGTCGGACCAGAGCAAAAGTCGCTGGGCACCCGCCTTCGCGGGTGCGACGATGAAATGCTTCGTGAGGACGATGGTGGGCGGCATCGCGGTGCGATGCTCGGGCGCCTGGGCGTTAGGGCAAGGGAAAATCGCTGGGCACCCGCCTTCGCGGGTGCGACGATGAAATGCTCTGCGAAGGCGGTGGTCGGCGCCTTCGCGGGTGCGACGATGAAATGCTTTGCGAAGGCGATGGTCGGGCGCCTTCGCGGGCGCAATGGTCAGGCGCTTGAGCGTTCGGGCAACGGCAAAAGTCGCTGGGCACCCGCCTTCGCGGGTGCGACGATCTAAGGTTTCGCAGGCGTTCGGTCGGGCGCTTGATGGCGTGATTCCGCGCCGAGCCCGGATCGGCAACCTGCGCGATGCGATGCGGGTCCAAGCATCTCCTCCGGCTATGCTTGGACCATGTACCTGGAGTTCTACGGCCTCAGCGAGCCGCCATTCTCGATCACCCCCGACCCGCGCTTCGTGTTCCTGAGCGAGCGCCATCGGGATGCGCTCGCGCACCTGTTGTATGGGGTCGGACAGGGCGGCAGCGGCGGCTTCATCCAGCTCACCGGCGAGGTCGGCACCGGCAAGACCACGCTGTCGCGCCTGTTGCTGGAACAACTGCCGGAGAACACCCGCGTCGCGCTGGTGCTCAATCCTCGACTGTCGCCGTCGGAACTGCTGGAGACGGTCGCGGAAGAACTCAAGCTTGCGGTCGGCAGCGCGCGCGGCTCGATCAAGGCGCTGGTCGATCTGCTCAACCACTACCTGCTCGATGCCTACGCGCAGGGCCTGCGCGTGGTGCTGATCCTCGACGAGGCGCAGAACCTGTCGACCGAGGCGCTGGAGCAGGTACGGCTGTTGACCAATCTGGAGACCCCGACCCAGAAGCTGCTGCAGATCATCCTGCTCGGCCAGCCGGAGCTGCGCGACAAGCTCGCGCTGCCGGAATTGCGCCAGCTCAGCCAGCGGGTGACTGCGCGCTACCACCTCACGCCGCTGGATGAGCCCGAGACCGAAAGCTACGTGCGGCACCGCATCGGGGTCGCCGGCGGCAAACGTTTTCCATTCTCCAGGCTGGCGCTGCGCGCGCTGCATCGGGCTTCGGGCGGCGTGCCGCGCCTGATCAACATCGTCGCCGAGCGCGCGCTGCTGGGAGGCTATGTCAGCGACGAGCTGCAAATCGGCGAAGACCTGCTCGAGCATGCCGCAGATGAGGTGCTCAACCGCCCGCGACGGCGCGTGCGCCAGGCGTGGCTGGTCGGCGCGGCAGTGCTGCTTGCCGCAGTGGCAGTGCTGGCCTGGCGCAACTGGCCGCAGCCGCCAGCGCCGATCGTGATCGCCGCAGTCGCGACCGCGGCAGCACCCGAGCCGCCGCGCGAGTCGCTGCGCGAGGCGCTTGCCAGTGTCGCCGAAGGCGCAGAACTGGGCGCCTGGACGCATCTGCTGGCGCTATGGAAGGTCGATCCACAGCAGGTTGCGGTGCGCGATGCCGCGCGCTGTCCCGCGATCATCTATGCGGGCGTCTCGTGCCTGCGTGGCGGCGGCAATCTGGCCAAACTCGACGCGCTGGATCGGCCGGTGCTGCTGGCATTGCGCGAGGGTGAACGTCCCCTGCTGGCCCTGCTGACCGCAATCGACGATACCCGGGTCTCGCTGGATCTGGGCACCCGCGTGGTCAGCGTGCCGCGCAGCGAACTGGAGACGCACTGGCTGGGTGAATATCTGGCCGTCTGGCGCATGCCGCTGGCGCTCGACGACAGCATCCGGCGCGGCGCCATCGGGGCGCCGGTGGCCTGGCTACAGCGGCAATTGGCCACCTTCGATACACTGGTCAGCGCCGAGGCGGGACCACCGGTCTACGACGCAGCGCTCGAGGCCCGGGTGCGCCGCGTGCAGAGCCAGTTCGGTCTGCTGCCCGACGGTATCGTCGGTCCCGAAACCCAGCTGGTCCTGAGCTCGCGCGATCGCGCTGGACCGCGTCTGGCACGTCAACCACAGTAATTCCGAGCGCCGCCGATGTCGTTGATCCTCGAAGCCTTGCGCAAGTCCGAACAGCAGCGCCGGCTGGGCGAATCGCCCACCCTGGTCAGCGAAAGCGCGTGGGCCACGCGACGCATGCAGGTCGCGCCCACGCGGCGTGGACGCTGGCTGTGGCTGCTGTTGATCGTCGTGCTGGCCGCGGCGGCGGCTGCGTGGTACTTCGGCCGGCCTTCGCTCGCGGTAATCGATCCCACGCTGCAGCAGCCGGTAACGGCTGCAGCACCGCTGCCGGCATCGACACCGAGCGCGGTTGAGAACGCGCCACCGGCGACCATCAGCGCAGCGCCAGCACCGCAGGCGGCCGTGCCCATTGCCGAACCCAT
>JBBRFN010000165.1:0-4847 GCA_038224265.1 Lysobacterales bacterium
CACGAAGACCGGCACGGTGAAAGCCGCCGCCAAGAAGCCAGCAAAGAAGGCCGCCAAGAAGGCTGCCAAGAAGACCACCGTAAAGAAGGCTGCCAAGAAGCCTGCGAAGAAGGCCGCCAAGAAGGCTGCCAAGAAGAAGTAATCCCCCTCAAGGGTTGAAACCATCGCGCGTTTGCCCGGCGCGCGATGGTTTGTTTAGAGGCCCGCGCAAGGCGAGGCCGGCTGCACCCCTCCAGATCCACCCCCTCCGATCCACCTCCTTCCAGGTCAGCCATCGTCGACTCTTCGAGGCCGATGGCAGTGCGTGCCGAGTGTTGCTCCAGCGGCAGCGTCGTCATTGCCCGTGCTGCGTGGCGTCGCCGGATTGTGGCCGCGCGCGGCGCAACGCATAATCGAGCACGCTGCGCCATCGCGGGTGCCGGAGGCGCTGGCGAGCAGGTTGGGGTGCCGCACACCGAACGTCGCGGTTTGCCTGGGGGCCGGGCAGCGGCGAGCGTGTGCGGAAACAGTGTCGATGGACTGGAGATCATCCATCCCGTCAGCATCTTTGGCTACGTGACCGCGACAGGGGAATGGCAAATGCATCGAGCTCGGCGTGCGATGGTGATGGCGATGGCGATGGCAGGCAGCGTGCGGGAGCGCCGCAACCGCGCAGCGATTGTTGTGGCGTGCATGGCGCTGGTGATGGCTGGATGCGGTGGCGGTGAGCAGGCCGCGCCTGCGCCCGCAACCACGCCCGCACCTGCGGCAGCGCCCGCCGCACCGACGCAGGCGACCGCAAACAGCGATCCGGCGGTCGATCCGGCGACGTCTGCCGCCGCCCGGATTCCGGTAGATGAGTTGCTCAAGCTCGCGCGCCAGGCGCTGACCGACCAGCGTCTGATCGCGCCGCCGGGCGACAACGCGATCGAGTACTACCTGCAGGTGCTGGCGCAGGAGCCTTCGAATCCGCAAGCCACGCAGGCCTTGGTAGACGTCTTCCCGCTCGCTGCAGGAAACGCCGAGCGCGCACTGGCGCAGCGGCAGGTCGAGGAAGCCGCGCGCATCGTTACCCTGCTCGATCGCGTCGACCCGCGCTCTTATACCGTAGCGAGCTTGCGCACCAAGCTGGTCGCAGCGCAAGCCGTGCAACAGCGCGAGACCCAACAGCAGGCGCAACAGGCTGCGGCTGCGGCAGCAGCGCAAGCGGCAGCGCGCAGCGAAGCGGCTACGCCGCCGCCCGCCCCAGCAACGCCATCAGTAGAAGCGCCGCCAGTCGCAGCGCCGGCAGTCGCTGCACCGGCAGTAACTGCACCGGCGCCCGCGCCGACGCCACCTGCGCCTGCAGTTGTAGCAGTGCCCACGCCAGCGCCCGCGGCGGCACCTGTGCAAGTGCTCGAAATCCGCGCACGGCCGTTGCGCCAGGCGCCACCGGTGTATCCCGCCGATGCCGCGCGCAAACGCCAGGAGGGGTGGGTGGAACTGGAGTTCGTGGTGGCTGCCGACGGCAGCGTTCGCGACGTCTCGGTGCTGCGCTCGCAACCGACGCGCGTTTTCGATCGGGAAGCGGTTCGCGCGATGCAGCAGTCGCGGTTCGAGCCTGCGCAGCGCAACGGGCAGCCGGTCGAATCCCGCGAACGCCAGCGAATAGAGTTCCGGCTCTGAGCGAGCGCGTCAGCCCGGATGAGTCCGGGCTGTTCGCCTGCTGCGCTGCAGTTGTGTCGGCGATCGGCACGCCGCGGCACAGTTTGTCACGCGATTCGTCGCGCGGTGTGCTCTGTCGTGGCCATTCGCCCCGCGCGCGGGCATGGGCTTTGCCTGATGGTTGGACAGATCCCAGCGCAGGAGCAAGCCGTGAACCGCCAATATCCGATCCGCTCCGGCGCACGCGCCGGCGGCACGATGCAACTTCCGCTGGTCAGCGTGCTGGCGAAGTCGCTGCTGCTGGCCAGCGCCATGCTGCATCCGGCGATCCCCTCGGCCACCGCGTGGGAGACCAGCCGGTGCAGCACTGTTGCTGCAATCGATCAGGCCGGTTGCGCCGCGCCATTCGCGATCGCGACTACTGGTGCCGTGCGCCGGTAGCTTGCCGGCGCGCTGATTCGCTACGGCAGCGCGGCGTTCTCGCCGATCTCTAGCACCAGCGATAGATCCACTGCGCTACTGTCCGGGTTCAGCCGCAATGCTTCAATGCGCTGGCGAATCCGGGTCCGCTCGTCCGGAGTGGTGCGGGCAGCGAGTACGCCGCAGCGCTCGGCGATCACCGCGAACGCAACGGCTGCAGGGGATGGTTGCGGCGTGCGTGCGACCTCGTGCAGGCGATCGAACACGCCGCGCAGGGCCTGCATCGAACGCACGGGATAGCGGTGCAGCACGAAAGCCTGCCGGTAATCGTGCACCACATCGCGTGCGACCAGGCTCGCCAACAGCCGGCGATCGATCGAGCCGAGCTTGCGTGCGATTCGATCTATCGCATCGGCGATGCTGGTGTCGGCAGTCGCGAGGGCTTTGCCGGCGACATCGAGCAGCGGATTGAAATCCGGCAGGTTGTCGAGCAGCGCAATGCCGCGCCCGCGCCGGGCGACCCTGCGCGACAGCACCAGGTCGGCGAGCACGGCAGCGCAGGCCCCACGCGATAGCGCCTTGCGGTCGATGCCGCGGGAAAAGGTGCCGCGCTCGGGGTCCAGCGCGAGGAGCAGAAGCTGTTCTGCGATTATCATGGGCGAGTCGATCCATCGCGCGCAGCTGCTGCGCGTTGTCAGTCAAGATTCGGCGGTAACGCGCCGCCACTCCCCCTGTCGCGGCGATGCTGGACTGGAATCCTGGTGCAGGATTCAGATCGAATATCGTGCCTGCGTTGTGGCATCCGCGACGTGAATCTTGGCGGATGCCGCGCGCGCCGGCAAGTTGCGGCTCACGGTGCGGACGCTGTTGCCGAGCGCGCTGCGCGTCGCGCCGGAGCTGCCGGTTTGGTGCGGGTCAGTTTGTCCAGTTCGAGCCAGTCTGTCTTGGGCAGGCCCAGATAGGCATCGAGCAAGGTCGGCAGCAGGCCGGAGGGCACGCCCGATTCGTTGTTCCACATCAACACGACGCCAAGGTCGTGATCGGGCAGCAGCGCGAACATGGCGCGATAGCCCTGCACCGCACCGCCGTGGAAGACCATCCGGTGTCCGGAATAGTCGTAGTAGCGGAAGCCCAGCGCGTACTGCGCGTCGCGGACCCGCTCGCGCCGCCAGGGAATGCGTCTGGTTTCGCCGGGCGTTGCCACCTCCGGCGCATGCAGCTCGTCGAGCAGGTCCTGCGGCAGCACGTCCGGCCGATGGCCCAGCTGCGCCAGCGCCCACTGCGCCATGTCGGTGATGCTGGCGTTGGCGCCGGCGGCTGGCATCACGCGGTAGTAGGTTTCCTTTGGACGCACCGGCAGGAAGCCGTGCGGGCCGCGTACATGCGGACGTGCCCAGTCGCCGCTGGCTTCCAGCGCGACGCGGCCGAAGGTTGCGGTCTGCATGCCCAGCGGATGGAACAGGCGGCGTTCGACTTCGTAGCTGTAGAAGCGCCCGGTGCTGGCGAATGCGACATCGCCGGCGAGACTGTAGGCGATGTTCTGGTACGCATAGCAGTCGCCCGGCTGGCACGACAGCGGCAGATCGCGCAGCTTGTAGACCAGCATCGGATACGACTCGTCGCGCTCGAGCACGCGGTCGAGCGCGTTGTAGGGCAGACCGACCCGATGGCTGAGCAGGTCGCGCAGGGTAACCCGCGGGGCGGCCAGGCTGTCGCTGAGTTCGAACATCGGCACCAGCGATTGCACCGACTCGTCCCAGTCGATGAAACCATCGCGCACCAGCAGCGCGATGCAGGTCGAGGCCAGTCCTTTGGACAGCGAGGCCAGGCGAAACACGGTGTGCGCATCGACCGCGCGGCGCCCGACACTGTCGGCCACTCCGAGTCCGCGCGCGCTGACCACCTCGCCGCCGTGCACCACGGCGATCGCGAGGCCGACGATATGGCCGCTGGCGGCGACCCGATCGGACACCGATTCGAAGTCGGCCAGCACGCGTTTGAAAGTCGCCGGGTTGTCGCCGGGCACACGCGGCGGCGGCGCGTCTGCAATGGCTGCTGGTGCGCGCGGCAGCGGTTCGGCGTGCACGCGAGCCGCGGTCGTCGCCATGCCGAAGGTCACGGTCGCTGCCAGCAGGAGACGCCAAACCATCATGTTATGCTCGCTCTCGACTGTGCATGCTCCGATTCCAGACGAAGATCGGGCTGCTTGCAGGGTATCTGCTACGCGCCGCTGTGGCGAAATGCCGGCAGCGACATCCACGAAAAGTCTGTCGACGGAGGGTAGTATGACGACCTTGATCATCCTTGTGGTGCTGGTGGTGTTCGCCTTCTGGGCGATCGGCATGTACAACGGGCTGGTGATGGCGCGCAACGCGTTCAAGAACGCCTTTGCGCAGATCGACGTGCAGCTGACCCGTCGCCACGACCTGATCCCGAATCTGGTCGAAACCGCCAAGGGCTACATCAAGCACGAGCGCGAAACGCTGGAGGCCGTGATCGCCGCCCGCAACACCGCGGTGACCGCGCAGAAGGCGGCGTCCGGCAATCCTGGCGACCCTGCCGCGATGCAGCAGCTGTCCGGCGCCGAAAACGCGCTGACGGCCACCATGGGTCGCTTGTTTGCGCTGTCCGAGGCCTACCCGGACCACACGGCGAACCAGAACATGATGCAGTTGTCCGAGGAGCTGACCTCGACCGAGAACAAGGTGGCGTTCGCGCGTCAGGCCTACAACGACTCGGTCATGGGCTACAACAACAAGCGCGAGGTGTTCCCCAGCAGCATCGTGGCGAACATGTTCGCGTTC
>JBBRFN010000166.1:0-4673 GCA_038224265.1 Lysobacterales bacterium
CTCATCGTCACGCTTCAAGCCGCCCGGCGTCAGCTCGAACACCCAGGAGAACACCAGCGCCGGGATAAAGCCGATCGCGAGCAGCGCCAGCACCGTGCGTCCTACCCAATCCGGCGCGCCGAGCATCGGCGACAGCGTGGCAGTGACCTGCACGATCAGCCATGCCCCGACCAGATACAACCCGGCCATGCGGAGCACGTTGCGGCGCTTGAGCTCAGCCAGCAGGGTCATCGCCACGATCCCAGCCGCGCACGGTCGCCTGCGCTGCGCGCGGTCTTGCCCGGCGGGCCTTCCCGGTTCACGGCGCCGCCTCTGCGACGGCCTGCAGGCCTTCGTAGACGTCGCGGTTGTTGCCGGTCAGATCGACCAGTCGGGTTTCGAGGTCCGCGATTCGCAGGCGCAGGAAGCGCAGGCTGTCCGGGTCGGCGCGCAGGGTCTCGGCGGCGGTGTCGATCACGGCCGTGGGCAATCCGGTGGTGCACGGGTAGTCGAGCACCTCGGACATGCCCTCGAACTTGCCGGGTTCGAGATAACGATCGCCGCACTGGGCCGCCAGGGCCCGCTGCACGTCGGTGTCGATACTCATCCGGAACAGTTCGCGAAAGCGTGCGTTCACCCCCTCGCGCACCAGTTCATTGATGGTAACGATGCTGTACGCGCGCACCGCGATGCGCAGCAGGGCGTCGTCGCGGATCAGGCCGATGTTGCCGGTCGAGATCAGCTGGTCGAAGGTCGCGCGGCGGCTCGAGCCCTGCTTGTACTGGCTCGCGCGGTAGGCGTTGACCAGGAATTCCTCGTTGGACAGCGGGGACTTGCCGTCCAGCGCATCCGCGGCCTTGCGCGCGGCGGCCTGCACGTCGCGGTGGTAGTCGACCAGGAACCGGTAGCGCCAGTTCTCCTCGCGAAGATCGGCTTTCAGCCGCGCGGTGAACACCGCCGAATCGCGGGTGCGCTCGCGCTCGGCGTTCCAGTTCGCCACCTGGATGCCGACGAACACGCCGACCACCACGATCAGGAAGTCGATGCCGATGGCGGTCCAGTTCTGTTCGCGGACGTGTTCGATGACGCGGCGTAGCAGCATGATGGCCTAGCTTCCGCGCTCGGCCGGCGATATGCGCATCGTCGCCACCACGATCAGCGGTTTCACTGCAGTACCTGCACGCCGCGAACCTTGCTGAAATCGCGATCATGGGTCACCAGCGCGGCGGCATTGATCGCCAGCGCACTCGCAAGCTGAATCGCATCCGGGAGTTTCAATCCGTACTGGCCGCGCAGGCGCGCCGCGCTCTCGGCGATGTCGGTGCTCAGTTCCACCACCTGCCACGCCTCGAGCACTGCGCGGTAGCGTTTCGCGAGGGCTTCTTCGCCGGCCTTCAAGGGGCCGGTCAGCACCTCGGCGATGGTGATCGTGGTCACCGCGAGCAACAGCTCGCCGTCGGCGTGCCGTTGGAATACCGGTGCGAAGCGCGCGGCGAACCGGGCGTGGGCCTCGAGCGTGTAGATGATCGGCGCGCTGTCGACCAGCAGCAGTGCGCCTGTGGGCAGCGCGGCAAGGTTCAGCGCGTCCATTCGTCGCGCAGCGTGGCGATGGTTTTGCTGCTGTTCCTGCCCCACAGCTTGCGACCGCTGCCCGCCAGCGCCAGCAGCGATGCAGGCTTTGCAGGCCTGACTGCCGACGCGGGCACGACCGCGGCGATATCGCGGCCATGGCGCGTGATCACGGTCGTATGCCCTGCCGCAGCCGCCGCGAGGATGGCAGGCAGCTGCTGCCGTGCTTCCTCGGCGCCTTTCTTCAAAGGCTTGCTGGAGCGTTTCATGGGTCGAACTGTACAGACCGTACGGAATGCGGTCAATTGGTGCCGCTGTCGATGGGTGTCTCGCGGCGTTTCCATGGCGCGGCGAAGCAGCACTTAGAGCGCTGCTGATCCAATCCACGGCAATCGCCGGTGCGCGAGTTGATCATCGCACCGTGCCCCGTCAGTCGCACACGAAGTCATCCGCGCCCACTGCGCGGCACTGGGGCGGGAAGCCATGTTCCTGCCAGTAGCGCAGGCGGCCGCCGTCGATGACGCTTTTCCTGAACACGGCCGACTGTCGGTGGTGGGCCATGGTGGGGAGCCAGCCGAACCAGCTCTCCAGCGTCCTCCGTGGGTCGCCAAGCGCAGGCAACAAATCTCCGATGCCGCCAGAGAAGAGGTCGCCAGCTGATCGTCGGCTGAGCGCTTCGAGCCGGCTACACAAGATGCTGTGATCTGCACCGGGCTGACTGAATGCATCGTATAGGGTCGGAAAATCGTGCCAACCACGCAGGATCGGGTCCGCGCTGCCCATCATGTAGAACGCTTCGCGCATGTCGAGTGCGTGCAGCGCCAGCAGGACGGCGCTCATGGTGACCAGCGCGCCATCGGCGGCGGCATCGATGAGGGCCTGCCGTGCCTCCTCGCGTCGACCGAGTACGGTCAGCACACCCGCCAGATTGATACGGCAAGGAGAATAGGCAGGATCGAGCTCGCGACAACGGCGGAAATCGGCTTCCGCGTCTGCGAATCGGCCAATGTAAGCGAGCCAGCGACCGCGCCAGTTCAGCAGGTCCAGGTTCTTATGGTCGGCGGTGAGGGCGTCGTCGTACCCTTGAGTGATCTCGGACACCGACAGGCGCGCGCCCTTGCCCTCGAGGTTTTCGCGCGAATCGAGGTTGGTCAATACCCCTAAAGCCAAGCCGTGCCGCGGCTCGAGTGCCAGTGCCTGTGTCGCCAATCGCCGCGCCAGTAGGCGTGCAGTCGCCGTGCTCCCACCCAGCGCGACGTCGTAGTCGGCACTGAGCATCGCCACCGACGCATGCAGGGCGATGGCGTCGACGAAGTTGGGGTCGATCTCGACCGCGCGCTCTAGCAGCTCGGCGATCTGCGGCAGGTTTTCGCGCGCGTTGTAGCGCGGGCGTGCTTGCAGGTAGAGCGCATAGGCGTCGATATTGGCGGTGCGCTGCGGCGTTGGTGCGGCGACGCCGACCTGCACGCCCAGGTTCTGGTTAATCGCGGCGACGATGGCACGCGCGATCTCGTCCTGGATGTCGAATAGGTTTTCGGCGGTCAGCGTGCGGTCGTAGGTTTCCGACCACAGATGCTTGTCCTTGCTGCTGTCAATCAGCTGCGCGGTGATGCGGATGCGATCGCCGGCACGGCGCACGCTGCCTTCCAGCACGTGGCGCACCTTGAGCAGGCCGGCGATGGCTGGAACGCCGATCGCTTCCTGTGCGCGGAACTGGAACGACGAAGTGCGCGAGGCGACCGTCAGGCCGTCCACGCCCACCAGCACGTTCAGCACCTCTTCGCTGATGCCGTCGGCGAACCACGCCTGGTCGCCCTCGGGCGACAGGTCGACGAATGGCAGCACCGCGATCGAGCCGGGGTCGATCTTCATCGAAGCACCTGGCGCGGCGGTCGCCGTATCGCCGCTGCTGGGTGCTGCGTCCTGCTCGCCGCCAAGCGGCCGGTCGGCAACCGCTGGCGCGGGTTCAATCCGCGGCAACCAGCGATCGACGATGATCACCGCGATCAGCGCCAGCACGCCGACAAAGATCAGCCGGTCCATGCGCTGCGTGGTCTGCGGCGCGATCGATTGCGCCGGATCGACTTCGGCATCGCGCCTGAAGCCGTCCGGTGTCAACTCATACAGCCACGAGAACACCAGGGCCGGGACCGCGCCGAGGACCAGCAGGATCACCACCGATCGCGCCACCCACTCCGGCGCGCCGAACATCGGCAGCAAGGTCCCCGCCACCTGCACCACCAGCCACGCGCCGACCAGGTACAACCCGGCCATGCGGATGACGTTGCGGCGCTTGAGTTCGGCGAGCAGGTTCATGGTGCGGCGTCCGCGGGCGGGCAGGCGAAGGGCAGCGGAACCGGCGGCGGGCGGTCGATCTTCTCGCGAGCAAGCAAGGCCATCAGCGACGGGAACGGAGCGGGGTCGAAGTGCAGGAAGATCAGGAAGTCGGACAGTGCCGAAAGGTTGCCGCTGCGCTCCAGGGGCTGCAGCAAGGCGGCGGCCTCGTCCTTTCGACCGAGCAGCATCAGCAAGTGCCAGCGCTGCGATATCTGGTCTTCGGTCAGGCGGGCAAGGGCGTTCTCAACTTCCGCGCGGCGGCCTTCGGCGCAGGCCTGGCGTGCGGGCGGAAGCATCGACCAGACGATGTCTTCGTCCAGGGCTTGCCAGCGCGTCAGGATTTCCGCCGCATCCGCAACCCGGCCTGCCCACAGCAGCGCGCGATGTGCCTGGTAGAGGATCCGGGGGTTGTCTTGCCAGATTTGCGCCAGCTGCATGGCCTCCTCGCCTGCGTGCGGGAAATCGCCGGCGCGATGGGCCCAATCGATGTGCACGATGGCCAGGTCGACCCGCGTCTGGGCGGGCTCCCAGATCGCATCGAGGGTGCGGCGCATCAGCGCCTTGTCGACGACCTTCGCGGCCACATCCAGCAATTGCTGCTGGACGTTGGCATCGCCGGGGCGTTGGGCCGCCACCTCCTCCAGCAACACGATCGCTTCGCGCCAGCGCAGGTCATGAATCGCTTTCTGCGCCCGGTATGCACTGCGGTCGACGGGGTTTTTCGCACGGGCGATCGCGAGGTCGATCCGCTCGGCGAAGGCGCCGGGGCAATCCATCGCCGCACAGTC
>JBBRFN010000167.1:0-4524 GCA_038224265.1 Lysobacterales bacterium
GGACCTGGCGGTGGGGATGGCGGAAGCGTGGCGGTGTCGTCGGTGGTCATTGATGCGTACTCCAGCGGGGGAACACGCCTGCATCATGCCACCGCAGACCCTGCCGCTGGCATGTGCATGAAGGCAGGATGACTTTCAGCCAGATGGCTGCAGTTCAGCTGTGTCCGAAGCACCACCGTTGCAAACCGCGTACTCGTCCATTGACAGGATTTTGTTGTCGTCAGTGTCGCATCCGGGTGCGTCGACAGCAAACTCCGGCGGGAGCTTGGCCAGAAACTCCGCCAAGGTGACAACGCCGTCACCATCGGCATCCAGCTTTGCAAACTCCGGGAGGCTTCCAGAAGAGCGATCGGGGTTGGGTTCGGCAAGCACAAGTCCGCTTGCAAGGAGTATGCATGGCATTAAAAGCGAATATTTCATGACATCGGTCTCATCATGCGAGTAGAGCCCTTATTCTTGTCCGGGGCTGGCAGCGCAGCAATACGACAGGGGATGAACGGCAGCCGGTTGCGGCGCGGGCGGTCGCCGTGCCGAATCCAGGGGGCGGGTTCCGCGGCTCGGTGGACCGTAGGTGGCAGTCTGCGACGAAAATCTAGAACGGCTTGGTGGCGCCGAGGAAGGCCACGCTGGCGATTCCGATCCAGTACACATAGGCGAGCCGCCGGCCGAAGCGGATCGAGTGTTCGAGCCGCGCTTCGACCGCGGCATCGGGACCGACTGCGAGCTTGCGGAACAGCATGGTCCATTCGCGCATGATGAAGCGCAGCAACAGGCCGATGATCAGCAGCAGCCCGTAGATGCCCAGCTTTGCCGCGAACCAGCGAAAGCCCGGGTCGCCCTTGAACGGGCCGTAACCGGACAGCGAGCTGATTGCAGCAATCAACAATAGCGGGATAAGCACGAAACGAACCGCCTCGTCGATGCGGGTCAGGCGCAGCCCGGTGTCGGTTTCTCGGAACATGAACGCCGCCCAGCACAGCGCCAGCCAGCTCAGGCCGAGCACCCAATTGGCAACCAGCCAGCCGCCACCATACGGCTGCACCGTCCACAGGTGGCCCATATGGATGCCCAGCGGCAACAGCAGGATGATCCCGCTGCGCGCAAGGATGTCGATGCGATAGGCGGTTTGCATATGCCGGCGTCGTTCATCGAGCGGAAGGTTGCGATCGACGACGTGATAGCTGGTCTGGAATACGCCCCATTCGCCACCGAGCCAGTAGACCATGGCCAGGATGTGCAGCCAGCGCAGCACGTTGAGTTCCGAGATCTCCACCGGTTGCCCCCTTGCGCTTCGGTGCACTACCCGGATCGTGGCGACTCGGCGGTCGCTTTGCCTTGATCGCAATCAACCAGCGCATCCGCCGCGCGGGACGCTGCAACACCAGGCGCGATCCGAACAGCGCCGTGGCGGGAAGGAACTGGCGGGTGCGGCCTAGCGCAGTGCAGGAACCCGCAGCAGCACGAACTCGGTGTCGTCGGCGCGGTGCAGGAAGCGCCCGGCCGAGAACGGCAAGTTGTTGTCGTTGACGATCAGAATGCGATCTGGCGCGATGCGCAGCACGCTTTCGATGGTGGCGAACGGCATCGCGAAGCGTCGCGCATGCATACGCCCGCGGTCGCCATGCCGGCGCGCGCGCCGCTGCGGATCGGCAATGTCGAGCAGGTCGATGGCGCCGAGTTCGTGCAGGTTCGGGTCCGCTGCGTGAGGGTCGAATGCGACCATCACGATCCGGCGCTGGCCGGCAGGGGTGGGAAAGCAGTCCGGTGCCTTGTGCTGCTTTCCGCATGCCAGTCCCGCGTCGCCCTCGCCACCGTCGCGTTCGATCAGCAGCGCACGACCTGCATCGATCACCTGCAGGTCGCCGACCGCCGTTATGCCCTTGCCCAGCGCATAGCGCATTGACCGGCCGCTCCACATCTGCTCGCGCAGGTCGAACTCGAGCACGCGCAGGAAGCGGCCCTCCGGCAATCCGTCGGGGCCGTACAGCGGCTTTTCGAGCATTGCATACAGATAGCGGCCAGCCGCATCGATGGCGAGGCTCTCGAATCCGCCCGAGCGCGCGACTGCAAACTCGACGTGCTCGGACGGGGTCGCGCCAAGCTGCAGCTGCGGGTGATCCGGGCCGCGCAGCTTGCGGCCGTCGAGACTGGCCTCGATCACGCGCTGCACCACGCCATCGCGGTCGAGCTTGACCAGGAATGGCCCGAACTCGTCGCCGATCCAGAATCCGTCGGGCACCATCTGGATGCTCTCGGGGTCGAGATCCGCGCCGGTCAGGTAGCGCGCTGCAGTTGCCTCATGGGTGATGCGAAAACCGATGCGTTGCAGGGGATCGCGAATCCACAGCGTTTGCTCGCGAATGACGCTGCCGCGTGCGAAATCCGGGCGCAGGCGATGGATGGCCAGCAGCGCATCCGGGCTGTTGCGCTTGCTGCCGAATCCGTTGTCGGCCAGTGCCCAGTAGCTGCCGTCGCCGATCGCGACCATGCCGGAGATCCCTTGCACCGGCTGGCCGGCGAACGGCAGCGACAGCCCGGTCGGACGGGCAGCCGTTGACGCCAAGGTTTGGGCCGCTGCGCTTCCGATCACGCTGTTGCGCAGGTTGTCCGCGCCGGTGAATTTGCCGGAGATGCGCGCATCCGCCGGGGCATCCGCGGGCGCTTCCGCAAAGGATCGGGCAGCGAAAACCGCGTGGCCGAGCAGACGGGCATCGATCGGCGGAGCCGAAGTGTCGGCCGCATGCGCCTGCGGCGCCAGATGAGCCAACGCGGCCGCCATCAACAGGCCCGCAGCAAGTCGGAAAGCGATCGAATACATCGTCGAAACACCTGTGCAGCGCAGCACTCGATTGCACCACAACCGGTGCTTGCTGCAGGTTACTGCAACATGGCGGTCACGCGGCCTGGCGCTTGAGCAGGGGCAGACTGGAGGCGAGCTCAGGCGGCCAGCCGCGCCGGATCCGCTGGCAGATCGCGGCAGCACTCAGTTGCACCGGCAGGTCAGGATCGGGCAGCCACTCGGCGAGCGCCAACGGCGCTTCGCCGTCGCGCGGAATCGTGGGCCGAAACCCCGCATCGATCAGTTCGCGCGGTAGCAGCGGGCCGCGCGATCGGTCGGGGGCGTTCAGTACCGCGTAGCAGACGCCGAAGCCGTCGATGCTGTCGCGCCGCAGGCGGCCGCGTCGGGCCAGCATGCATAAGGTGGCCGAGACCCGGGACACCTGTCGCGCATCGTCGGCCAAACCGGCCAGCAGCACCACCTCGGCGGTTCGCATCGGGACCCGGTAGCGTTCCAGCACGTCGAGCAGGCGCCCGGTGAGGGTGCCCGCCCGCTTGCCCGCACGACCGCTGGCAGCGCCTGCGCCCTGCGCGGGATCGGGCAACGGTACTGCCGCCGGCGGCAGCGCATAGATCAGCGCTCCGTGTCCTGCATGCACGCGGACCAGACGTCTTGCGCGCAGCAGTGCGCGCACCGCGCGTTCTGCGGTCGTCCGATCGACATCCAGCCGCGCGGAAATCTGCCCCAGATCCAGATGCAGGGTCGGCGGCTCGAACAGCGACAGCGCGTGGCGCGAAAGATGTTCCGGCATGGCGAGGCTCCGTATCCTTGGGTTCCAACTCCTACGACGCGCGAGCGTGGCAAATCCCCCACTGCCGACTGGGTGCTCGCTTGCTCCAGCCGGCTGGCGGATTTCGTGATCCGCGTGCGGTAACAGCCCAACCGTGCCTCGATGATTGGGTACACTGCGCGCTGACGATTGAAGGATTTCTGAATGAGTATTCTCTGGACCATCCTGATCGGGTTTGTGGTTGGCCTGATTGCACGGGCGCTCAAGCCCGGCGACGACAAGCTGGGCTTCATCCTGACCACCCTGGTGGGCATTGGCGGCGCGCTGTTGGCGACCTATGCCGGGCAGGCGCTGGGCTGGTACCAGGCAGGCCAGAACGCCGGATTTCTGGGCGCGCTGATCGGTGCCATCGTGCTGCTGGCGATCGTCGGCGCCGTGCGCAAGGGCAGGTAGCCTTGTTCCATGTGGGCGGCGCGCGACCCGGTCGTGCCGGATCGCAGCGCCCTTAAGCGTCCTGCCTGCTAGCTGAGCCTGCAATCATGTCCACGAGCATTCCTGCCGGGCAACCGCTGCGCCTCGATCTGGCCTGCGGAACTGCGAAGAAGCCCGGATTCTTCGGCGTCGACATCGTCGCCACGCCGCACACCGACCTGGTGCTGGACCTGACCAGCAGTCCTTGGCCCTTCGCGAGCGGCAGTGTGGTCGAAGTGCACTGCGCGCACTTCTTCGAGCACCTCACCGGCGCCCAGCGCATCGTGTTCATGCACGAGTTGCAGCGGATCCTGGTCGCGGGAGGCAAGGCGACCATCGTGGTGCCCTACGCGCGCAGCGATGGCGCGATCCAGGACCCCACCCATCAGTGGCCGCCGCTGACCGAAAACTCGTTCAGCTACTTCAATGCCGCAGCGCGTCGCAGCATGGGCGTGGAGCACTATGCGATCGACTGCGACTTCGA
>JBBRFN010000168.1:0-4490 GCA_038224265.1 Lysobacterales bacterium
AGCTTGCCGCAAGACTTGCGGTGACGAAGCCTGGATGCGCTGCGTTGTCGAAGCATCGGATGCCATGTCTGGCGATTGCAGCCCTTCCTCCTTGTGGGAGCTGCCATGGCAGCGACTCGGGCGATCGGGCAATCGAGACCGCCACGCGGGCATGCGGTGCCTGTCGCCGGCATGCCGGCTCCCACAAGGTGACACCGAGCTTGCCGCAAGTCTTGCGGTGGCGAAGCAGGGCAAGTCGTGGAGTGGGCGAGGGTTGCGGTGCCTGTCGCCGGCATGCCGGCTCCCACAAGGTGACACCGAGCTTGCCGCAAGACTTGTGGTGGCGAAGCATGGCAAGTCGTGGAGCGGGCGAGCGTTGCGGTGAATGCGTTGCGGTGAAGAAGCCTGGATGCGCTGCGTTGTCGAAGCATCGGATGCCATGTCTGGCGGTAGCAGCCGCTGGTCCTTGTGGGAGCTGCCATGGCGGCGATTGCAGCAGCGATGGCTGGCCCCAGTCGCTGCCATGGCAGCGCCCACAAGGAGACAGTGAGCTCGCGGCGCGCGGCGCTGCCAGCGCGACTCGCGCGATCAGGTCGCCATCAGCTTGATCGTGAACCGCGCACCGCCAAGCTCCGGCGAGCGATCGATAGCGAGCTCGCCGCGCTGCGCCTTGACCACGTCCTGCACGATGGCCAGACCGATGCCATGGCCCTTGACCTGCTCGTCGCCGCGCACGCCCCGCTGCAACACGTGTTCAACCTGGTCAGGCGAAATTCCGGGACCATCGTCTTCGACCACCAGCTCTAGCCCCGGTCGGCGGGCGCCGATCGGGCCTGCGCGACGCACGCTCAACAGCACCCGATGCCCGCACCACTTGAACGCGTTCTCGAGCAGGTTGCCGAGCAGCTCCATCAAGTCGCCGCGCTCGCCATGGAAGCGCGCGCCGGGGTCGATATCAAACTCGCACAGCACGTTCTTGGCTGCATACACCTTTTCCAGGCTGCGCACGATTTCCTCCGCGGGTGCGACCAGCTCCAGTGCGGCGGCGAACGTGGTGTGGCCGGAGGTGGCGCCACGCGAGAGTTGATAGGCGACGATCTGGTCCATGCGGCCGACTTGTTCGTCGACCAGTCGGCGCAGGCGCTCGCCGTCCTCGCCCGAGTCGAGCTGGTTGCGCAGCACCGCCAGCGGCGTCTTCAGCGAGTGCGCGAGGTCGGCCAGGGTGTTGCGGTAACGGGTGCGCTGGTAGCGTTCGCTCTGGATGAAATCGTTGAGGGTCTCGGTCAGCCCTTCGAGTTCGCGCGGATAGTGGCCCGGCAACCGCTCGCTTTCGCCGCGCTCGACGCGCGCCAGATCGCGCTCGACCTTGCGCAGCGGGGTCAGGCTCCAGCGCAGCACGCCCAACTGCACGGCCAGCAGCATCAGGCCGAGGATCACCACCCAGGTCCACAGGGTGCGGCGAAATACCTGCATCTGGCGCTCCAGCGCCGACTGGTGCTCGGCGATATGGAAGGTCAGGCGCACGCTCTTGCTGCCATCGCCATAGGCGTAGTCGACGCCTTGGCTGAATACGAACACGCCACCGATATTGGTTTCCACCGGCCCCACGAAGCGTGTCTGGTTGGGCTCCAGCTGCACCTCGAACGGCAGCTTGCGGCCCAGCGCGGATGGCGACTCCCAACTCACGTTCTTGCCGGAGACCCCTGCGTACAGCCCCGACTGCGGCCGATCGAAACGTTGGTCGGGTGGGAACTCCGGCAACACCAGGCGGCCGCTGACCGTGACATCCGATCCCGACAGATACGACCACACATAGCCTTGCAGGCGATCGCGCAACTGCTGCAGGCTGGACTCGTAGAACGCCTGGTCGAGCGCGAACCCGGACAGGCCGAGGAATGCGAACAGGGCCATGCTGGCGGCGATCAGCGAGCGCGTCTGCAGCGATACCGGTCGCCTGCCGCGCGCGGCCGGCCGCTCGAGCGCCACCGACGCAGGTCGCGCGGGCGTGCTCGCCACGTTCAGCGCGCTCTCGCCGCTACCGCCGCCGACTTCCGTCCGCAGGCTCATGCATCGGCCTGCGGATCAGTTCGAGCGCGGGATCGCGAAGCGATAGCCGCGACCGCGCACGGTCTCGATCGGCTTGAGCACGTTGTCCGGATCGAGCTTCTTGCGCAGGCGGCCGATGAACACCTCCAGCACATTGGAGTCGCGATCGAAGTCCTGCTGGTAGATGTGCTCGGTCAGATCCGCCTTCGATACCAGTTCACCGGCATGCAGGATCAGGTATTCGAGCACCTTGTACTCGTAGCTGGTCAGCTCCACCTGCTGGCCGCTGGCGGTCACCGTCTGCGCCGTGGTGTCCAGCGCGATCGGTCCGCATTCAAGTACCGCACGGGTCCAGCCGCTGGCCCGGCGAACCAGCGCGTTGAGTCGCGCCAGCAGCTCTTCGACATGGAAGGGCTTGACCAGGTAGTCGTCGGCGCCGCTCTTGAGGCCCTCGACCTTGTCCTGCCAGCTCGAGCGCGCGGTCAGGATCAGGATCGGAAATTTCTTGCCGTCCTTGCGCAGTGCGGCGACCAGCTCCATGCCCGACATCTTCGGCAGGCCCAGGTCGATGACCGCGATGTCGACCGGCATTTCGCGGCCGAAGTACAGCCCCTCTTCGCCATCGGCGGCAAGATCGACGGCAAAACCCTCGCGCTTGAGGCGCGCGGCCAGCGTTTCACGCAGTGGTGCTTCGTCTTCGACCAGCAGGATGCGCATATCAGTCCTCGTTGTCCGGCTTGGTTTGATTGGGCCGAGCGCGTTGCGGCGGCGGCTCGGGGTCATTGGCGCGTCCGCTGCCGGAAGCGGGCACTGTCACTACCTGTACCCGACCCTCGCGGGTCAGGACCTTGATCCGGTATACATCCGCGCGACCCTGGCTGACGCTCTCGGCGGACAGGATCTTGCCGCCGGTCTCGCGCTGCACGCGATCGACCGCATCCTGCAGGCTGATCGCACGCTGGGCCCCCGCCGGCGCCACCGCCGCGCAACCCAGCAGCAGAGCAAGAGCCAGTCGGCGCACAACACGGTAGCGGATCGAGGTCTCCATCCGGTGCAGGGTCGGGCCAAGGCGGTTAATTGTCGCTGAACTCTGACACGCCGGGCGACTGGAAATTCACGTCGCGATGACTGCCGAGGGGTAGACTTTCAGAAGTTTCTGAACTTTCAGGACGCTGAATGGACGTTTCCCCGCTCGCGCAGCGCTTTGTGTCGCATTTTGGCGAAATGGGCAGCCGCTGGGGCATCAACCGCACGGTGGGCCAGATCTACGCGCTGCTGTTCGTGAGCCCGCGCCCCCTGAACGCCGACGAAATCACCGCCGCGCTCAGCGTGTCGCGCTCCAATGTCAGCATGGGCCTGAAGGAGCTCGAATCGTGGCGGTTGGTGCGTCTGGAACATCAGCCCGGCGATCGCCGCGAGTACTACCGCGCACCGGAAGACGTGTGGGCGATTTTCCGCACGCTGGCCGAGGAGCGCCGCAAGCGCGAGGTCGACCCCACCCTGACCATGCTGCGCGATGCCCTGCTCGAAGCACCCGCGAGCGCCGATGAGGCGCACGCCCAGCGCCGCATGCGCGAGATGCACGATCTGATCGAGCTGGTCACCGGCTGGTTCAACGACGTGCAGCGGCTGGACGCCGACACCCTCAAGAAGCTCATGCGAATGGGCACGCGAGTTCAAAAAGTGCTGGAATTCGGCGACAAGGTCCGGGCGCTGGGCGGTGGTGCCCGTGCGGTCAAGGAGTAAGCGATGGAAGCCCTGCTGCTAGCGCGCATCCAGTTCGGCGCCAACATCACGTTCCACATCCTGTTTCCCACCATCACCATCGCGTTGGGCTGGGTGCTGCTGTACTTCAAGCTGCGTTTCAATGCCAGCGGCGAGCAGCGCTGGATGGATGCCTACATGCTGTGGGTCAAGGTGTTCGCGCTGAGCTTTGCGCTGGGCGTGGTCAGCGGCATCACCATGAGCTTCCAGTTCGGCACCAACTGGCCGGGATTCATGCTCACGGTCGGCAACATCGCCGGACCGCTGCTGGCCTACGAGGTACTGACCGCGTTCTTTCTCGAGGCGACCTTTGTCGGCATCATGCTGTTCGGCGCCAAGCGGGTCAGCAACCGGGTGCATACGCTGGCGACGTTCCTGGTCGCATTCGGCACCACCATGTCGGCGTTCTGGATCATCGTGCTCAACAGCTGGATGCAGACGCCAGCCGGCTTCGAGATGATCGAGGGCGTGGCGCACGCGCGCGACTGGTGGGCGATCGTATTCAATCCCTCGATGCCGTATCGATTGAGCCACATGCTGCTGGCCTCGGGGCTTACGGTCGCGTTCCTGCTTGCAGGACTGTCGGCGTGGCAGTGGTTGCGCGGCGATCGCGCGCCTGCCGTGCGGCTGGCGCTGCGCACTGGCATCGTGATCGGCGCGGTGTTGATACCGCTGCAGATCCTGCTCGGCGACTTCCACGG
>JBBRFN010000169.1:0-4359 GCA_038224265.1 Lysobacterales bacterium
CTTCGCTGCGCGAGCGGGTCGAAGCGCTGACACAGTCGTGGGCCGAGCTGCAGTCCGGCGCGTGGAATGCGATGGCCGCGGCTGCCCAGTACGAGGAGCTCGAGCGCATCTCGTCGGCGGCCGAAGCCGACGCCGTGCGCGAAATCGCCGGTCCCGCCGTCGAGGCGGCGGTATACCTGTGCACCTTCGTCGAGGGCCGGCTGTACCCGTCCAATGCACAGCGCGCCAAGCTCAACGAGATGCTCGAGCGCCTCAGCGCCGCAGCCGATGGTGGACCGCGGCGCGCCGCCCCGTCGCGTAACGCCGCGGCCGATCGGCGGGTGGTGGTGTATCTGCGCGCGGCGGGCGCGCAGCTGCAGGGCCTGTCCGAGCAGTTGGGCCGGCAGCGTTATCTGGTCAAGCCCTGCGAAGATGCCGCGCAGGCGATCGCGCTGGCCGAACAGTCCGCGCCCGATGTGCTGCTGGTCGACAGCGGGTCGATCGCGCCATTGGCAGAGGTGATCGAAGCGGCCGAGCGCGCGCGTGGCGATGCCAAGGGGCGCGCCGGATGCGTGGTGCTGGGTGCTGACATCGAGCACGCGCGGCGGCTGTTTGCGCAGCGTGCCGGTGCCGATCTGGTGATCGATGGAGCCGATCCGGTCGATATCGTCACCCGGATCGACGAGTTGCTGGCCCTGCAGCGCAACCTCGACTACCGCGTGCTGATCGTCGAGGACGATCGCAGCCAGGCGGTGTTCTGCGAATCGGTGCTCAAACTGCGCGGCATCGCGACCCGCGCCTGCGCTGCCGGCGAGGAAGCGCTGGAAGCGCTCGCGCAGTTCAAGCCCGATCTGGTGCTGCTGGATCTGTATCTGCCCGGCATCAACGGTATCGAAGTGGCGCAGCGCATTCGCGAGCGTCCCGAGTACGCGTTCCTGCCGATCGTGTTCCTGTCCGGCGAGACCGATCTGGACAAGCGCTTCGACGCCATCCGGATGGGTGGCGACGACTTCATCACAAAGCCGGTCAAGCCGCGCCACCTGCTGACCGAAGTGGAAACCCGGATCCGCCGTGCGCGCCAGTTGCCGGCGCGTGGGGAGGGTCCGCCGCGCGCCGAGCGGCGCGGAGCGCTGGCATCGCGCGGCGCATTCATGGATGAACTGCAGCGCGTATCCGGCGCGCCGGCCGGCGAATCGATAGCGCTGGTGCTGGTCGCCGTGGTCGCCGAGCAGGCGCTCAACGAGCGACTGGGATTGATCGGATCGGGCTCGGTGTCGCAACAGTTCGGAGCGGCCCTGTGTTCCGAAGTCGAGTTGCTGCGGCCGATCTGTGCGCTTGGCGAGATGACTTTCCTTGGCCTGATGAGCGCCGAGACCGAACCCGCCTTGCGCTCGTCGCTGGGCATGCTGCGCGAACGCCTGCTCGCGCGAGGCTGGAGTGCGGACCAAGAGTCGCTGAAACTCGAGATCGCGGTGGCCGGCCTGCGCCTGACGCCCGGCGGTGACAGCGGGGATGCGGCAATCCGCAAGCTGCACGTGCTGGCGCGCGAGATCATGGTTGCCGGTGGCGTGGCCTATGAACCCGGGCGCGCAGGGCTCGCCGGCGAGGACCCGGTGCATCGGCTGGCGCGCACGCTGTTGCGCGGCCCTTTGATTCCAGAGGCGATCCGTATCGAGTATCAGGCCCAGGTGCCGTTGAACGGCGAGGTATCGGGTCAGTACGCGACGCGCTTTGCGCTGGTTGCACCGCGCGCCAGCACGCGCATGGAAGTGCCGCCGGATCGTCTGCGCGAGTTGGCGCGCGAACTGGGCGTGGTGCCCGCTGCGGATCGCCAGTGCCTGCGTCGCGCATTGTCGGTGCTCAGCGAGCGCGTGCAGCGCGGCGACGAGATGCGCCTGTTCCTGCCGATCAGCATCGAGTCGGGGCTGGATCCGGCGTTCGCGCCGTGGCTGGCGACCGAGCTGCAGGCGCGCGCGCTGGCACCGGCGTCGATCGTGCTGGAGCTCATGGCGAGCGAATTGCTGCGCGATCCGGCGCGGATCGGCGCGCTGCTCGACTCGCTGCAACCGATCGGCGCGCGATTGTGTATCTGCGGGCTGGAGGGCGGCGAGGCGCATGTGCGCCTGCTGCGTCATCCGGCCGTGGCGATGGTGCGTCTGGCAGCGCCCAGCGGCTCCGATCCGGCAACGGTCGGCACCTGGGGTGCCGAGCGCGGTCGGCTGATCGTTGAAGCCTCGAAACACGGCCGGCAGGTAATCGCACAGGGTGCGCGGGAAGCGCGCGAGGTCGGCGAGTTGCTCAAGCTCGGCGTGCACTACATCGCCTCGGATGTGTTCTCACCCTGGAGCACCGAGGCGAATTTCGACTTCGCCGGCGGACGGGTGTAGCGAACCGATGTGGGTCGCCAGGCAGCCGCTGAACACGTCCTCGCGCCGGTGCGGACTCGTTCAGAGGTTCCTGAAGCAGGCTCAGGGAATCAACACCAGCTTGCCGACCGTGCTGCCGGACTCGATGGCGCGCTGCGCATCCGCCGCGCGTGCCAATGGATAGCGCACGATCGGCGGTGCCGCGAGCTGGCCATTGTCGAAGCGTTGCAGCAGCCACTGCATGCCCTCGCTGAGCAGGCTCGCGTGGGCCGACAGGAAGCTCAGATTGCAAGCCAGCACGCTGCGATTGCTCTGCGTCATGTGTAGCGGGTTGAAGCGCGGCGTGCGCAGCCAGTCCCAGCCCATGCGCAGCCAGTTCAGATGCCCATCGCGCGGCAGCATCGAGGCGAAGCCGTAGATCAGCAACTTTCCCATCGGTGCGAGGTGCGCGTAGCTTTCGCCCAACGTCGAGACGCCATTCGCATCGAACACTGCGTCGTAACCCTGCGGTGCGAGTGCGCTGGCGCGTGCCCACAGATCCTCACGCGACTTGTCGATCACCTCCGTGCAGCCGGCGGCGAGCGCGGCGGCACGCTTGTGTTCACCGCCGACCACACCGACCACGCGCACGCCCGCGAGGCGGCCCAGTTGCGCCAGCGCGCTGCCGACGCCGCCTGCTGCCGAGTGCACCAGCCAGATGTGTTCGGGCCGTGGATGGACCTGCTGGTGGACCATGAACCATGCAGTGAGGAACACCGTGGGCAACGCTGCGGCCTGCGCGGCATCCAGTCCCGCGGGGCGACGGAACACGCGATCGGGTGTCAGGCAGATGCGGCTGCTGTATCCGCCGAACAGCGTGAGCGCGATGACTGGATCTCCGACCGTGCAGGAATCCACGCCATCGCCCACCTGCACGATCCGGCCGGCCAGTTCGAACCCAGGTGTGATCGGGTAGCCATGCAGCGCCTTGGCCGAGGCGTACAGGCCCATGCGCACGATGCTGTCGGCATAGTTGACGCCACACGCCTCGACGTCGATCGCGACTTCACCCGCTTGCGGCGCGCGATCGGGTTCCTCGACCAGACGCAGCGCGTCGTAGCCGCCGGGCTTGTCGATCAGGATGCGGCGCATGGGGTCGCGTATGGATGGTGCGGTGAGCAGCGCATAGGGCCGGAAGATTCTTGAGGTCGCGTGAGCGCGCTGAAACTATGCGGCAGGAAGTGCGCCCGATTCAAGCGAAGCCGATCTGATCGTCGAAGCAGCGAAGACGGGTGCCCAGTGACTTTCGCTCTGGCCCGAGACCTCGCGCAATCGCAATTTTCGGTCAAAAATTCCCGTCACTACGGATTACCTGCTTGGATCAGTGGATGCGGCGACCGCGCTGGGCACCCGCCTTCGCGGGTGCGACGGTGGAGTACTTCGCAAAGCGCCCAGTCGCCGCAATTGCGAAGCACCCCAGCGTCGCACCCATCAAGCATCCCATCGCTGCAACTGCGAAGCACCCCATCGTCGCACCGATCAAGCATCCCATCGCCGCAATCGCGAAGCACCCCATCGTCGCACCGATCAATCATCCCATCGCCGCAATCGCGAAGCATCCCATCGTCGCACCCGCGAAGGCGGGTGCCCAGTGACTTTCGCTCTGGCCCTACACCCCGCGCGATCGCGATCTCCGGTCAAAAGTCCTGCCGGTACGGATTGCCTGCTTCGATCAACGGATGCGGCAAAAGGCGCTGGGCACCCGCCGTCGCGGGGGCGACGTTGGTCTGCTTGGCGAGCGCGAGGAGGGATTGCTTCTTGGGTGCGGAACAGCCGCACCTGGCGATTTACCCCACCGCCGCACCCGCGTAGGCGGGTGCCCAGCGCCTTTCGCCGCATCCGTTGATCGAAGCAGGCAATCCGTGCCGGCGGGACTTATGACCAGAGATTGCGATCGCGTGAGGTGTAGGGCCAGAGCGAAAGTCACTGGGCACCCGCCTTCGCGGGTGCGACGATGGGATGCTTCGTGAGTGCG
>JBBRFN010000170.1:0-3997 GCA_038224265.1 Lysobacterales bacterium
GATCATCGGGTGGGCGACACCGTGGTATCGGTGTTCGACCCGGTCGCCGACTATCTGGACCTGATGCGCGGGCTGTTCGATTTCGGTTTGCTGCGCGAGTTGTTCGAGGGTGGTTTCCGGCTCGCCTTCGACGCCATGCATGCGGTCACCGGTCCCTATGCGCACGCCTTGTTCGAGCGCGAACTGGGCGCGCCGGTCGGCACCGTGCGCAACGGCACGCCGCTGCCCGACTTCGGCGGCCACCACCCCGACCCGAATTTGGTCCACGCCAAGGAGCTGCTGGATACGATGATGGGCGCGGATGCGCCCGATCTGGGCGCGGCCTCCGACGGCGACGGCGATCGCAACCTGATCATCGGCCGCGGCATCTTCATCGCACCATCGGATTCGCTGGCGATGCTGGCGGCCAATGCGCACCTCGCACCGGCCTATGCCAAGGGCATTGTTGGCGTCGCACGCTCGATGCCGACCAGCGCTGCGGTAGACCGGGTGGCCGCAGCACTCGGCATCCCCTGCTTCGAAACACCGACCGGCTGGAAGTTCTTCGGCAACCTGCTCGACGCCGGGCGGATCAGCGTGTGCGGCGAAGAAAGCGCCGGCACCGGCTCGGACCATGTGCGCGAGAAGGATGGCATCTGGGCGGTGCTGCTGTGGCTGTCGATCCTTGCGGTACGACGCCAGAGCGTGCAGCAGATCGCGCACGCGCACTGGGCGCAGTATGGGCGCAACTACTACACCCGCCACGACTACGAAGGTCTCGATGCGGCAATGGCCAAGGCGCTGATGCAGGCACTCGCACAGCGCCTGCCCAGCCTGCCCGGTACGTCGATCGGTGCACGCAGCGTCGCGCTGGCAGATGATTTCAGCTACACCGACCCGATCGATGCCAGCGTGTCGGCACACCAGGGACTGCGCATCGTATTCGACGATGGCGCGCGTATCGTGTTCCGGTTGTCGGGCACCGGCACCAGCGGGGCGACGCTGCGCATCTACATCGAGCGCTACGAGGACGATCCTGCACAGCTTGCGCACGATACCCAGGCAGCGCTCGCCGATCTGATCGCCAGCGCCAATGAGCTGGTCGCGCTTGAGCTGCGCACTGGGCGCGCGCGCCCCGATGTAATTACCTGAGCGTGCGCCGAGTGCGATCGCCGCGGGGTTGAGCCACCGATTGCAGGCAAGCGCGGTTCATCGCACGACACGCAGCCGAGATAAATCGGTCGTGGCCCGGTGCGGGCCACGACCTTGTCGCATTGCAACGGTCTCGCGACCGCTTACAGCTTGCGCTGGATCGCCAGACCCAGGCCACCGAGCAGCGACAGCATGCCTGCCAGTGCGACCCACGGCAGACTGCCGGCAGTCTGCGGCAGCATGCGCGGTGCTGGCTCATCGACCTGTGCAACCGCCGTGGAGCTCTCGTACACCGGTGCCGCTGGCGCTGGCGCGTTCGACTGCGCTACTACCGTGCGCACCTGTGCCCGCTGCTCGCGCGGACCACGCGGATCGGTCGAAAAGCCGTACTCGCCTTCCGCGGCATACAGATTGATCGCGTCGGTCGTGCGCAGGTTACGGAACTCGGTCGGACGGTCGTTGATGAACGCCTTCTGGCCTGCGGCCGGCAGCATCGTCAGCTCGTCGACGAAACGCTCGCGACGATCGCGCACCGTGAAGCTGACCACGCCGTCGGACTGCACGCGGACGAACTGCGCGTTGAGCCGGGCAAAAGTCTGGCCATCGACGGTCACCACTTCCTGGCAGGCATCCACGACCCGCGGATACTCTTGCAGCATCTGGTCGCTCCACTTGAAATCTTCGCAGGTCGCCGGGCGATCGCGTGCGACCGGGAAGTTGTCCGAGGTCGGCTGCTGTGCGAGCGCGCCGGCCGCGAAGCCGACTGCGAGCAGGGTCATGGTGAAGCGCGTCTTGTTGATCGTTTTCATGATGTCTTCCTTCAAGTGCTGGTGGGGGTACCGAGGGGTAGAGCGCGCACGATGAATCGTTGCGGCGCCCGACCAACGAACTGGAACGGGTAACAGGTGACCAGAGTCAAAGCCGGCTGGCCGATCTCGTCGAGCACGTGCACAGCGCCCGGCGCGACCACCGACAGGTCGGTGATGCGGTAGATCAGCGTGCGATCCAGCGCATCGAGCTCCACCAGGTCGCCTACCGCCACGTCGCGCAAACCACGAAAGAAACTGTCGCGATGGGCGGCGATCGCGACATTGCCGGGGGTGCCGGGCATGGGGCTGCCTTCGATCAGACCGGCACCGCGCGACAGCACGGGATCCTGCGTGCCTTGACGCACCGGCACCTCCAGCGCGATGCGCGGAATGCGCAATACCGCGATCGGAGAGTCGGCGGAGCTCGCCGGCTGCACCCTCGCGCGGGTCGTAGTCGGGGGGATCGCAGCGGTGTGATCTGCCACCGCGCCCTGCGCCGAATCCAGCGCCGCGGCAATCGGCGTGGGGCGTGCGCCGATGTCGCGCGCGAGTGCGAAGGCCTCGATGCCGCGCAACCGCTCATGCTCGCCCCACGCACTGCCGCTGAAGTACACCAGCAACAGCACGACACCGGCGATCCAGAGCGAACCCTCGACGATCTTCATGGTGCGGCACCACGACGAATGAACAGGCCGCTAGGTTGCGCGCAATGTGGCGCTGACACAGTGCGCCAACGTACACAGATGTGTGTCTTCGCGCGATCGGGTCGCGTGCCGACCAGGCTGCGCCGGAACGCCGCGTGGCTGCTGCATCGCTGCCGCGTTGACGCTCCTCCGTGCGCGCTGCGGCGCAAGCCACGGCTGCCGGACCGGCATCCGACCACGACTGATGGCCTATGCGGCCGGCGGCCGACTTGGCCTAAAGTCCGCGCTCACGGACGGAGAGCTGCATGAAGATTCGCACCCTGATGTTTATCGTCGCTACCCTGCTGGCGCTGCCTGCATTCGCCACCGGCAATGCGGAACGCCCGCTTGACCCGCGCATCCTCGGCAGCGAGGGTTTCCTGAATGGACACCCGGATCTGAAGTACCGCCAGAGCGGGCTGAAGGCGTACGAAGAAGGCGACTTTCCGAAGGCGCTGAAGCTGTTCAGGCGCGCGGCACGCTACGCCGACAAGCCCTCGCAGGGCATGGTGGCCGAGATGCTGTGGCGTGGCGAGGGCGTCGAGAAGGATCGGCCGAGCGCCTACGCCTGGATGGATCTGGCAGCCGAGCGCCACTTCCGCGTGCTGCTGATCCAGCGTGAGACGTACTGGGCGAGCCTGAGCGAAGAAGAACGCAAGCAGGCCATCGCCATCGGCGAGGGCCTGTATGCGGAATACGGCGACACCGTCGCCAAGCGCCGGCAGGCGCTGGCCATGCGGCGTGCCAAGAACCAGTCGACCGGCAGTCGCACCGGCGCGGTGGGCAACCTGCAGATTTCGTTCGATACGCCGGGCGGTCCGATCACCATCGATGGCTCGACCTACTATCACCCGCAGTTCTGGGAGCCCGAGCGCTACTGGGCCTGGCAAGAAGAGCAGTGGAAGAACCCTCCCACCGGGGTGGTGGAGATCGGCCCGCTGCGCAGCGGCGGCGAGGCTGCGTCGGACGCCAAGAAAGCCACCGAATAGGCAAAGGCATGTGCCAACCTCGCGGCCCGGGCGCCGTGCGACACCGCACGGCGCCCGGGCCCGATCGTGAATACGCGATCAGAACCGCGCTGGGCTGCGTTCGCGAAACGTGCTCCACGCGATCAGCGCCAGCAAGGCCACCTGCACCGGCAGGCGCAGCAGTAGCGCCCAGTACGGCACATCGAACAGCTCCGGATGCGCGAGCATGTGGAAGTGCGCTGGTGTCACGAGGATGGTCACGGCAAACAGGCCTATGCCCGCCGCGCGCCGCGTGCGCCGCAACAGCAGGCCGGCGGCACCGAGCAGTTCGATCACGCCGCTGACCCACACTGCGGCCAGCGGCCATGGAAACCAGGTCGGCACCATGCGCACTTCAAAGTCGGTG
>JBBRFN010000171.1:0-3978 GCA_038224265.1 Lysobacterales bacterium
GTGGCGCGCACCGGTTTCCCGGTCGGCGAACGGAACCAGCCGCGATGCACGAAGGTCGCGTGCGGGCAGTCCAGAAAATTCTCCAGGCACGCCTCCACGCTGGCGCGAAAGCGGGTCTTCATGATGAAGCGGGTCCAGCCGGGTTCGCCCACCGTGGCGATGCGCGGCACGCTGCTCGGCGTGCCCGCGCCGGGCCACACCCACAGCAGCCCGTCCTGTTCCTGCGCCGGATAGCTCACGCCACGCAGCTCATCGGGTATCCGCGCGTCGTGCCCCAACGCAGGCACGTGGGCAACCCGCCCGGCGCCGTCGTACTCCCAGCCGTGATACGGACAGCGCAGCCTGCCCGCACACACCCGACCCGCCGACAGCGGGGCATGGCGATGCGCGCAACGGTCTTCCAGCACCGCCGCGCGGCCCTGCGCGTCGCGAAACGCCACCAGCGGCTGGTCGAACAGCTGCAGGCCCAGCGGCCGGCCTGCGCCCAGATCGCTGCTGCGGCACACGGCATACCAGTGCTCGTGCAGCGCAGGCGATGCGTCGTGCTCGGCGGCCGGGTTCAGAAGTACACCTTCGACAACTGCGTGGGGTCGGCCGGATAGGGTTCGGGCGGCCGGAATGCGCCGAGCCAGCGCCACCACAGCGGCTGCGTTTCGCGCTGGTCGACCCGCGCATGCATCGACTGCCACGGTGCATCAGGGTGGCGATGGTGCTGCAGGTTGTAGTTGAAGTTCAGGAACAGCCAGCGGATCGGCGTCGGCAGACGCAGGTCGAACGCACCTTCGATGCGATCGAGCGGTGTGCGCAGGTGGTAGATCCATTGCAGCGACGAATAGCTGAATCCGAATGCCGCGTACATCAGCAGCAACGTCTGCCACTGCCAGCCGAACAGCCAGCTGCATCCGATCCACCAGCACAGCGCCAGCACCGCCTCGCCACGCAGCAGGCGCCAGTCGCGCGCCGTGAACTGCGCGAACGCGCGATTGTAGCCGTCCATCGAGGCCCAGCGCACCGCCAGACCCTTGACCCGTGAGAACGGCACCAGCGGCAGGATCAGGGTCGCCAGCAGGCTCGCCAGCCAGATGCCACCGAGCACCGCGAAGTAGTACAGCCCGACCTTGAGTGCCGGCCGCTCGCCGGGAAGGATGTACTCGGCCAACTCCGCTGGCGTGCGGTTGCGCTGATGGTGACCCTCATGATTGACCCTGATCAGGGTGTAGGAGCTGCCGAACAGCGTCGAGGCCCACGCGCCCATCGCCCAGTTCACCCGCGGCGACCGGTGCCCATTGCGATGGAAGCACTCGTGCATCATCGAGAACACGCCCTGCATGACGAGGCAGAACAGGATCAGGATCGCCACCTTCCACGGCACGCCGAGCGGGACGTGCATGGCCTGGATCAGACCCCACCATGCCAGCGTCTGCGCGGCGAGCACCGCGAGGTTGTGCCGGCCTAGCCAGGCCTGCTGCGGTGTGGATGCGCGTTCGATGGCCATCGTGGAATGCATCGCCAATGTGTATGGTTGCAGCACAGATCATATGCAATCGACGCCCATCCTGCATGCGCCTTCCGTCGACCCCCGACTCTCCCGTTCATCGCGCAGACGAGGCACTTGTCGAGCGCTATCGGCAGGCATTGCGAATCGCAGCAAGCAGTCCGCAGCCGACCAGCGCCACCGCCGACTGCACCCTGCTGATGGTGCGCGGACTGTTCGGCAGCTGGATCCCGAACCATTTCCGCGCGCCACTGCGGCACTTCAAGCGTCTCGGCTGGCCGGTAGCGATCGGTCGCACGGCAGCGGCCGGCACATTGGCGCACAATGCAGCGGCACTCGGAGCGCAGATCGACCAGCTGATCGCCAGCGGGCGGCGCCCGATCTTTCTGGCTCACAGCAAGGGCGGACTGGAAGTCCTGCTGGCCCTGGCCAGCACCCCCGCGCGCGCCGCAGCAACCGCTGGCGTGATCGGCGTGCAGGTGCCACGCGGCGGGGCGCCCTATCTCGAACATTTGTTCCCCGGCACGCATGGCGAAGGCTCCCGCCAACCGAAGCGACTGTCCGAGCGCCTCGAAGCCACGCTGCTGACCGCGCTGGGCGCAGGCGCGGCATGCACGGAGTTGAACACCCGCAATCTGCGTGCGGTCGCCGAACGTCTCGATACCATCGTAGGCACGGTTCCCTCACTGATGGTCGCCACTTCGGCGCAGCGCATGAGCAACGTACTCGAACTGCGCAGCGGACACCTCGAACGGGCGCACCCCGGTCTGGCGCATGACGGTGTATTCCTCGTCATCGACCAGGTCTGGAGCGGCGCGCGCATGCTGAGCCTCGAGGGCATCGACCACGCCCAGCCATCGGTGGGTGGACTCGGCTTCGCACACCAGTATTTCTGGGCTGCGCTGCTTGCCACCCTGCTCGACTGAGCACGCGCATCCGCTACCTCGATGAATCGCCCGCACGCACCCATTCCGCTCGCCTTTCGCCTGCTGCAGCGCTTCGAGCGCTATCTGGCCCGCCACTCGCCACTGGGCGACCCGGCGGTCTACGACTGTGCGGACTTCGCGTGGATACCCGCGCTGGAAGCGCGCTGGCACGAGATCGCCGCCGAGTATCGCCAACTGCTCGCCAGTGCCGAGCCGATCCCGCCGTTCCACGAGATCTCGCCCGAACAACTCCCGATCACCAGCGATGCGCTGTGGCGCACCTTCGTGTTCCACGCCTACGGCAAAGCCGCCGAGCGCAACTGCGCGCTGTGCCCACGCACCGCGCAGATCATCGGCCAGATACCGGGCATGCAGACCGCGATGTTCTCGATCCTTGAGCCCGGCAAGCAGCTGCCGTGGCACCGCGGACCGTACAAAGGCCTGCTTCGCGTGCACCTCGCACTCGAAGTGCCGCTCGATGCCGAGCAATGCTGGCTCGAAGTCGACCGCTTCCGGCTGCACTGGGAGGAGGGCCGCGCGCTGATTTTCGACGACACCTTCATGCACCGCGCCGCGAACCTCGCCGCAACGCGCCGCTGCGTGCTGTTCCTCGACGTACTGCGGCCGCTCGACCGCCGCACCGCGCGCATCAACCGCGCACTGATCGCCCTGCTGCGACGCAGTCCGTTCGGCGCACGCGCCTGGAAAGCGTTTCGCAGCTGGTATCGAAAACAGGGCATCGAATTCGATGCCTGAACTGCCGCTGCCAAGAACCCAAGCGCACAAGTGGTGGGCCGGCGTGGCAGCCATCGTGGTCTGCGCGGTGCTCTACACCAGCGCATCCGCACTCACCCGCGAGCGTGCAGTGCTGATACCCCAGTTCGACTGGGAAGCCGCCATTCCGTTCTGGCCGCAAACCGTGTGGATCTACCTGGCTCAATATCCCATGCTGGTGCTCGCGTTCAGCGCCTGCCGCGACCTGGCCCGCTGCGGCCGGTTCCTCTACGCGGCGGTGATCGTGCAGGCCCTCGCTGCAATGGTCTATGTCCTCTACCCGATCCAGATCCCGCGCCCTGCCCTGCCCCTCGCAGGCGAGCTCGACGCAATCACCAGCGCACTCGCCAGCGCAGTCCACAGCGTCGATGCACCCGTCAACTGCTTGCCCAGCCTGCACGTCACCAGTTGCCTGCTTTGCCTGTGGCTGATCGCGCGTGAGCGAACGTGGATCGTATGGTGCTTCGCGATCGCTTCGGCGCTGTGCATCGCCAGCACCTTGACCTTCAAGCAGCACTATTTCATCGATCTGCCGGCAGGCGCGGTGCTGGCGGCGGCTGGCTGGTGGATGGCCGGGCGGCTTTGCCGGCCTCGGGCTGCAGCAGCTAGATGAAGTCGCGCGTCGCGTTGCAGGTCGAAGACCCATGCTGCGAACGTTAGCGAACGTGTCGCGTCTGCACGTGGTTGGCAAAGCTGTCCAGAATCGCCTGCCACCCCGTTCTTTGCTGCGCTTCCGAATGCGTAGACTCGGCATCGAAGGTGACGGTCACAGTCACACCGTTC
>JBBRFN010000172.1:0-3899 GCA_038224265.1 Lysobacterales bacterium
TACGTCTCTGCCACGCCGACCCAGCGCGAGCTGGACAAGTCGGAGGGCGCGATCGTCGAGCTGGTGGTGCGTCCGACCGGGCTGGTCGATCCGGCCGTCGAGGTGCGCCCAGCCAGCACCCAGGTCGACGACCTGCTGGGCGAGATCAACCGCCGCGTCGCGCTCGGCGATCGTGTGCTGGTCACCACGCTGACCAAGCGCATGGCCGAAAACCTGACCGAGTTCCTTGGCGACAACGGCGTGCGGGTGCGCTGGCTGCATGCCGATGTGGAAACTGTCGAGCGAGTCGAGATCATCCGCGACCTGCGCCTGGGCAAGTTCGACGTGCTGGTCGGGATCAACCTGCTGCGCGAGGGTCTCGATATGCCGGAGGTCTCGCTGGTCGCGATCCTCGATGCCGACAAGGAAGGCTTCCTGCGCTCGACCTCGTCGCTGATCCAGACCATCGGGCGCGCAGCCCGCAACCTGCGCGGCACGGCGATCCTTTACGCCGATGTGATTACCGGCTCGATGAAAGCCGCAATGGACGAAACCGCGCGGCGCCGCGAGCGCCAGGTCCTGTACAACACCGAACACGGCATCACGCCGCGCTCGATCGTCAAGAACGTCGCCGACATCATGGAAGGCGCGCGCGGCGAGCCCGCGCAACAGAAAACGCGTGGGCGTGGCGCTGCTGCGCGCAAGGTGGCAGAACCGGTGATCGACTATGCCACCCTCGATCCGGCCCAGCTTGCAGCCAGGCTGCGCAAGCTCGAAGCACAGATGTACAAGCACGCGCAGGAGCTCGAGTTCGAGGCCGCCGCCAGCGTGCGCGACGAGATCCGCAAGGCCAAAGCGCAGGGTCTGATCGGGTAGCGGCGGTGCCGCGCACGCACGCGGTTGTTGGGCGACAGAGATCTCCATCGCACCCTTTCCTCCCACCCGCGCCGCTTGTGCTCGCTCCCCCTTGATGAGCGAGGCGGGACGTTGCGCCGCACAGCCGCCAACCACCGAACGCCCGCGCGAGTCGCGCGGGCCGGATGGAAAACCGGGGTGGGGGCGACACGGCTTGCGATGCACCGACATCGGCCCGGTTCACTTTCCTATCTCGGACCAGCAGTGGGTGCCGCCGCAGGCGGAGCGGCGCCACCGGCAGCGTGCTCCGCGCGCGCCTCATCGAGTGCCTCCACTGCAGCATCGAAGGCTGCGGCGTCGCCGCCGAGCACGGCGCGTTCGATGCTTGCCAGCGATTGCCGTTCGGTCTGCCACAGGTTGCGCGAGCGTTGCTGGTACGCAAGCGCCTCGGGACTGCCGGCTTGTGCGGCATCCAGCATGCCGATGGCCCGATCCAGTGGGGCCAGACACTCCTCGCGCAAGCGCCTCCCCACCACCGCACGCGATTGCGAGTCGAGCGCATCGAGCGCGCCATCGCAGCCATCGAGCGCTGCGATCCGCGCTTCGTCGGCTGGTTTGATCCTGGCGATGTCGGCGAACACGCGCGAGGCCGCGAGGTTGGTCTCGCGGCGGCGCGCGATCTGCGCCAGCTGTTCGGCGACCGCATTGCGGAGGCCCTGGTCGGATGGCGAAAGTCCGCGAACCTGCTGTTCGATCGCGTCGAGGTCAGTCACGCATGCAGCTTCGAATCCGGCCTGGCCGGCACCCGGATCCGCTTGCGCCAGTTTCTGCGCCGATTGACAGGCGCTGTCGATGTCCTTGGTGCGCGACTGGATGCTTTCGATCAGGCGCGCGAGTCGGTAGTCGTCCGACCCGCGTCCGGCCGCGAACGCGAGCCCGCACCCGAGCAAGACCACGCCGAGCGCACCCACCGCCGCCAACGGCAGCATCGGTGAACGCCGTTCGATCTCGAACGGCGGTGCCAGCACCAGCCCCAACACGAAACCTGCGATCAATCCGCTGACGTGCGCGCTGTTGTTGACGCCCTCGCCGTCGAAGCCCTGCTTGAGCGACCAGATCATGTACAGACCACCCACCGCCAGGATCACCCGCATCGAGGCCAGCGGCAGTTGCCCGCGGCGGCGCAGTGGATAGGCGAGCAGGGCTCCGAGCACCCCGAACACCGCGCCCGAGGCGCCAACCGCCACGGTGCTGAAGTGGCTGAAGATATCGGCCGCACTGCCCGCAAGTCCGGCACCGAGAAAGATCGCCACCAGAGCGGGTCGCCCGTAAAGGCGTTCCACATAGGGCGCCAACAAGAGGAAGGTCAGCAGGTTGCCGATCAGATGACCGAAGTCGGCGTGCAGGAACACCGCGCTGAGCATGCGCCATGGCTCACCGGCCAGGGTTTGCATCGGCAGGTTGGCGCCGTGTGCATACAGTTGGCCGGTATCGAAGCTCAAGCCGCGCGCGCGAACCATCTGCAACATGAAACAAACGGCGATGACCGCGCTGATCGCATAGGTCGCCAGCGCCTGCCGCCGATAGGGGCCGAGGCGGTCCTCGTACCAGCGACGAATCAGACTCGACTTTGTGCCGGTGCCGGGCAACCATGCGACCAGTCGATCGGCATCGGCATCCTGGCTGAACTCGAGCGTCCGCAGGCCCTCCTGGCCGCCGCCTGCTGCCGCCCGCAGGCGCAAGCCGATGCGGCGTGCCGAGAGGCGCTGCCAGCCCAGCACTTGCGCTCGGGTGGCGCGCAGGTCGACCACCAGGCCATCGCCGTCGCTGCCGGTCCGGCCTTGCAACTGCAGCACGTCGCCGGCGAAGCCGATGTGGCCTTGGCCGTTGAGTCGAGCGCTGTTCCAGCCAAAGCGCACTGCAGCCGGGCTCATCCCGGCAATGCGTCCCGCCAAACCCGCGATGGTGTCGCTGCCGAATCCGGATGTCATCCGACGATTCCCCTGGTTGCCGGCTTCTGCATGATAGGACGACCGCCGCCAGCTGCGTAGCAGGCGCCTTGCCGCGGTGCGGCGCGGGCTGTAACCTACACGGCCTTCGGGCGCGTAGCTCAGCGGTAGAGCACTACCTTGACATGGTAGGGGTCACAGGTTCGATCCCTGTCGCGCCCACCACTCCGGAGCTTCCGGAGGTTTGCCGCAGTTGCCGCCTCGCTGCAGCTGCGGTTTGGTATCGAAGGCATGTTGCGTGCCGGTCGGCGGACGGCGCGCAGATCGCAGATGTAGCTGTCCCAACCGTCGCTGCATGCTCGACACGAAGACCACACACCACGGAACCGTAGTTCGAAAGAACACGATCACCATGACGCGAACCACTCGCCACTGCTGAATCGCTGCGCGTCGCGTCTCCTGGTTGTTTCGAGATCAAAGGGCGCCCAGCGCCCTTTTTTGTTGTCTGAAGGACCTTGCCATGATCCATGTGACGCTCCCCGACGGCAGTCGCCGCGAATTCCCCGATGCCATCGATGTGGCAGGCGTTGCCGCCGCGATCGGGCCGGGATTGGCCAAGGCCGCGCTCGCCGGCAAGGTCGACGGCAAGCTGGTCGATACCTCGTACCGCATCGACCGCGACGTCGCGTTGGAGATCGTCACCGACAAGCATCCCGATGCGCTCGAGGTCGTGCGGCACTCGACCGCGCACCTGCTCGCGCAGGCCGTGCAGCGCCTGCATCCGGGCGCGCAGGTCACCATCGGCCCGGTGATCGACAACGGCTTCTACTACGACTTTGCCTACGTCCGCCCATTCACCACCGACGACCTGCCGGCGATCGAGGCCGAGATGGCCAGGCTGGTCAAGGAAGGCCTGCCGGTCGTGCGCAGCGTGAAATCGCGCGACGATGCGGTGGCTTACTTCAGCGGCATCGGCGAGCACTACAAGGCACAGATCATCGAATCGATCCCGGCCAGCGAGGACCTGTCGCTGTACAGCCAGGGCGAGTTCACCGACCTGTGCCGCGGCCCGCACGTGCCCGCTACCGACAAGCTGCGCGCGTTCAAGCTGATGAA
>JBBRFN010000173.1:0-3842 GCA_038224265.1 Lysobacterales bacterium
CTTCGCCCAGTTCAAGGAGGAGGTCACCAAGGTCGCGATCGGCACCTTCGGCTCGGGCTGGGCATGGCTGGTGCAGCGCGCCGACGGCTCGCTGGGGCTGGTCAGCACCTCCAACGCTGCAACCCCGCTGACCGGCAGCGACGTTGCGTTGCTGACCTGCGATGTGTGGGAGCACGCCTACTATGTCGACTACCGCAACGCGCGCGCCAAGTACGTCGAGGCGTTCTGGAACCTGGTCAACTGGGACTACGCCGCCGCCCAGATGCGCTGAGGCAGTCGCACCGCGCCCGAGCGCCGCTCGACCAGTGACCACCGCGATCGCGCCACTGCTGCAGGTCGAAGCGCTGACCTGCCGTATCGCCGGTGTAACCGTGGTCGACGGCATCGACTTCACGCTGGCCGCAGGCGAGTTGGCCGCACTGTTGGGCCCGAGTGGTTGCGGCAAGACCACCACCCTGCGCGCGCTGGCGGGTTTTCACCCGCCGGCGGCCGGCAGCATCGCGCTGCGCGGCGTGCAGGTCGCCGATGCGCGCAGCGCGATACCGCCCGAGCAACGCGGCATCGGCTTCGTGTTCCAGGACCTCGCGCTGTTTCCGCATCTGGACGTGGCCGGCAACATCGGTTTCGGACTGCATCGCCTGCCGGCTGCAGAACGCGCGCTGCGCGTGGCGGGCTTGATCGAGCGGCTGGAGCTGCAGGGCATGCAGGCTCGACGCCCGCATGAACTGTCGGGCGGTCAGCAGCAGCGCGTGGCAGTCGCTCGCGCGCTGGCGTTGCAGCCGGACCTGCTGCTGCTCGATGAACCGTTTTCCAGTCTCGATGCGCGCCTGCGCGTGCGCCTGCGCGAGCAGATGCGCGGCCTGCTGAAATCGCTCGGGGTCGCTGCACTGCTGGTCAGCCACGACCAGGAAGAAGCCTTCGCCTTCGCCGATCGGATCGGCGTGATGCAGCACGGCCGCATCGAGCAATGGGACACGCCCTATGAGCTCTACCACCAGCCGGCAACCCGCTTCGTGGCAGGTTTCGTCGGCGAGGGGCGCCTGCTGCCGGGCATCGTCGGGAATGATGGTCGGATCGGCACCGCGCTCGGCGATCTGCCCGCGCCGAACGCGAGCATGCGCGCGGGAACCCGGGTCGAGGTCTTGATCCGCCCCGACGATCTACGCCCCGCAATCAGCGGCGGACTGCGTGCGACGGTGCTGGATGCGTCGTTCCGCGGCGCCGATACGCTGTACCGGCTGAGGCTCGACGATGGCGCCGAGCTGGATGCGCTGTTCACCAGCCACCACGTGCTGCAACCCGGCAGCACGGTCGCTGTGGCGACCGACATCGAACACGTGGTCGCTTTCGCCAGCGGTTGATCCCGAACCGCTGGCCTTACTGGCCGTCGAGCGCGGCCAGCACCGGCGCTACCTGCGCCTCGCGATCAAGTCCAACGCCCAGCCGCGCCAGCGCATCGCGCAGAGTGGCCACGTCGGCTGCCGCAACCGTGGCATGACCGACCTTGCGACCCGCGCGCGGCTATTTGCCATTGTCGTGCCAGTGCGCTTAGCGTTCGACCAGCACCGGATCGCGCGCTGGCAAGGCACCGACCCAGTTCAGCATCGCGCAGGGTCCGCGCGCCGAAGTATCGCCCAGCGGCATGCCCAGTACGGCCCGCAAATGGTTCTCGAACTGGCTGATCTGGGCACCCTCGATGGTCCAGTGTCCGGAGTTGTGTACGCGTGGCGCCATTTCGTTGGCCAGCAGTTCGCCATCGCGCACGAACAGCTCAAGGGCGAACACGCCGACATAGTCGAGCGACTCGGCAAGCGCGCGGGCAAAGCCGAACGCACGCTCGGCGAGCGCATCGCTGGCCGCGGCGGGCGCAAGGCTTGCCGACAGGATGCCATCGACGTGCCAGTTGCGAGTCAGCGGCCACGTGCGGAAATCGCCATCACGGCCGCGCACCGCGATCACCGAGCACTCGAAATCGAAAGCCACGAACTGCTCGAGGATCAGCGGCACCCCGCCGAGCGCTGCCCACGCGGCATCGGCATCCTCGCGGCCGCGCAGGCGGAACTGGCCCTTGCCGTCGTAGCCGAGGCGTCGGGTCTTGAGGATTGCCGGCACGCCGACCGCGTCGAGCGCTGCATCCAGCGCCGCGCGCGAATCTACCGCTGCGAACGCAGGTGTACCCATGCCAAGTTGCAAGAACAGCTGCTTCTCCTGCAAGCGGTCCTGCGCCACCGCCAGCGCGCGCGGCGCGGGAAACACCGGCACCCGATCGGCCAGCCATTGCGCGGTGGCGGCCGGAACATTCTCGAAATCGAAGGTGGCCACGTGGATGCCGCGCGCGAACGACTCCAGCGCAACCAGGTCGGTCCAGTCTGCCTGGGTCAGCGGGGCGACCTGGCCGGCGCAGGCATCGGCGCTGGTATCGACCACGCGAAAGCGCAGGCCCAGCGGCGCGCCGGCCAAGGCCAGCATGCGCGCGAGCTGGCCGCCGCCGAGAATACCGATCGTCGCCGGCATCAGTCGCGCGGGTCCGGTTTGGCCAGTACCTGGCCGGTCTGCGAGCGACGGAAGTCGTCCAGTGCAGCGGCAACGCCGCGATCGTGCAGGGCCAGGATCGCCGCGGCACAGAGTGCGGCGTTGACGGCACCCGCCTGCCCGATTGCGAAAGTCGGCACCGGAACCCCGGCCGGCATTTGCACCATCGACAGCAGCGAATCCAGCCCGTTCAGGGCTTTCGACTGTACCGGCACGCCGAGGACCGGCAATGCGGTCTTTGCCGCCAGCATGCCGGGCAAATGCGCCGCACCGCCGGCGCCGGCGATGATCACCTGCAGCCCGCGCGCCGCAGCCTGTTCGGCATAGTCGAACAGCAGATCCGGCGTACGGTGCGCCGACACCACCCGAACCTCATGCGCGATACCGAGTCGTTCGAGCGTATCGCTGGCCGGCTTCATGGTGTCCCAGTCCGAACGGGAGCCCATCACCACACCGACGCGCACCACTGCGGGCATTGTTGAGCTCATGGCTGGGGTCCGCCAAAACCGCTATCTTACCGCTGCCGCAAGCCGCGCCAATCATTGGATCCGACATGGGTATCGACCAGCGCCTCATCGACCTGCTGTGCTGTCCGGTCAGCAAGGTACCCGTCACCCCGCTGTCGGCCGCGCGTCTGGCCTTCGTCAATCAACGAATCGCTGCCGGCGAAGCGCTGACCGTCAGCGGGGCGAAACCGGCAACGCCACTCGACGCGGGCCTGATCACCACCGACGGCAAGGTCATCTACCGCGTCGACGACGGCATCCCGGTGATGCTGCCGGAGGAAGGCATCGGCACCACCCAGTTCAACGATTTTCCGCACTGAACACGGCCGTGGGTGCGGCCCTGCCGCCGCCGGCGGCGATCCTCGACGATGTGCGACGCGCGCTTGCCGAAGATATCGGCACTGGCGATGCGACCGCCGCTTTGGTGCCGGCTGATCGCTCGGCACGCGCCGGCATCGCGGCCAAGGAAGCCGGTGTTCTAGCCGGGCGCGCCTGGGCGCAGGCTTGTTTCGAGCAGCTCGATCCACGCACCACGATCGACTGGTCGCTCGCGGATGGCGCGCGGTTTGCGCCCGGCGACCTGATCTGTCGACTCGCCGGTCCCGCGCGCGCCCTGCTCGGTGGCGAGCGCAGCGCGCTGAACTTCCTGCAGACGCTCAGCGCTACCGCGACGGTGGCAGCCGCCTTCGTGGCTGCCGTGGCCGGCACCCGCGCGGTGATCCTCGACACGCGCAAGACGCTGCCCGGCCTGCGCCTCGCGCAGAAGTACGCGGTGCGCTGCGGCGGTGCGAGCAATCACCGCAT
>JBBRFN010000174.1:0-3797 GCA_038224265.1 Lysobacterales bacterium
GAAGGACTCGAAGTCGGCCGCACGGTGCGCCTGCGCGGCGCCGACTGGACCATCGTCGGCGTGTTCGAGTCGGGCGATTCCTTCGACAGCGAGATCTGGACCGATGCGGCCACCGCGCAGACCGCGTGGGGTCGCAACAACCTGTACTCGACCATTCTTGTCGGTCTGGACACCGCGGACACGCTCGACGCGTTTGCCGCCGCGCTCAAGGTCGACCCAAGGGTCAATGTCGAGGTCAAGCGCCAGGTCGATTACTACACCGAGCAGACCAAAGGGACCACCCGCAACATCAAGTTCCTCGGCGTCTTCGTGGCGATCATCATGGGTCTGGGCGCGGTGTTCGCAGCACTCAACACCATGTATGCCGCAGTGTCGGCGCGCACCCGCGAGATCGCCACCCTGCGCGCAATCGGCTTCAGCGGCTTCGCGGTGGTTACCTCGGTCATGATCGAGGCGATGCTGCTGGCGCTGGTCGGCGGCCTCGCCGGTGCGCTGATCGCCTTCGTGCTGTTCAACGGCATGACGGTGTCCACCCTCGGCGGCGGCTTCACCCAGTTGGTGTTCCAGTTCCGGGTCACCCCGGACCTGGTCGGTACCGGCGCGATCATCGCGCTGGCAATCGGGTTTCTGGGTGGGCTGTTCCCCGCAGTGCGTGCGGCGCGGATGCCTGTCACGACTGCATTGCGTGCTGCCTAGTACACATCCAGCGCGTGCAAGCGGGCGGTTCGGCGACTTGGCGTCACGCGGACCGCAGCAGCGTTGAGAGGCTGGCGTCGTCGCGCCAGTCGCGACCGCTGACGAAGCGCGGCAAATTCCAGCGGTTGTCGTTCGTGCCGAGCGCCCGCGGGTCGGTGCCGACCGCCGCTTCCAGACCGATCTGCGGTCCGCGCTGCGGTAGCCACTCGTTGCGCAGAAAGTCGCTGACATCGCCGAAGGGATAGGCGAAGTACCGTGGCCGGCGACCGACTACGTGCTCGATCTCGTCGCTGGCGGCGCTGATCTCCGCTTCGGCCTCGGCCGGGGTTTCGATGTCCAGAAAGCTGCCGCGGCGATTGTCGCGCTGGACGCTGCGTTGGACCAGGGGGTGGTTGTGATCCCAGCTGTGGTTTTCCAGGCTCATCAAGCCAGAATGCGCGGCTGCGCGCCACCAGCGATCGCACATCATGTGCGGGCCATAGGCGTGCGCCAGGCCCGCATCGAGATCGGCCCGCGCCTGCCCGGACGCAATCACGAAGCTCGAAACGTGCAGCTCGCCCAAGCGCGCGCGTGCGGCTACCAGCACCGAGAGCATCGAGGGCAGTCGTCCCAGGCGCGGATGCTGGATCGATTCGCCATCCATGCGGGTGCCGTCGTCGAAGGTGATCGCGACGCCGTCATGGCAGCCGGGCTCCAGCAAGCGCGACAGTGGCAGCACGGGCATGCCCATGTCGGCCAGCAGCACCAGGTCGGCGGCAAGCGCCAGCAGGTCGGCGCCGCTGCGACTCCAGTCATCGAGTCGGGTCGCGTGGTAGGTCAGGATCAGTCGGGGCATCGGCAGGTCCAAGCGTCGCGTCGCAGCGACCGTCAAACTATATCCGCGCCGTTGCAGCCGTGCGCAGTGCCTGCGAGTTGGTCTGGAAACTGGTGTTGGTACACTTTACCCTACGGCCGCATGCGGTCGCTCATTCCCGTAGAACCCGACCTCGATGGATCCACTACAGTCGTTCTGGCCGCGGCAGAAGAAGCGTCTGCGCGAGGTTGCCGAATTGTTCGTGTTACCCGGCGTCGGGGCCCTGCTGCCTTGGCCGTTGACGCTGCGGCTGATGCGGTTCCTGTCGCGCTGGCGTGGCTGGCACATTGCAGAGGTCAGTGCGGCTACCGAGATGGCGCATCGATTTGGCGTGGCGCCCGACGCAGAAGCGTTCTCGCGCCGCCTGCGCTGGCGGCTGATGATCGATGCGGTCGACGGGTACCTGGTCGTGCTGCGCGGACAGCGTTATCAGAAGCGCTGGCTTCGCACTCATGGCGATGTCCTGCCGCAGCGCGGCCCGGTCATGTTCATCGGAACCCATCACGGATGCGGCTACTGGTTTTTGCCCTATCTTCGCGATTGCGGCCTGCCGATGAACGTCATCGCCCCGCGGCTCGACCTTCTGCTGGCCAAACTCGCGCTCCATGAGCGGATCTATGCACGGATGCGGCACCGCCTGATTGCATTCGCGGCTGGCCGGCCGCTGGTCTATCGTGGCAATGCGAGCGCCGGACTGAGCGAACTGCTGTCGGCCGGCGAGATTGGATTCGGGCTGGCAGACATGCCCACGAACCGCCCGGACGCAGTACCGGTGCAGATTGCCGGACATCCGACGCATCTGGCTCAGAATCTGTTCGAACTGGCCGAGAAGCTCGATGTTCCGGTGTACCTGTTCTCCTCCGACACTGATCTGAGCACGGGAGAGCGGCACCTGTACTTCGAGCACCTGCGGCCAGGCACGCCGGAGGAACGAACGCGTCGTTTTGGCGAGCTGCTCGACGAACTGGTGCGCCGTGACCCGAGCGGCTGGCGCTTCTGGCCGATTGCGCAGTCGTTCTTTCGCGATGGATCGGTGCCCGCCGAGATCAACGCCGCCTAGAACGGCATGAAACTGGCGGCCTTCTCAATCAGGAGCTCGGTGCGCGATGCGCCGAGTGCGCGGTTGGCGAAAATCAGGAGCTTCGGATCCGGTGTCGGCTTGAAGCCGATCTGCAACAGAACTTCATAAGCGCGCGGATTCCCGCACACGCCGAAGAAGGCCTCGAAATCGTTGGTACGCGTTTCAAGAATGTACATCAGCATGTGCAGTAGGGCGCCGCCGGACGCGCGCAACGCTGCACTGTGGGCTTGATCCATCGACTCCAGCATCTGATTGTCGGTGCAGCCGCCGCCGATCAGGGCGATCTCGCTGGCAGCGGTGACATGCAGATAGCCCAAGGTGGCGAACCGACCTTCGCCCGCCCGATAAAGCGCAACATAGTGATCGCCGAAGCGAACCAGCTGCTGGTCGAAGCGACGCTTGAACAGCGCGCCCGCCAGCGCCGGCCCGTCATCGACCCGGCTGATTGTGAGGAAGCTGGGGATCGGCATGTGTATGGGTCTCCATGTGCTGAGCGGTTCGTAGGCGCAGGCAAGCATAGATCGGACCGCCGCCCGACGCCCAGGACTACGACGCAACCCGGAGTTGGCGGGCCCGGTAGAGCCATGGTGGATCGCTTGAGGCCAGCGAAGCCATGGAGCCACTGCATACACGACTGCGGCCGCGGAATCGGTGAGGGGACTGGACGCGTTCGAAGCGTCTTGGCGCGCGACGCACAAGGCCGAGGAGCAGCTGAGTCGCGGCAAGAGGGACGACAGGCTAACGAGCACAAACGAGGACAGCACAAACGAGGACAGGCCATGTATTTCCTACACGCGGGCGGGGCAAACGAGGGCAAACGAAGGCAAACGAGGGCAAACGAAGGCAAACGAAGGCAAACGAAGGCAAACGAGGGCAGGCATCGCACGGAGGGAAAACGAGGACAGGCATCGAATTTCCTACACGGACTTGGAGAAAATGCGAACGAGGACAGGCAACGATTGGAGGGACTTGGGTAGCAACTTGGCATCGTGCCTGTCCCGGTTCGCGCCGTCCCGGTTCGCGCCGCCGAAGCGCTGCGCGAGATGGTGCTGGGCACACAGCCAAGGCGCATCGAGCGCAGTGGCCATGTCGCCACGCCCGCGGAATACTGGCAGTGGTTCCAGGAATTGAACAAGATCACGGTGGCGGGCTTCGAGCAGGAGCTGC
>JBBRFN010000175.1:0-3645 GCA_038224265.1 Lysobacterales bacterium
AGTCCCTGATCCTTGCGCACGCTGTCGCCGGGCTTGACCAGCAGTTCGATCACCGGCACATCCGCAATGCCGCCGATGTCGGGAACCTTGATCTCGATGATGGCCATGAGCTTGCCTCGTTGCGTCGCGTGGATTGGTGTAGCCGCTGTCAAATGCCGAGTGCAGTCTGTACCGGATCAGGAGTGCGGATTGTCGTCATCGGCAGCACCGCGCTGCCTTGCTGCGCGCAAGCTGTCGCGAAACGCCGCCATGTTGTCCTCGAGGCTGGTTGGCGCGGACTCCGCTGCCGCTGCCGCGTGCGCGGCGACATCGGTGTCGTGCCTTGCCGCAACCTTCGCATCGACAGCAGCCGCGGCCGTCGCTGCGGGCGCGGCAACCTGCGTCTGCGCTGCGGGCGCGACCACTGCCGATTGTCGCGCCGCAGCAGGCGGCCGCTTGGCCGCGGCAGCCTTCGCGCTGCCGAAGCTCTCGCGCAACCGCGTGCGCAGCGCTTCCAGCTTGCGCTGCTCGCTGCGCCCGGCGTCCACCCCGTCGCTGCGCTCGCGCTGCCGGGCGGCGACAAACTCGCGGTACTTGAGATTGGCGAAGTCCAGCGAGCGGCGGATATCGGGCAGATGGTGGCTTTCGATCTCGTCGGTCAAACAATCGAAAGCCACGTAACCATCCTCGATCCACAGCCCGCGTCGACGGATGCCGATGCGCGACTCGCGCTCTTCGTGGAAGAACTTGATCCACTGCAGATCGGGCTGGCGGCTCAGGCGCAGATGCACCACCCGCATCGATTCATGCACCCGCGACCAGGTGGTCCTGGCCACGTCGAGATCCATGATGCGCACGTCCTCCACCGAACCATCGGCGGCTACTGCGGTCCACAGCGGTGACTTGTCCATCCCTGAGATCTCCTTGGCCACCACGGTTCCCGGTGGTCGCGCAACAGCTCCTGCGCGGCGCACCGGCATTCGCCGGTTACAGCAGCAGCCGGCGGATATCGCCCAGCTGCTGCGCAAGATAGGCGGTAAAGCGCGCCGCATCGGCACCGTCGATCACCCGATGATCATAGGACAGCGACAGCGGCAACATCAGGCGCGGCTTGAATTCCTTGCCATCCCACACAGGCTGGATGGCGGCCTTGGATACGCCGAGGATCGCCACCTCCGGCGCGTTGACGATCGGCGTGAACGCAGTGCCGCCGATGCCGCCGAGCGAGGAGATCGAGATGCAGCCGCCGCTCATCTCGGCGGGCCCCAGCTTGCGATCGCGGGCCTTGGCGCTGACCGTGCCGAGCTCGCCGGCCAGATCCAGCAGGCCCTTGCCATCGCAATCGCGGATCACCGGCACCACCAGGCCCTCGGGCGTATCGACCGCGATGCCGACGTGGAAGTACTTCTTCAGGATCAGGTTCTCGCCGCTGGCGTCGAGCGAGGCGTTGAACTGCGGGAATTTCTTCAGCGCCGCGACCAGCGCCTTGATCTGGAACACCAGCGGCGTGACCTTGAGGTCCTTGTTCTCTTCCGCAAGCTTCTTGCGGAAGGCCTCCAGTTCGGTGATGTCGGCCAGATCATGCTGGGTGACGTGCGGGATCATCGCCCAGTTGCGCGCGAGATTGGCGCCCGAGAGCTTCTTGATCCGCGACAGCGGCTTCGACTCGATCTCGCCGAAGCGCGCGAAGTCGATCACCGGCCATGGCAGCAGTTGCAGCCCTGCGCCGCTGGCGGGTGCGGCGGATGGCGGGGCCGCAAGCGTCGACTTGACGTACGCGCTGACATCGGCGCGACCGATGCGGCCCTTGCGCTCGCTGCCGGTCACTTTCGACAGGTCGACGCCGAGTTCGCGCGCAAAGGCGCGCACACCGGGGCTCGCGTACGGCACCGCCTGCGGCATGACCTGACTGCTGTCGAATGCGATCGGCGGCGAGGTGGTCACGCGCGCGAGCGCCGCTGCAGGCGATGCAGCGAGCGGCGCAGTCGCTGCCGGCGGCGGTTCGGAAGACGTCGCAGGCGCTGGCGCGGCTGCTGCTGGCGCTGCTGCTGCTGGTGGCGGTTGCGCTGATGGCGCTTTGGCAACTGCTGCGGCCGCCGCTGGCGCCGCAGCCGTGTCCTCGATCAGCGCAACCACCGTCCCCTCGCTGACCGAATCGCCGACCTTGACCTTGAGCTCGCGCACCACGCCGCCGAACGGCGCGGGAACTTCCATCGTGGCCTTGTCGGATTCCAGACTCAGCAGGCCCTGTTCGGGCTTGACCGTATCGCCGACGGCGACCAGCCACTCGATCACCGGCACGTCCTTGTAGTTGCCGATATCGGGAACCTTCGCTTCCTTGATCGCAGCCATGGCGCCTCACCGTCCGGCACGGGGCAGCGAACGGCCCCAAGGCCGGTATTGTGGCGGGCAAACGCCGACCGGCGCCAGCCGCGCGCTCTGCGGCAGGCGCGGCGCCGGTTCAACCACCCGCGAGCACCGCCATCACCTCCGGCGGACAGGCGTACTTCGCCCGCGTCATCGGCGTGTCGCCATCGGGACCCGGACGTTCCGGATCAGCACCCTGCCCGAGCAGCGTGCGCACCACCATGACCAGCCGCGGCGTGTCGACCTGCGGCAGGCCGCAGTGATCGATCGCGGTGTCGAGCGGCGCCCGCCCCGGTGCACTGCCGTCGGGCATCACCAACGGCGCGTTGGCTTTCTCCGGCGGAACCAGTTTCGCGATCGCCGCCGCATCGCCGCTGCGCACCGCCTGCATCAGCGCCATCATCGCCACGCCGCGCACGCCCGCGGCAGGCGGCGCTACCGATCGAGGCGCGCCGGCAGCCGCGCGCTGCGCGCTCTCGCGCCAAGCCGGTGCAATCGTCGACAGCGTCAGCAGGGCAGCGTCCCTGATCACGGGATCGGAGGCCTCGGCGAACGGGCGCAGCGCATCGACCGCAGCCGCATTGCGGGTGCCACCGATCGAGAGGCTGCCGATGATCGCGCGTTGCGCAGCAGGGTCGGTGTTGGCGCGCAAGGCCGCAGCGAGCAGGCCCGCGCGCTGCGCGTCATCGGGCACGGTGTAGGGCATCGCATCGAGGGCGATATCGAACGCCTCGCCGCGCGGCGCACGAGCGAGCAGCGGTTGGTAGGCAGCCAGCGCTGCCAGCCGCGCCACCGCCAGCACTGCCGCATCGGCAGACTCCGCGCTGGTGTCGCTGGCGCGCGCCAGCAAGCGCAGTGCTGCAAGCTGCACCTCGATCGGCTGTGCCGCGCGGGCCAGCGCGCCGATGCGTTCGATCCCATCGGCGCAGCAGCCGGCGACCTGCTCGAGCGCCGACAACGCGAGCAGCGTCGAATCGGGCTGGTCCAAGGCGTCGACCGCACGCGGCAGCCAGCGTGCGCGCGCCGCGGGCGTGCGCTGCGCGCCCAACAACGGCCAGGCGGCTGCGCGGGTCGGCGCGTGCGGTGAATCGACCGCGGTGAGCAGCAGTTCGACCCAGCCCGCTGGCGGTGCACTCGCCAGCGCCCGGAGTACGTGCGGGGTGGCCGGGCTCGCGCGGCCGGCGTCCGCAGCCCGCCCAGCGGCCGCCCCCACCCCCCCCACCACCAGCAGGCGCGCCCCGGCCCCCACGCACCCCGCGCGCGCGTCGCAGATACAGCCCCGCAGTCCATGCGCCAGCA
>JBBRFN010000176.1:0-3574 GCA_038224265.1 Lysobacterales bacterium
CACGGCGGCGATCCGGTCGGCCAACGACTGCAGGCGCTGGCGCAACACCTTGTGATAGTCGCGGCCCAGCGCGTAGCGCGATACATAGGCCAGCGCGGGATCGCCGAGCACCGCCTCCATCGCCGGTCCATCGGTGAGATAGTCCATGCGCGCGGAAATCACCCGCAGCGTGCCCGGCACCAGCGCATCGGGCTGCGTGCGCTTGGCGCCGTGGCGGGCCATCCACCCCATCTCGCCGTGCCAGCCCAGGTCCAGCCACTCCTGCAGTCGCGCCGCATCGGCGCCCAGTTCGATGCCTGCAATGCCCAACTGCTGAAAGCCCAGTTCGCCGCCCCAGCGACGGATGTCGGCTGCGAGCGCCGACCAGTCGGTCGTCGCGGACGGCACGTGGGGCTCGCTCATGCGCGCAGTATCTCGCTCATGCGCGCAGTATAGGGAATGCCGCGCACACACTTGTGCGAGACTCGCGCCGAATCCGGTCCGTCATCGCCATGCGCAATCCGCCAACGCAGCTGTACACCAGCGCCCAGGTTCGCGCCATCGACGCCCGCGCGATCGCAGCGCTCGGCGGCGATGGCTACGTGCTGATGCAGCGCGCGGGCGCGGCCGCGTGGCGCCGGCTGCGCGCGCGTTGGCCGCAGGCGCGCTCTGTGCTGGTGGCCTGCGGGCTGGGCAATAACGGCGGCGATGGCTGGGTAGTGGCAACGCTCGCGCAGCGTGCCGGTCTCGACGTCAGCGTGGTGCATCTGGCCGGCGCGGCGAACAGCGCGGAATCGCAATCCGCGCAGCGTGAGGCGCGCGCGGCTGGTGTGCGCGCCATCGCGTTCGCGCACGGGCTGCAGCTGCCCGCCGCCGACGTGCTCGTCGATGCGCTGTTCGGCATTGGTCTGCGCCGTGCGCCCGATGGCGATGCGGCAGCAGTGATCGGCGCCATCGATGCGCACCCTGCACCGGTGCTTGCACTCGACGCGCCCTCGGGTCTGGACGCCGACACCGGCAGCGCGCCGGGTGCCTGCGTGCATGCGCAGCTGACGATCGCTTTCATTGCGCTCAAGCGGGGCCTGCTGACCGGCGTCGCAGCCGATCACGTGGGCGAGTTGGTGCTGGAGTCGCTCGACATCGCGCCGGAACTGCTCGCGGTCGAAGTCCCCAGCGTGCGCTGCCTGCAACGCGCGGATCTGCGCGATGGCCTGCCGCCGCGCCGCCCGAGTGCGCACAAGGGCGACGGCGGCCACGTACTGGTAATCGGCGGCGAGCACGGTTTCGCCGGCGCCGCGCGGCTGGCTGCAGAGTCCGCTGCGCGCTGCGGCGCGGGTCTGGTCAGTGTCGCCACGCGCAGCGCGCATGTCGCCGCCATGGTCGGCGCACGACCGGAATTGATGGTGCACGCGGTCGAAGATGCCAGCGCGCTCGCAGCGCTGTTGGCACGCGCCGATGTGCTGGCGATCGGGCCGGGTCTGGGGCAGGGCGAGTGGGGCCGCAGTGTGCTGCACGCGGCGATCAACGCAGGGCTGCCCACTGTGCTCGATGCCGATGCGCTCAATCTGCTCGCGCAGGGACGCTTCGCGCTGCCGCCGCGCAGCGTGATCACACCGCACCCCGGTGAAGCCGCGCGCCTGCTGGCATCCAGTGTGGTGCAGGTGCAGGTAGATCGCTTCGCCTCCGTGCAGCAACTGGCGGCGATGTATTCCGCTGTCGCGGTGCTCAAGGGCGCCGGCAGCGTGATCGCCGCGCCCGATGGCGCGCTCGCGCTGTGTCCGATCAGCGAATCCGGCATGGCGTCGGGTGGCATGGGTGATGTGCTCACCGGCGTGATCGCGGCATTGCTGGCGCAAGGCCACGCTGCGACCGCTGCCGCACAGCTCGGCGTGCTGCTGCACGCGCTGGCGGCGCAGTCGGCAGCCGCACGCCGCGGCGCGCGCGGACTGCTCGCATCCGACGTGATCGACGCGCTGCAACGCCAGGCCAATCCATGATCGCGCAGCGCAGCTGCTTTGCGCGCGACGAGGCCGCGACGATGGCGCTTGGCGCGCGCCTCGCGGCACGCCTGCAGCCAGGCTGCGTGGTGTTCCTGCACGGTGACTTGGGCGCTGGCAAGACCACCCTGGTGCGCGGCCTGTTGCAGCATCTGCTGCCCGGCCAGCGCGTCAAGAGCCCCACCTACACCCTGGTCGAGCGCTACGAGATCGGCGCGCTGCTGATCCTGCATCTGGACCTGTACCGCCTCGGCGATCCCGGCGAGCTCGAATTCATCGGTGTGCGCGAACACCTCGGGCACGCCGCGCTGCTGGTCGAGTGGCCACAGAAAGCCGCGGGCGAACTGCCGTCGCCGGATCTCGAACTGTGGCTGTCGCTGCACGCCGGCGGCCGCGAAATCCGCATGCAGGCGCATGGCGAACGCGGTGCGGCCCTGCTGCCGAATCCAACCCCGGACCTTGACTGTTCCTGAAGAAGTCACCCTAGGTTACGGATTCAAAAGGAAAAAAGACTTGCAATCGGGACGCCTTGGCGGTTCAATCCCGGCATGCGTTTCGCGGCCCACATCCTGACCGTGCTTGCCCTGCTGGCGAGCGTGCTGCTGTGGGCATCGCCCGCGCATGCGCAGACCGTGCTGCGCGGCGCTCGGATCAGCGCCGAAGCGGAGTACACCCGCGCGGTGTTCGAGGTCAGCGCGCGCACCGAGTACAAGGTGTTCACGCTCGCCGACCCGGCGCGGGTGGTGATCGATTTCGAGGGCGCGACGCTGGGCTCGGAATTCAAGTCGCCGGCCGCTGCGGGCGTGGTCAGGGCCGTGCGCTCGGGAACGCCACAACGCGGCAACCTGCGTGTGGTGATCGATCTGGCGAGCACCGCCAAACCGCGCAGCTTCATGCTCACGCCCGGCCAGCGCGCGGGGCATCGGCTGGTGGTCGACCTGATGCCGCCGACGTCGAAGCCGGCGAAGACCATCGAAAGTGTCGCCGCCGGGGCGCCGCGCGACGTCGTCGTCGCCATCGACGCGGGGCATGGTGGGCAAGACCCCGGGGCGATCGGTCCCAAGGGCACGCGCGAGAAGGACGTGACCCTGCAGATCGCCAAGCGCCTGGCAAAAGCGATCGACGCGACGGCCGGCATGCAGGCGGTGCTGATCCGCGACGACGACACCTTCCTGCCGCTCAAGCGCCGCTACGAGAAAGCGCGCGATGCAAAGGCCGATCTGTTCATCTCGATCCATGCCGATGCGATTGCCGGCGGACGCGCGGCCGGCTCATCGGTGTACATGCTGTCCACCCGCGGCGCGAGCTCCGAGGCCGCGCGCTGGCTGGCCGATCGCGAGAACGCTTCCGATCTGGTCGGCGGGCTCAATTTGTCCGGCAAGGACGGCACGCTCGCTGCCGTGCTGCTCGACCTGTCGCAGGGCGCGACGCTTGGCGCCAGCGACCAGGCGGCCAACCAGGTGCTGCTGAGCCTGTCGCGCTTCGGTCGCGTGCACAAGCAAGAGGTCCAGCGCGCCAACTTCGTGGTGCTGCGCTCGCCCGACGTGCCCTCGATGCTGATCGAGACCGCGTTCATCTCGAATGCCGATGAAGAAAAG
>JBBRFN010000177.1:0-3540 GCA_038224265.1 Lysobacterales bacterium
TGTGCGAACTCCTGGCGGTCGGCCGGCTCGTCCTTGCCACCGACGTGGTACCAGATGTTTACCGCCACGATCGGCGCCTTGCGGTCGGTGTGCACCACCACGGTCAAGCCATTGTCGAGACGGAAGCGCTCGAAGGCGATATCGGGCGCCTGCGCGGCGTGGGCGGGCGCGCTGGCGAGGCCCGCGAGCAGGGCAGCAGCGGCAAGGGTCGATCGCAGCATGGTTGAACTCCGTCTGGACCGGTAACGCTACCAGCCCGCGCGTGCGCGCGAACTGGTCGAAGGTCATGCTGGCGCGGTCCGAACGCGCCCGTCATTGCCGGGCCGCCGCTACCTGCCGTTCACCGTATCCTGCGATGATCCGCATTCGAAGCCACGGGAGTGCGCCGATGCGAACCCTGATCACCCTGCTGCTGTTGGCGCCGTGCGCTGCTGCGGCGCAATCGATCCAGTACGACGGCACGGCCTACGACATCAAGGATCAGACCGTGCTGTATCGCGAGTCGCATTTCCTCTCGCGCGATGCCGACGGCAGCGGCGAGCGGGTGGTGCTGTATCGCTGTCCCGAGGGCGCACCGTTCGCGCGCAAGCGCATCGCCTATGCGGGCAAAGCGGCAGCGCCGGCGTTCGAGCTGGTGGACGCGCGACTGGGTTATCGCGAAGGCGTGCGCGAGGCGAGCAGCGCGCGCGAGGTGTTCGTGCAGCGCGCCGCGGACGCGGCCGAAGAGGCAGGGCCCCTGCCGGATGCCCAGGGCCTGGTCGCGGACGCCGGCTTCGACGAGTTCGTGCAGGTCAACTGGGACAAGCTGCAGTCCGGCGAGACGGTGCGCTTTCCGTTTCTGGTGCCGAGCCGGCTGGACTACTTCAACTTCAAGGTCAGCAAGAAAGGCGACGAGTCAATCGACGGCGTCGACGCCAGCATCTACCGGCTGGCGCTGGGCTCGTGGTGGGCATTCCTGCTGCCGCACATCGACGTGGCGTATTCGAAATCCGATCGCGAACTGCTGCGTTTCATCGGCATCAGCAACGTGCGCGACGCCGAGGGCGACAACCTGAAGGCGCGGATCGAGTTTCCGCAGGCCAGCCGGCGTGCGCTGGAGCCGCAGGCACTGGCCACCGCGCTGGCCGCGACCCTGGTCACGGCGTGCAGCGGCGACTGACCCCCGGACGACCTCGGGCGTTTTGGGCCGCCGGGGCATCCTGATCGCGGCCCGTTAGCGCCAGCGCGCGGTCCGCGGCGGCGTCCGCTGCATTGTCCGGCTGCGGACCCGTTCTGTCCGCGGACGCACGGCGGTGGCCCGGTGGGCGTCGACCCCGATCCTGCCGCAAGCGCAAACCCCCTTGAATATCAGTGGATTGGCTTGTGCAGCCGGTTGGATCGAGCGGCATTCAAACCCTTGGCATGGCGGCTGCATCGGAGCACCGGCAAGCCTTACCGGAGAATTCCCATGCGCCTGTCCACGCTGAATCGTCGCAGCCTGTTGTCGGCATCCCTGCTGGGGCTGGTGGGCTTGCTGGTGATCGCCCAGAGCAAGGCCGCCGACAGCGTGGAGCCTGCCAATGTGTCGATTGCCAGCTGCGAGGTCACCGGTGGCGTAGACGCGACCCTGGCTGCAAACATCGAGCGCCCTGCCGTGTCGCCGCAAAGCCCGCAGACTGCCGCACGCCCGCTGGACTGGCGCGCGATGCTGCCTGCCGTAAGTTTGCGCGGCCGCTACTGATCGAGCTTCCCCACCCTCGCCGGGCCCATGGATGGGCCTTGTGAGGTTCTCGTCGGTGAGGTTCTCGTCGGTGAGGTTCTCATCGGTGAGGTTCTCGTCGGTGATGTTCTAACGGTCGAGTCGCTCGATGCCCTGCAAGCGGCCGTCGAGCATGCGCAGCAGGCGCAGGTCGCGATCGCGGCCGATGTCGTAGACCCAGTCCTCGTGGCGCACCACCCGCCGCCGCGCGATGCCGCGCTCGTCGCGGCGGGTCAGATCGCCGTAGCGCTCGCGGCGTGATGTAGGCACGCCGCAGCGCGCCACGATCACACCCGCGGGCGTGCCGGCCGGCAGTGCATCGAGCCGACAGTCGCGGCCCAGCGTGGCATAGCCGTAGCCGAGCGTCTCCTCGCGGACCAGCCGATCGTCGATGAACACCAGCTTGCGCAACAGCCGGTTGGGTCCGAAGTTGTAGTACCAGGCCTCGATGGTGCGCTCGACGCGCTGCTCCAGCGGACCGTTTTCGCCGGCGATCAGGAACTCGCTGTAGCCATCGGTCCAGTACGGCTCGCCACAGCGTTCGCGCACTTCGATCGCGTGGTCGCCGCGATCGACCACCCGGCCGTCGCAGCGCAGCGCGTGGGCGCTGCCGCTGGCGAGCAGCAGGGCGAGCCACGGCATGCAGCACTGCGCGCGCATCAGCCGATGCCTGCGCGCGCGCTCAGGATCGCGGCCAGCACGTCGGGCGCGTACTCGAAGGAGTCGTAGTACAGCCGCGATTCCGGCAATCCCGCGCTGGTGAAGGCGCGTCGTCCGGCTTCGATCAGTCCCGGCGGTCCGCTCATGTAGACATCGAAGGCGGACAGCTCGGGGAAGTCCCGCAACACCGCCTCGTGCACCAGTCCGGTCGCATGGCGTGTCGTTTCGTCTGCCGAGGGCTCCGACAGCACGGCGGTGGCATGCAGTGCGGGATGTCGTTGGGCCCACTGCGCGGTGAGCTCCGGCAGGTACAGCTCGGCTTGATTGCGCACGCCGCGGAAGATATGCAGCGGACGCGTCGAGCCCAGATGCAGGAAGTGCTCGACGATGGCTTTGATCGGAGCGAATCCCGTACCACCGGCGACCATCAGCATGGCGCGCTCGGAATCCTCGCGTGGCACGAAGGTGCCCAGCGGGCCCTCCACACGCAGCACCGCGCCGACCGCGAGCTCGGTGAACACCCATTCGGTAAACCCGCCACCGGGCACGTGCCGCACGTGCAGTTCGATATGGTCGTTGTCTTCCGGCGCATTGGCGATCGAAAACGCGCGGCGCTTGCCTTCCGGCAGCAGGATGTCCAGATACTGCCCGGCGAGGTAGCGCAGGCGTTCGCCGCGCGGTGGACGCAGCAGCAGACGCATCACATCGGGCGCGACGAGGTCCTTGGCGGTGAGCTTGAGCGCCATCTGGCGGCGCGGAAAGTCGACCACCGAGGGCACTTCGCGTGCGGCGATCACCAGATCGCTCAGCGGCACGGCCTGGCACAGCAGTGCCTGATGGTGCGCGCGTTCGTCGCTCGAGAGCGCATCCGGCGGCTGGCCCGGATAGTGGCACTCGCCAGTGATCACGGTCGCCTTGCAGCTGCCGCAGCGGCCGCCAAGGCAGGAGTATGGCAACGCCAGACCTGCCCGGCGCGCGCCGTCGAGCACGGTTTCGCCGGCGTGCACGCTGAAGCGCCGTTCGCTGCCGGCAAGGGTGATGGTGTAGGTCATGGGCGGTCCGGAAATTCCTTGCGCGCAGTTTAGTGCGCTGTGTGCCTGCGCCGTGTGGAAATCGCCAGCGCGGTGCTGTGGTTGCCTGGC
>JBBRFN010000178.1:0-3500 GCA_038224265.1 Lysobacterales bacterium
GATGGAGGCCGACTATCTGAAGATCGACGGCTCGCTGATCCAGGGCCTGCCCGACGACCCGCTCGATCGCGCCATCGTGTCGGGCCTGACCGCCATCGCGCGCGCATCCGGCAAGCGCACGGTCGCCGAGTGCGTGGAAAACCCGCGCGCGATCGCGGCGTTGCATGAATGCGGGGTGGACTTCGTGCAGGGTTTCGCAGTGGGATTGCCGCGCGCCCAACTCCCCGGCGCGATCGGCCAGGGCCCGGTTGCGGTCGTGCCACATCGCGACGTTCAGGACGCGACGGTCGCGCACAGGGTGCGCTCCTACACCCCGCACAAACCACTGTAGCAACGTACAGGGAGCGCGCCGTGTGCGCGACGGCATCGAGCGGATGCACGGGGCATCATCCGCCGACGTTGGCGGAATCGGCGCTGGCGGCGATACTGGGCGGATGAATCAGGCCGCAACTGCCAGCCCCAGCTTCCTGTGGCACGACTACGAGACCACGGGCGCCAATCCGCGGGTCGACCGACCATTGCAGTTCGCCGCATGGCGCACCGACATGGCGCTGCAGCCGATCGCGGATCCGATCGAGCTGTGGTGCGCACCGCCGGTCGACCGTCTGCCCTCGCCCGATGCGGGATTGATCACCGGACTGGCGCCGCAGGAAGTCGCTGCAAAAGGCAGCATCGAAGCGCAATTCGCCGCCGACGTGCACGCGGCGCTTGCCGAGCCGGGCACCTGTGCGGTGGGCTGGAATTCGCTGCGCTTCGATGATGAGTTCAGCCGCAACCTGCTGTACCGCAACTTCTACGAACCCTATGCGCGCGAATGGGAACGCGGCAACTCGCGCTGGGACCTGATCGATCTGGCCCGCATGTGCCATGCGCTGCGGCCGCAGGGCATCGAATGGCCGCAGCGTGATGATGGCGCGCCGAGCTTCCGGCTCGGCGATCTGGCAGCCGCCAACGGGCTGATCCATCGCAACGCACACGATGCACTCGGCGACGTCGAGGCCACGCTGGCACTGGGACGACTTCTGCGCGAACGGCAGCCGCGCCTGTTCGACTGGTACTTCGCATTGCGCCAGAAGCGTCGCGCATTCGAGCAACTCGACTGGGTCGGGATGACGCCCGTGCTGCACGTCTCGCAGCGCTACCCGGCAATCCAGGGCTGCCTGGCGATGGTGGTACCGCTGGCAGCGCATCCGCGCAATCCGAACGGTGTGATCGTCTACGACCTGGCCGTGCCGCCGGACGATCTGATCGATCTGCCCGCAGCAGACCTGCAGGACCGCGTGTTCGTCGCGCGCCGCGATCTACCGGACGACATTCAGCGGGTGCCGCTGAAACTGGTACAGGCCAATCGCAGCCCCGCACTCGCGCCGCTGTCGACATTGCGCGATGAGGATGCCGCGCGGCTCGCAATCGACGTGGATGCATGTCGGCGCCACCTCGAGCGCCTGCGCGCTGCTCACGGCATCGCCGAGAAAGTGCGCACCGTATTCGCCGCCGCTGCAGCGTGGCCGCCCGCGCGCGATCCTGAACAGGCGCTCTACGATGGGTTCCTGCCGGATGCCGATCGCGCGCTGCTGCGTCGGGTACGCAGCACGCCGCCCGAGGCGCTGGGTGATGCCGCGCTCGCATTTTCCGATCCGCGCTATCCGGAACTGCTGTTCCGCTATCGCGCCCGCAACTGGCCGCAAACCCTGGATGCCGAGGAATCGCAGCGCTGGCGCGCGCACTGCCAGCGCAACCTGCTAGGGCACGAGGACCCGGCGTTGGTCAATCTTGAAAGCTACGAGGCGCGCATCGCCACGCTGCGCGAGAGCGCCGATGCCCAACAACATCTGCTGCTCGATCGCTACCTCGAATGGGGTCGCGAGCTCACCGCCGGACTTAACCCATGAAAACCGCCACGTATTTCGATGCTGGAACATTTACCTTCCTGCGCGCGCTGGGGCGCAACAACTCGCGCGAGTGGTTCGCCGACAACAAGCCGCGCTACGAGGCGCATGTGCGCGAACCCTTCCAGCGCCTGATCGGCGATCTCGCCGCACCGCTGGCCAAGATCAGCAGCCACTATCGTGCCGATCCGCGCGCACAGGGCGGATCGCTGTTCCGCATCCATCGCGATACGCGGTTCTCCAACGACAAACTTCCCTACAAGACCTGGTCGGGTGCGCGTTTTTTTCACGAGCGCGCGCGCGAAGTGGAGTCGCCGAGCTTCTACCTGCATGTGCAACCCGGGAATTGCTTTGTCGGCGCGGGCATTTGGCATCCGGAGGCGCCGACCTTGCGCCGCATCCGCGACTTCATCGTCGACAATCCCGCAGCGTGGACCGCAGCGACGCGCAGTGCGACGTTCCGCAAGCACTACGCGCTCGGCGGCGAGAGCTTGACCCGCCCGCCGCGCGGATTCGATCCAGCGCATCCGTTGATCGACGATCTCAAGCGCAAGGGCTTCACCAGTTGGGCGCCGTTGGAAGACAGCGTGCTGCTGTCGCCGACCCTGCCGAAACTGCTCGCCACCCACCTGCGCGGCCAGGCGCCGCTGGTGGACTATCTGTGCGCCGCCCTCGACCTGCCGTTCTGAGTCGTGTAGCCACCCTGCCCTTTCATGAGCAATACAGCGCAACCCGAGGGCGAGGAACGGGTACCCACCCTGCGCCTGTCCGGCTGGTACTTTTTCTATCTGGCCGCCCTCGGCGCGTTCTCGCCGTACTTCCCGCTGTATCTCGATGACCGTGGTCTGTCGGCGGTGGCGATCAGCGGCATGATGTCGCTGTGGTACGGCACGCGCATGGTCTCGCCCAGCGTGTGGGGACATCTGACCCTGCACGCACAGCGGCCGATCCGCTGGCTGCGCATCGGCGTGGGCGCCACCCTCGTGTGTTTCGCCGGCTTTCTGTATCGCGACCTGCCATTGGCGGCACTGGTCGCGGTGATGGCCGCCTTCAGTTTTTTCTACAACGCGGTGATGCCGCAGTTCGAGGCGGTCACACTGTCGCATCTGACCGCAGCGCCGCAACGCTATGGGCGCATCCGCCTGTGGGGCTCGGTCGGTTTTCTGATCACCGCCAGTGCGCTCGGCCCGGTGTTCGATCGCATCGGCGTGCACTGGCTGCCATGGGTGATGCTGCCGCTGTTCGGCATGCTGCTCGTGGTGTCGTTCGCCAACGACTACGGCCCTGCCCAGCACGCGGAAACCGCGCCCGAATCACTGCTGCAAAGCCTGCGCCGCCCAGGTGTTGCCGCGCTGATCCTCGCTGCGTTTTTCATGCAGGTCGCACACGGCCCCTACTACGTGTTCTTCTCCCTGCATCTGGCCGAGTCCGGCTACAGCAAGGCCGCACTCGGCGCGTTCTGGGCCGTCGGCGTGCTCGCCGAGATCGCGATGTTCTGGTTCGCCGCCCGCGTGCTCGCACGCTGGGGCGCGGTGCGCATGATGCGCCTGTGCATGGCCGCAGCCATCGTGCGCTTCATCGCCACTGCACTGGTGCCCGCATCCCTGCCCG
>JBBRFN010000179.1:0-3465 GCA_038224265.1 Lysobacterales bacterium
GTGCGGCTGGCGCGTGACGGGTGCGTTTCCCGACCTGCCGCGTCTGGTGATCATCGCCGCACCGCACTCGTCGGGCTGGGATGCGGTGTGGGGCATGCTGATCAAGCTCGCGCTCGGCATCGATATCGAGTTCATGGCCAAGCGCGAGCTTTTCTGGTGGCCGCTGGGTGCGCTGCTGCGTGCGCTCGGTGGTTTTCCGGTCGACCGCAGGTCCGCCCTCGGCGTGGTCGAGCAGCTGACCGAACGCATGCGCAGCCACCAGCATCTGTGGCTGGTGGTTGCACCTGAGGGCACGCGGCGGCGGGTCGGCAAATGGAAGTCCGGCTTCTGGCGCGTGGCCCACGACGCCGGCGTGCCGGTGGTTTGCGTGGCCTTCCACTATCCCGAGCGGCGCGTGCACATCGGTCAACGCTTCGAGGTGAGCCAGGACATGGAAGCCGACATGCGCGCGATCCGCGCGTACTACCAGCCGTTCGTCGGAAGGCACCGCGATACGCTTTGAACTGCGCGCGGCCAAATGACCGGCATCGATCATGCGCTGCGCCGAGCTTCGATTGCGCGCCTTGAGCTCGCTACACTCCTGACTGCGGTGCTGCGCCCCGACCGCGCGCTCTCGAACGGATTGGACCGATGAAAAAAGTGCTCAATGTCGGCGGCAACAACAAGAGCATTGCGATTCCGCCGCACTTCGCCGGCTTCGAGCATCTGTTGCTGGATGTCGATCCGCGCGGCGCGCCTGATGTGCTGTGCGATGCGCGCGAGCTCTCAAGCCTTGCCGGTGCCCAGTTCGATGCGGTCTATTGCTCGCACAATCTCGAGCACTACTACCGCCACGAGGTGCGGCGGGTGCTGTCGGGCTTCGCCCACCTGCTCAAGCCCGGCGGCTTCGCCCAGGTGCGGGTGCCCGACCTGCAGGCGGTGATGAAGGCAGCCGTGGAGCGCGGGCTGGACGTCGAGGATGTGCTTTACCAGTCGCCGGCCGGACCCATCAACGTGCTCGACGTGCTGTATGGCTATGGCGTGGAGATCGAACGCAGCGGACAGGACTTCTACGCCCACAAGACCGGCTTCACGCAGAAGTCGCTGGTACGTGCGATGCAGCAGGCAGGCTTCGGGCTGGTCTACAGCGGAGCGGCCAACCTCGAGGTCAACGCGGTGGCATTCAAGGACCAGCCCGACGACGCGACGCGCAAGCTGCTCGGCCTTCCGCCTGGCTGAGCTGTGCGCGGCAACCGCGACCTGCGCGCAACAGGCGTGCGTGGTGCGGGTATGATCAGCGCTCCGAGCACGCCCCATTGTCGCAACCCATGACCGACGTCGTTCTTGCCAAGGCCTCGCAGCAGACCCGGTACATCCTGTACGCCGTGGCCCTCGGCATCGTGGTCGGCCTCGCGATCAACTTCACCAAGGCGGCTGCACCCTGGCTTGATACCTGGCTGGTGCAGACGGTCTTCAAGTTCATCGGCGATGTGTTCCGCAACGGCTTGAGCCTGCTGGTGGTGCCGCTGGTGTTCTTCTCGCTGACCGCTGGTGTGGCATCGCTCAAGGAGCCGGCCGAACTGGGCCGGTTGGGCTGGAAGATCATCGCGCTGTACCTGTTGACGACCGCCGTTGCAGTGGCGATGGCGCTGTTCCTTGCGGTGGCTTTGCAGCCTGGCGCCGGTGTCGATCAGGCCACTACCGCGTTTACGCCGCCAGCGGCGCCGCCGACCCTGCTGGCGACCTTGACCTCGATGGTGACCACCAATCCGGTGCGTTCGATGGCCGAGGGCAACATGCTGCAGATCATCGTGTTCGCGGTGATGCTGGGCATGGCGCTGGTGATGTCCGGTGAGCCGGGCAAACGCGCCACGCGCCAGATCGAAGACTGGAGCGAGGTGGTGATGCGACTGGTCACGATCGTGATGTGGTTCGCACCGATCGGGGTTTTCGCGCTGCTCGCGCGCGAGGTCGCGACGCTGGGCTTCGATACCATCCTGAAGCTGATCAACTACTTCATGCTGGTGCTGTTCGCACTGGTGTTCCAGCTGCTGGTGGTTTTTCCCCTGATGCTGCGCCTGGGTGGACTGTCGCCGGGACCGTGGCTGCGCAAGATGCGCGAGGTGTGGCTGTACGCATTCTCCACCTCGTCGAGCAATGCGACCCTGCCGGTCAACCTGCGCGTGACCGAACAACGCATGGGCGCGAGCAATCGGGTGGCATCGTTCGCGCTGCCGCTCGGGGCCACGGTCAACATGAACGGCACGGCGATCATGCAGGGCATCGCCACGGTATTCATCGCCCAGGTCTATGGCATCGAGCTCACGCTGGTGCAGCTGCTGACGGTGGTCGGCATGGCGACCCTCGCGGCCGTCGGCACTGCAGGCGTGCCCAGCGCGGGCATCGTGATGCTGGCATCGGTGCTCACCCAGGTCGGGCTGCCGGTGGAAGGCATCGCGCTGATCCTCGCGGTCGACCGCCTGCTGGATATGGTGCGTACCGTGGTCAACGTTTCTGGCGACGCAGCGGTCACTTGTCTGGTGGCCAAGACCGAGGGCGAGCTGGACCTCGAGGTGTATCGCGGGCCTTGAGGGCTTGAGTTCAGACGAGCGCTGCCTGACCTATCGTCAGGCGTCCTGGCGCTTGATTCCACCGCGCCGCTGACCGATGCTCATCTACAATCGATAGCCTCTGGTGCGTAGTAATCGCGCGCCGCCGACCTCTGGAGATTCCATGCGCAAGCCCGGCTCTGCCGTTCCGGATTTTTCCCTCACTGCCAGCGACGGGCGCGACATCAGCGCCAAGAGCCTGCGCGGTCAGCGCTTCGTGCTGTACTTCTATCCCAAGGACGATACGCCCGGCTGCACCCGCGAAGCCTGCGCCTTTCGCGACAACCTGCCGGCCTTCGGCAAACTGGGCGTGCCGGTGTTCGGCGTCAGCGCCGACAGCGAGACCGCGCATCGCAAGTTCGTGCTCAAGTACGGTCTGAACTTTCCGCTGCTGGCCGACCCGGAGCGCAAGCTGATCGAGCCGATCGGCGCCTGGGTCGAGAAGAGCATGTACGGCCGCAAATACATGGGCATCGCGCGCTGCACCTTTGTGATCGGCAGCGACGGCCGGATCGAAACCGTGTGGGACAAGGTCGCGCCCGACGTGCATGCGGGCGAAGTGTTGGCGTATCTGGGCGGCGCTGGCGCAGCTTCGCAGCCTGCGATGGCGAAGACCAAGCCTGCGGCCGGCAAGCCGGTGGCGAAGAAAGCTGCGGCGAAAAAGTGGGCAGCGACGAAAGTTGCGCCCAAGAAGGCTGTGGCGAAGAAGGCTGTGGCGAAGAAGACCGTGGCGAAGAAGGCCGCCGTGAAAAAGGGCGCCGCGACAAAGCGTGCCGCAATGCGCTGAGTTTTCGCCGGGCCGCTGGCGGCGCTCGTTCAACGAAGCTTGAAGGAGGGTCTGCTAGGGTGGACGTCTTGTTGCAGCGGAGCAGTGCCA
>JBBRFN010000180.1:0-3398 GCA_038224265.1 Lysobacterales bacterium
GCATGGCGATGCACCTCCACGATGCCCGCGTCCGCTTTCATCTTGCCGGTATCCCGGTCTGTTCGCTGGTAGTTCCCACACGGTCTATCGATGGCAGTCGCCAGTCGTTCGATGCCGCGCCTCGCGCACCCACGACCTGCAGCGACCAGCCCCCTGCATAGTGGGAGACGGCATGCCGGCGACAGGCACCGCAAATCGTGCCGCGACCCCGGACAGCTTGCCGCGACCCCGGTCGCTGCCATGGCAGCTCCCACAAGGAGTACCGACCGCAGCTGCGAGTCGGGCGATGCCTTGCAGCTGCCAGTCGTGCGATGCCTTGCAGCTGCCAGCTTTGCGATGCCGCACCTTGCGCACCCACGACTTGCAGCGACCAGCCACCTGCATTGTGGGAGCCGGCATGCCGGCGACAGGCACCTCACATCCTGCCGCGACCCCGGTCGCTGCCATGGCAGCTCCCACAAGGAGTACCGACCGCAGCTGCCAGTCGTGCCATGCCTTGCAGCTGCCAGCTGTGCAATGCCTTGCAGCTGCAAGTCGGGCGCCGCGCCGTGCGCGCGGGTGCGGCGGGATGGCGGGATCCGGTCATCGATCGCGGCAGTTGCGGTAGCGGTCAGGGCGGGACCTTGTCGGACGGATCGATCCGAAGTCCTGTCCGCGCACCGGGCTTGCGGACTCTGCTGCCGATTCACGTATTCGAGACAACGCCATGAATCTACGCTAATTTAACGCTTGGCCGACGTACCGCAACAGCCCGCAACCAACCATCCGTACATCCGTGGAGAAACTCCAATGAACAAGAATTATCTGGCGCTATGCGTCGTCGGCGCGTTGATGATCTCGGCCGCGCCCGCGTTTGCGATCACCGACGATGAAGCCAACGCCTCGCTGCAGTTCAGCTTCGTGCCGCCTGGCGCGCGCAGCCTGGGAATGGCGGGTGCGTTCATCGGCCTCGCCGACGATGCGACGGCCGCCTACAGCAACCCTGCGGGTCTGTCGCAGCTGGTCTCGAGCGAGGTCTCGTTCGAATACCGCGGCGCGCGCTACAACACCGAATTCCTGTCCGGCGATGGTCCCAACTACGACAGCGCCGACAGCAGCGAGAACGGACTGGGCTTCCTGGCGGTGGTGCTGCCCTACGAGAACTGGTCGTTCGCGTTCTATCGCCACGAGTACCTGCGTTACAGCACGGACTTCATCGGCGCTGCCAACAGCGATTTCCTGCTGCCCTTCGCCACCGACATCGAGGTCAAGGGCGTCAACTACGGCGGTTCGGTGGCGTACAAGTTCAGCGACAGCTTCTCGCTGGGCGCAGGCGTGGCGTATTCGCAGTTCGATCTGCAGTCGGTAACGGCTCGGCCTGCTTTCGCCACGACCCAGCAGGGCGACGACAACGACATCGTGTTCAATGTCGGCATGCGCTGGAAGGCGTCCGATCGTCTGTCGGTCGGCGTGGTCTATCGGGATGGCGGCAACTTCCAGTACACCGCCAACTCGGTGCGCCTGCCCGGTGGGCAGGTCAATGCGGGCTTTCCGAAGAACGATATCGAGTTCGACGTGCCCAGCTCCTTGGGCGCTGGCCTGAACTTCAAGGTGACCGATGCCTTCGGTATTGCGCTGGATGTCACCCGCATGCAGTACTCGGACCTGACCAACAACGTGCGTTCGGGTTTCTCGCCCGATGGTGCGCTGGCCGATCTGGACGTCAAGCCGCTGCGGATCGACAACGGCACCGAAATCCGCCTCGGCGGCGAGTATGTGTTTGCCCAGATGCAGAACCCGTTCGTGGTGCGCGCCGGTGTGTGGCGCGATCCGGCGCATACCGTGCGCTTCAACGGAGTTCCGGACCCGGCTGGCGTGAACGCCGAAGCCAACGCGCAGCTGTTCTCGGTCGGCGACGCCGAGATCCACTACACGATGGGCTTCGGTATCGCCTTCGACAAGTTCCAGATCGATGCGGCAGCCGACTTCTCGGATCGCTATGACGTGTATTCGGTATCCGGCGTGTATCGCTTCTGAGCCACAGCTCGGGTTGTACCAAAAGCCGCCGGGCAGCAGTGCCGGGCGGCTTTTTCTTGGGTGAAGTGATTGCAAGCACGGGTTGCGCAGCGGTAAAGGCCACCTGCCGCTGCCGACTTCGGATGTGCCGCCGATGTTGTCCAGATCGATGCCGAGAACGGCTTCAGGTCTGAATCGCGCGTCGCGCGCGGAACGCATCCAGCGTCCATCCGGCTTGCGCTGCCGGCGACCGCTCAGTGCACCCAGCCGCCGCCGCGGCGGCGCGGGACCGTGCGCGGCGTGCCGGCAGGCGCAGGTTCCAGTCCGGCTGGATGCTCCTGCCAATAGCGATGCACTGCGCTGACCGCCTCCGGCAGCGCCATCAGGGCGGCTTCGTAGTCGCTCTCCGACAGCGGCGGCAGTGGCCCGCCCTCGGGCGGCTCGAACAGATCTTCCTCGGCCGCCAGCGCGATGATCGGCCCGAGCAATTCGAGCAGGCCGGGATCGGCCGACATCCGCGACTCCCACGCTTCGGCGGCCAGATCAACGCCGAGGCTGAAGCCCTCGCACCAGCCGCGCGCGGACAGCCGGCCTGGTTCGTCATCGTTCTCGGACTCGATCTCGGCCAGGATCGGGTGAAACTGATCGGCCCCGATGCTGCCGACCACCATCCGGTTCAGGCGCAGGATCAGGCGCACCGCTTCGGCCGCCGAGTCCTCGCTGTCGAAGGCGCGACCGTCATCGACAATCAACGGCATCCAGGTTTCGGCCGCTACCTTTTCAGGCCCGATGGCGAGCGCCACCAGCAGGCCCTGGATCGCATCGACCAGCAGGCCCTCGGCGCCATCCTCGCGCGCCACCAGGATGCCCTGCAGCGCATCGAGGTCGTCGCTGTCGATCTGCGGTTCGAGTTCATCGCTCATCGCACGCTCCACTCATGCCAACTCGACCCAAACCGGCGCGTGGTCCGAGGGTCGGTCCCAGGTGCGCGGCGCGCGGTCGATGCCCGCAGCGCGCAGATCCCCGCGCAGCGCGTCGCTGATCAGCACCAGGTCGATACGCAGACCGCGATTGCGCCGGAACGCAGCCTGCCGATAGTCCCACCAGCTGTAATGACCATCACCCGCCTCCAGATTGCGGAAGCTGTCGTGAAGTCCCAGCGCCAGCATCGCGCGCAGCGCCTCGCGTTCCGGCGTGGAGCACAGGATCGACTCGTTCCATTCGGCCGGATCGTAGACATCGCGATCGTCCGGCGCGATGTTGAAATCGCCCAACACCACCAGCTTCGGGTATTGGCGAAGCTGCTGAGCGAGCCACTGGGTCACCCGCGCAAGCCAGTCGAGCTTGTAGGCGAATTTCTCGCTGCCCACGGCCTGGCCGTTGACCACGTACAGGTCCACCAC
>JBBRFN010000181.1:0-3319 GCA_038224265.1 Lysobacterales bacterium
ACCGTGCTCGAAGGCGCGACCACCATTACCTTGACGCCGTAGTAGCGCGCCGCGATCGCCAGCTGGCAGGTACCGATCTTGTTGGCGCTATCGCCGTTGGCGCAGATGCGGTCGGCGCCGACCACCAGCCACTGCACCTGCCCGGTCGAGAACAGATGCGCGCCAGCGCCATCGGCGATGAGCTTGGCATCGATGCCGTCGCGGAGCAGCTCCCAGCTGGTCAGACGCGCGCCCTGCAGCCATGGCCGGGTTTCGGTATTGAATACGCGCACGATGCGGCCAGCGGCCACGCCGGCCCTGATCACGCCGAGGGCGGTGCCGAAACCCGCAGTAGCCAGCGAGCCGGTATTGCAGTGGGTCAGCACGCCGCTATCGGGCGCGAACAGCGTCGCGCCCAGCGCGCCCATGTGGCGGTTGGCGGCCAGATCCTCGGCTTCGATCGCGCGCGCCTCGCGATCCAGCGCCTCGACGTCGGCGCCGGCATCCAGCCGCGCAGCCATCCGGTCGAGGGCCCAGAACAGGTTCACCGCCGTGGGTCTTGATGCGCGCAGGCCGGCAAGCTCGCTAGCCAGTGACGCGCGCGTTGGGTCGCCGCCGTGTGCGCGCGCTGCCAGCACCACGCCATACGCTGCGGCGACCCCGATCGCAGGCGCGCCACGCACCACCAGATCGGTGATCGCCTGCGCGACGTCGGCGGCGGTGCCGCAGTTCATCCACTCGACGCGGCCGGGCAGCACGCGTTGATCGAGCAGCTCGAGATGGTCGCCCTGCCAGCGGATCGCGCGCACGCGGTCGTAGCGGTCGAAGTCGATCGTATTCATGCGCAGCACTGCACCGTTGACCGTGGCCAACGCCGATTGTCCGCGTTCCCGCGTGGCGCTGTCACCTTGTCGCCCCAGCCCTCGCCTCAGGCGGGCGTCGGCTGACCCATGCGGCGCAGCCAGCGGAAGTGCGAGACCACGCCGGCGAGGAACGAGCGATGCTCGCGATAGCGCACACCGAACTCCTGGCAGGTTTGCTCGACCAGCTTCGACAACGCCGGATAGTGCACGTGGCATACGCGCGGAAACAGATGATGCTCGATCTGGAAGTTCAGCCCGCCCAGCAGCCACGCCAACACGCGGTTGCCGCGCGCAAAGTTCACGCTCGACTCGACTTGATGGATGGCCCACGCGTTGTGCACTTCGGCCGAGCCATCGGGCGCCGGCAGAAACTCCGCTTCTTCGACGCAGTGCGCGAGCTGGAACACCACCGCGAGCAGCACGCCGACCACCGCCATCGACATCACATAGAAGATCGCCACCACCCAGAACGCGTGGAACCACAGCGGGATGCCGAATGCGAGCACCAGGAACAGCAGCTTGCCGCCGATCAGTCCTGCCAGGTCCCAACCGCGCGGTGGCGGAAACTTCTGCGGGGTGCCGACATTGCCGGCGATCAAATCGCGGAAGTCACCGTAGAGTTGCCAGCGCACCGCCATGATCCCGTACAGGAACCACATGTACCAATGCTGCCAGCGCTGGATCGGTCGCAACGGCTGGTGCGGACTCAGTCGCGCGATCCGGCCGAGGTCGATGTCGGCATCATGGTCCTGGATGTTGACCCAGGCGTGGTGGAACACCGAGTGCTTCCAGCGCCAGACATACGAGCTGCCGCCAACCATGTCCAGACTGAGCGCGGTCAGCCCATTGACCCACTGACGGTCGGAGTAGGCCCGGTGCCCGCCGTCGTGCTGCACGTTGAAACCGATCGCGCCGACCGCGCCGGCCATCAGCAGGGCCAGCGGCACCGCCTGCCACCAGGCATCGGCCCAGAACACCAGCAGTGCATAGCTGCCGAAGAACCACGCGAGTATCACGCCGGTCTTCAGATACATCTGCCATGCGTCGCGCGGACTGCGCCCGGTGCTGTGGAAGTACTCGTCGACCCGGCGCCGCAGCACCTGATGGAAATCATTGCTGCCGGTGAAGCGCAGCTTCGAATCGGTACCCGCGGTGCGTGGCGCGTTGCTCATGCGATGGTGCCTGGCTGCGGTGCAAGGAATTGATGGCGAAAATGAACCCCGCCATCCGTGGCTTGCGAACGTGGCGACCGAGCCTAGCATCCAGCGCATGAAGGCCGCCGCGCTGCGGCTGGCTCAGGCCAACTCGAACAGCCCCGCAGCACCCTGCCCGCCGCCGATGCACATGGTAACCACCACATATTGCACGCCGCGTCGCCGCCCTTCGATCAGGGCATGCCCGACCAGACGCGCGCCCGACACGCCATAGGGATGCCCCACCGCGATCGCGCCACCATTGACGTTGAGCCGGTCGAGCGGGATTTCCAGCCGGTCGGCGCAATACAGCACCTGCACGGCAAAGGCCTCGTTCAGTTCCCACAGCCCGATATCGGACACCTTGAGGCCCGCGCGGGCGAGCAGCTTGGGTACCGCGAAGACCGGACCGATGCCCATCTCGTCGGGCTCGCAACCGGCCACCGCGAAGCCTCGGAAAGTACCCAGCGGGCGCAGACCACGCTGCTGGGCCAGACGCGCACTCATCACCACCGCGGCCGAACTGCCGTCGGAGAACTGGCTGGCATTGCCGGCGGTGATCACCCCACCCGGGGTGGCCGGCCGGATACCGCGTACCGCCTCAAGGGTGGTGTCGGCACGAATGCCCTCGTCTGCGCTGATGGTGACTTCGCGACTGCTCAACTGCCCGCTGGCCTTGTCGGCCACGCCCATGGTCACGGTCATCGGCACGATCTCGTCGGCGAACCTGCCGGCCGCTTGCGCGGCGGCCGCTGCCAACTGGCTGCGCACGCCATATTCGTCTTGGCGCTCCTTTGCGATGGCGTAGCGCGAGGCGACCTGCTCGGCCGTCTGCAGCATGCTCCAGTAAATCTCCGGCTTGTTGGCCAGCAGCCACGGGTCGGTGAGCATGGTCTGGTTCATCACACCCTGCACGCAGGAGATGCTTTCCACGCCGCCGGCGACATACGCCTCGCCCTCGCCGGCGATCACGCGCTGTGCGGCGGTGGCGATGGTCTGCAGCCCGCTGGAGCAGAAGCGGTTGATGGTCATGCCCGGCACGCTCACCGGACAGCCCGCGCGCAACGCGATCTGGCGCGCGATGTTGACCCCGGTCGCGCCCTCGGGATTGGCGCAGCCCATCAACACATCCTCGATCTCGGCCGGGTCGATGCCGGCGCGCGCGATCGCGTGCTGCACGCTGTGCGCGCCGAGGGTGGCGCCGTGGGTCATGTTGAACGCGCCCTTCCAGCTCTTGGCCAGCGCGGTACGCGCGGTGGATACGATCACTGCATCGGTCATGGC
>JBBRFN010000182.1:0-3200 GCA_038224265.1 Lysobacterales bacterium
GCGTCGCCGTGACGATCCAGTGCGATTGCGGCGATCAGTGCGGCGCTTGCAGCGACCGTAGCGGAAATGGCCTGCTCGGCGAGCAGCGCATCGGCTGTGGCCAGAGCATCCGCGCGGGCGCGGTCGGGGCCGTCGGTCATCCAGGTACCCAAGGCTGCGTATGCGGCAGCCAGCTGGTGGTCCGGTGAGCGCGCGCTGTCGGGCACTGGCGGCAGCAGCGTCAGCAAGCTCGCCGCATCGCGGCGCACGGCCGCCCAGTCGGCATCGATGATCGACAGTCGGAGACCGGTCCGCAGCAACTCGGCCTGATCGGTGCGATCGGAGCCTGCGAACACCAGGCTGCGGACGCCCGGATACATCCTGCGCGCCGTGGTTTCTTCGCCCATCGCGAGGTAGGTGCGCACTTGACTGACGCGGATGCTGATGCAGTTCTCGTGGTCGGCGCCGAGGGCGCCTTCGCAGCGCGCCAGCGCGGACGCGCAGGCCTCCATCGCGCTGGACCATGCTGCGCGCTGACTGGCTTGCATGCAGATGCCCTGTTCGATCATTGCCACTCGTGCCGGCGGCGGGTTGGGGCCTGCAAGCAGCAGCGCCAGCGATTTGCGCAACGCAGTCTCGGCGTCGCCCAGACGGCCGACGCGGACCAGCGCGGCCGACAGGTTGTTGTAGTCGACCGCAAGCCGCGGGTCGTCCGGACCGAACAGCGCACCGCGTTCGACGATGTTGCGCTCGGCGATTGCAAGCATCTGGGCATACCGACCTTCGCTGCCTTCAACCCGCAACAGGGTGGTCAGTGCGCGCAAGCGTGCAACGCGCACCTGCTCGTTGACCGGTAGCGCGTCGAATATCGCGATTGCGGCGGTGATGTCTGCGCGCGCTTCGGCGACGCGGCCAAGGCCGTAGTGCGTCGCGCCAAGCGAGTGCAGTGCGACTGCGGTGTCCAGGCTGGTCGGGCCCAGCGCGCGATGTTCGGCAAGCGCCTGTTCGAGCAGAGTCAGGCTGGCTTCGGGATTGCCCAGCTCGCGCAGCGCAAGCCCGAATTGATGGCGCAGCGTCGCGCGCGCAAGCGGTGCATCGCGAAGCTCGGTGTCGAGCTGGGTCAGGGCTGCCGTCACCCACGCCATCATGGTCAGCTCGCGCCCGGCGCCACTGATGGTCGGAATCGCGTTGGTCAGTTGATCTGACAGGAATCGGTTCATCGATTCGGTCTCGTGCACCGCACGCCGTGCCTCGGCGGCCGACGCGGCCGCCAGCCGCGCCTGTGTGCGCGCCTCGTGGGCCTGCCACAGGGCCACGCCGAAGCCGGCAATCAGGGCCAACAGCACCGCACTGGCGCTGCCCACTGCCAGCCGGTGACGCCCGACGAACTTGCGCATGCGATAGGCCGAGGTATCCGGCCGCGCCGCGATCGGCCGCCCGTCGAGCCAGCGGGTCAGATCATCGGCAAATGCGGCAGCGCCGGCATAGCGACGCCGCGGATCGCGCTGCAGTGCGGTCACCACGATGGTGTCGAGATCGAGGTCGATCCGCAGGAGGCTGGTGTTCGGATCGGCGCTGGCGGTGTCCGCACTGCCACGCCGGCGCAGCCGGTGCGCCGGCGACTCGATGGTTTCCTCGCGCGCCTGCGCCACCATCTGTTCCAGGCTCTGCGCGTTGCGCACATGCGGCAGCGAGCCGGTGAGCAACTCGTAGAGCATGCTGCCCAGTGCGTAGACATCGGTGGCGGTGCTGACCGACTGGCCGAGAATCTGCTCGGGGGCCGCATAGGCCGGGCTCATGGCCAACCAGCCGGTAGTGGCACCGTCCACGCCGTGCGAGGCCTCGATCAGCTTGGCGATCCCGAAGTCGAGCAGGTGCACGCGTCCTTCCGCGTCGACCAGTACGTTGGATGGCTTGAGATCGCGGTGAATGACCAGATGGGCCTGGGCGTAGGCGACCGCGTGCGCTATTTCGAGGATCAGCCGAACCCGCGCACGTGCGTCCCCGGCGCGCAGGCGCGCGTGCTCGTCGAGCGGCATGCCGACGATGTGTTCCATCGCGTACCACGGCGAGCCGTCGGCATCGATGCCGCCGTCGATGAAGCGGGCGATCGACGGATGCGACAGCTCGGCGAGGATGCGACGCTCCTGCAAAAAGCGTCGCACCGCCTCGTTGCCGCCGCGGCTGCCGCGCAGAAGTTTCAGCGCAACCTGTTGCTGGAAGCCTCCGCCGTCGCGCTGCGCCAGCCAAACTTCGCCCATGCCGCCAGCGCCGAGCGGTCGCACCAGTTGGTAGGGACCAATCTGTTGTCCGATCGACCGGGCGCTGGGTCGGGGCTCGCTGTTGCCGTTGCCGGCCGCCAGCGCATGCACAAGCGTACGCAGGCCGGCGTCAAGCGATCCGGCTTCAATGCGATCGGCTTGCAGCATTTGCCGCAGCGCGTGTGCAAGATCCGGATCGTCGGCATCCAGCGCAGCCATCCGCGCATCGCGCGACGCCGCATCGAGATCGACCAGTTCGTCGAACGCTGCGAACAAACGTGCCGGATCAGTCTGCGGGGAGCTCATGCGGGTTGGTTCCGTCGCCAAGCTGTGTGTAGAGAAACGCGCGGGCCTTGCGCCAGTCGCGCTTGATGGTGGTCTCCGACTGGTCCAGCAGTTTGCCGCATTCCTCGACATCGAGTCCGGAGAACATGCGCAATTCGGCCAAGCGCGCCAGTCGCGCGTCGGCAGCTTCGAGCGCGGTCAATGCGCGGTCGAGATCGATCAACTGGGTGAGCTTGCTGCCATCGAAGGGTGCTTCGTCGGCGGCTCCCAATGTGGTCATGATTGCGCCCGAGCCGCGCTTGATCGTCAACTGCTCGCGCGCGCGGTCCACCGCGATCTGCCGCATGGCACGCGCCGCCACCGCGAAGAAATGGCGGCGATCGTTCAATGCCAGGGCTTCGGGCCGGGCCAGGCGCAGATACAGTTCGTGCACCAACGAGGTACCACCGAGGCCGCCAGCCTCACCGCGTGCAACCTGTCGCCCGGCGATCCGTCGCAGGTCGCCATAGACCGCCGCGAATAGGCGCTCGGAAGCGTCGCGATCGCCCTTTCTCGCTCGCGCGATCCATTCGGTGAGCTCTGCCATGTTGCTTGCCCCCGGGTACCTGCAGGCAGGCTGCCACAGCGGCGACCGCGCCACAATCGGGCGCGCTCGAACTGACGAACGATTCGGCG
>JBBRFN010000183.1:0-2982 GCA_038224265.1 Lysobacterales bacterium
TTGGCAGCGTCGCTATTCACCCGCGATCTGGGTGTGGCCCATCGAATGGCGGCCGCGATCGAGGCAGGCGTGGTATGGATCAACTGCTGGATGCTGCGCGACCTGCGCACGCCGTTCGGCGGCATGAAGGACTCCGGCGTAGGACGCGAGGGCGGCCTGGAGGCGATGCGCTTTTTCACCGACGCCCGCAATGTCTGCATAGCGTACTGACCAGGCCACCCGCCCATGAGCGACAGCATCCGCACCAGCAGCGCACCGCAGCCAGTCGGCGCCTATCCGCATGCACGACGGGTCGGCAATCTGCTGTTCCTGTCCGGCGTGGGCCCGCGCCTGCCCGGCAGCAACGCGATTCCGGGCAACGTCTATGCCGGTGACGGCAGCCTGCTCGCTTACGACATCGAAGCCCAATGCCGTTCGGTATTCGCCAATGTGCGCAGCATTCTCGAGGCCAGCGGGGCGCAGTGGCAGGACCTGGTCGACGTGACCGTGTACCTGACCGACATGCAGCGCGATTTCGGCACCTATAACCGCCTGTGGGCCGAGCACTTCGGCAGCGATCCGCCGTGCCGCACCACGCTGGGCATCACCGCCCTGCCGACTCCGATCGCGATCGAGCTCAAGTGCGTCGCGGCACTTCCGGATTCCGCTCGAGCACCCTGAGCGAGCGCACCCGCGCCCTGCACCATCAGCGCAACGGACGCAGCCGGGTCAGCAACTGCGGTCCGGCTGCCGCCCACAGCGCCGGCCAGTGCTCCAATGCAACCGCCATCTGCAGCAGCGCCGCGCGTGCAGCTGCGCGCTGTGCGGCGGGCAGCTCGCGCTCGCGCAGGGCCGCCTCGTTGGCGGCGATCGCGCGCCGCACATGGTCGATCCACTCCGGCGGGGCAGCAGCGCCGAAATCGCGCAGGCTGCGGTACAGCGGCTGGATCACACCCGCGAGCAGGCGATCGCGCCACTGCCGGTACTGAGTCTCGAGCGCGGCGTCGCATGCCGCTGCCTGCTCGCGCAGCACTGCAGCCAGCGCCGCCATGCGCAGCGCGCGATCGCCGGAATTGAGCAGCGGCGCGGCCGACAGCACCTGCGCTGCAAGGAAGGCACTGAGATCTTCGATGGCCGGCTGTTCGGCGCGACCTCGCCGATCGCGCGGAGCCTGCGAGAAGTGACCGATGGATGCGGGTACTGCCATCGCCAGCGCGGTGGGATCGATGCTCGACAGCAACACCAGGAACAGCGAGTCGTCGGCCTTGCCGAGGGTGGCCACCGGCGGCAGCAACTCGCGCGCATCGAGGATCAGCGGCGTGAACACGCCGGTCGCCATGAAATGCGGGCGCCGCCGCCCCTGCCAGATGTTGTCCGCCTGCAGGCGCTGCGGATTGAACGGCGCGCGCAGCAGGCTGGTAAGCGTCGTGCGATTGGGCATGTTCAGATGGATGCTGCTGTCGAACGGCAGCTCGCCATAGACCCCACCGCAGATCGCTGCCACGCGCGCAGGCGGTGCGAGGCAGGCCAGCGACGCGGAACTGCGCAGGCGCGCCGAGTTCGGGCTGAAACCGACCTTGCGCAACAGCGCGCCCGCCGGCTGGCCGAGTTGGCGCATCAGCAGCGCATACGGGTCTTCATCGACTTCGGCCAGCAGGCGAAAGGCATCCGGCCCATCGAAGAATTCGGTCTCCAGCGCATACTCGGTGATCAGGTCGAGCTCCGGCGCCGCACCCCGCGGCAGCCGCAGCGGGAAACGGAAGTCGTCGTCGAGCATGCCCAGCGTGCCGCCGGCGGCCAACAGGGTGGCCCAGTTCCAGGCGCGCGCGCCGGTGGCGCCCGGCAATCGCTCGGGGTCGAGCAACGGCGCAAGCTCCGCGCCTGCCTCACCCATCGCATCGAGCAGACCACCGCGCTCGCCGGCATCGAGCAGGCGCACCTCGGATGCCGAGCGGCGCGCGAATGCGGCCACCTCGTCGCGGGTGGCAATCGCGGCATCGCCACCGCGCGAATCATCGATCACCACGTAGCGCCGCCTTGCCTCGAAGCGGCGTTCGTCATCGAGCAGGGAGCGCAGCAACAGCGCCAGCGATTGCGGCCGCGCGCAGGTGCGGATGGCGATCAGTGGCGGCGGCGGCGGTGCCAGCGCGGCGGCGGCCGGCAGAAACTGCTCGAGCGGCAACAACAGCCCGAGTTCGACCAGGCGGTCCAGCGCGGCATTGACCCGCTCACGCGGGAGCCGGGTCGCGGCGGTGATTGCTTCCAGATGCGCAGTGCGCGTCTCGAAGCGCGCAGCCTGCGCCAGCACTGCGCCCTCGGCGGCAGGCAGTGCGGCGATCCGGCTGCCGTTGTGTTGCTGCCACAGCACGCGCTCGCCATCGAGATGGGAAAGCGTGCCGGGTAACGCGGCGAGAAAGGCGCTATCGGACATCGTCGTAATCGCTCAGGCGCACGCTCAGGAAATCGCGACCCCGTTACACTGTGCAGCAGCCCCTGGACAGTACGAGGATACGGCATGCCGCTGGCCTTTCCCATTCCCCTCGCACAGTGGATCGAAAGCAATCGACACCTGCTCAAGCCGCCAGTCGGCAACAAGTGCATCGTCGATGGCGACTTCATCGTGATGATCGTCGGCGGACCGAATCAACGCAGCGATTGGCACGTCGAGGAGGGCCCCGAGTTCTTCTATCAGATCGAGGGCGAGATGGTGCTGCGCATCCAGCACGACGGCCAGCCGCGCGACGTACCCATTCGCGCGGGCGAGCTGTACTACCTGCCGCCGCGCGTGCCGCACTCGCCGCAGCGCATGCAGGATTCGATCGGACTGGTGATCGAGCGCCGCCGCCTGCCCGGCGAACGCGACGGGCTGCAATGGTTCTGCGACCGCTGCAATCACCTGCTGTACGAAGAGTTCTTCGTGCTCGACAGCATCGAGACGCAATTTCCGCCGGTGTTCGAGCGTTACTACAGCTCAGCGGCGCATCGAACATGCACCGCCTGCGG
>JBBRFN010000184.1:0-2892 GCA_038224265.1 Lysobacterales bacterium
AAACGTCAGGAGATGGAGCATGCGCGCACTTCGAGTTCTAGCTGCTGCGATGGTCGTGTCAGGGCTGGCCGGATGCGCCGCGACCGGCGGCGATCCAACCGCGTCGCGGCTGTCCGCCGAGCAGACGCACGGGCAGTCGGGTTACTACGACGACGTCGACTGGGAGAAGATGAACCGCATCACGCACGAAGCCGAGATGCGCGGGCACAAGATCGTGTGGGTGAACCCGCCGCAGAAGTCGCTGGCGCAGCGCGCCAAGGAAGCAAGCTCGCGCTGAACGGCGGGGCTCGCCCGACCGTTTCATGAGGTCGCGGGAAATCGGCTGGCACACGGCGCTGCAGCGCGGTTGCGTTGCCACGCCCGGCAAGGACGCTGCGTCCCGCGACGGCTATCCCGCTATCGCGACGCACGTTGATGTTTTGCGCGCCTGCCTGGGTCTTCACTTGCCCGATAGCCACCGCTGCGGGACTCGCGCCAGACCGACGGCATTCACTTGCCCGTAGCCACCGCTGCGGGACTCGCGCCTGCGGCAGCAGGGTCAGGTCTTGTAATGCCACATCACTTGCGCAGCAGCGGCAGCAGGGTCAGGTCTTGTAAAGCGGCAGCAGGGTCAGGTCTTGTAATTCCACATCAATTGCAGATCTCCGCGGTGCAGCTGATCGCAACCCCTCGGCCCACTGTCATCCCTCACCTTCGGCAACGGCCGTATACCGGCCAAACGCTACGATCGGAATGGTCTTCCCGGCCCGGGCATTCTTGAAACTGCCTTCACCGCCCGCATACAGAGGACAGGCGGGCACTCGCTCGCAACGTCATTGCGGAGACCTCCCATGCGGATGGACAAACTCACCTCGCGGTTCCAGCAGGCGCTTTCCGACGCGCAGTCGTTGGCGGTTGGTCGCGATCACAACATGGTCGAACCGGCGCATGTGCTGGTGGCGCTGCTCGATCAGCAGGGCGGCTCGACGCGCACGCTGCTGCAATCGGCGGGCGTGAATGCCGGCGGCCTGCGCATGCGGCTGGCCGAAGCGCTGGACAAGCTGCCGCAGGTCAAGGGTCAGGAGGGCAACATCAATGTCTCCAACGACCTGACCCGGCTGCTCAACGTGACCGACAAGCTGGCCCAGCAGCGCGGCGATGCCTTCATCGCCAGCGAGTTGTTCGTGCTGGCAGCGCTGGATGACAAGGGCGAGGTTGGTGCGGCGCTGAAGGCCTCCGGTGCGGTCAAGGCGCGCATCGAGCAGGGCATCGAAAAATTGCGTGGCGGCGACAAGGTCAGCAGCGAAGGTGCCGAAGAGCAGCGCCAGGCGCTGGAAAAATACTGCGTGGACCTGACTGCGCGCGCTGAAGCGGGCAAGGTCGATCCGGTGATCGGTCGCGATGAGGAAATCCGCCGCACGATTCAGGTGCTGCAGCGGCGCACCAAGAACAATCCGGTGCTGATCGGCGAGCCGGGCGTGGGCAAGACCGCGATCGTCGAAGGTCTCGCGCAGCGCATCGTCAATGGCGAGGTGCCCGAGGGCATCCGCGGCAAGAAGGTGCTGTCGTTGGACATGGGTGCGCTGATCGCCGGTGCCAAGTTCCGCGGAGAATTCGAAGAGCGCCTGAAAGCGGTGCTGAGCGACCTGGCCAAGCAGGAAGGCCAGGTGATCCTGTTCATCGACGAGCTGCACACGATGGTGGGTGCCGGCAAGGCCGAAGGCGCGATGGATGCGGGCAACATGCTCAAGCCCGCGCTAGCGCGCGGCGACCTGCACTGCATCGGTGCCACCACCCTCGATGAGTATCGGAAGTACATCGAAAAAGACGCCGCGCTCGAACGCCGCTTCCAGAAAGTGTTCGTCGGCGAGCCCTCGGTCGAGGACACCATCGCGATCCTGCGCGGACTGAAGGAAAAGTACGCCGTGCACCATGGGGTGGAGATCACCGATCCGGCGGTGGTGGCGGCTGCGACTCTCTCGCACCGCTACATCGCCGACCGCCAGTTGCCCGACAAGGCGATCGATTTGATGGACGAGGCGGCCTCGCGGATCCGGATGGAGATCGACTCCAAGCCGGAGGAACTCGATCGGCTCGAGCGGCGCCTGATCCAGCGCAAGATCCAGCGCGAGGCCTTGAAGAAGGAATCTGACGCGGCTTCGAAGCAGCGCCTGAAGGACCTGCAGGAAGAGATCGACAAGCTGGAACGCGAGTTTTCCGATCTCGACGAGGTGTGGCGCTCGGAGAAAGCCGCGTTGACGGGCACCACCAGGCTCAAGGAGCAGATCGAACAGGCCAAGGTCGAGCTGGAGGCCGCGCACCGCCACCAGGATCTCGCGCGCGCCAGCGAGATCCAGTACGGCCGCCTGCCGAATCTGGAAAAGCAGCTGGCTGCCGCATACGCGACCGAAACCACCGGCTTTACGCTGGTCAAGGACAAGGTCACTGCCGAAGAGATCGCCGAGGTGGTATCGCGCTGGACCGGCATCCCGGTGTCGAAGATGCTCGAAGGCGAGCGCGACAAGCTGCTGCGCATGGAAGCCGACCTGCATCGGCGCGTGGTCGGCCAGGACGAAGCCGTGCACGCGGTTGCCGATGCGATCCGGCGTTCGCGCGCGGGCCTGTCGGACCCCAATCGCCCGAACGGTTCGTTCCTGTTCCTCGGCCCCACGGGTGTGGGCAAGACCGAACTGTGCAAGGCGCTGGCCGAGTTCCTGTTCGACTCCACCGATGCGATGGTGCGCATCGACATGAGCGAGTTCATGGAGAAGCACTCGGTGGCGCGCTTGATCGGCGCACCGCCGGGCTATGTCGGCTACGAGGAGGGCGGCTATCTGACCGAAGCCGTGCGCCGCCGGCCGTACAGCGTGATCCTGCTCGACGAGGTCGAGAAGGCGCATCCGGATGTGTTCA
>JBBRFN010000185.1:0-2727 GCA_038224265.1 Lysobacterales bacterium
GCCGTGCCGGTAAACGCAGGGCCATGGCAGGCCGCGCAATCGAAGCGCTGCACCAGTTGCGCACCTGCAGCGACCCGCTCTGGATCGGCCACCACCGGCTCGCCGCCCCACGGCTGGTTCGCAAACCACGCCGACAGAACCTCGATATCGGCATCGGCCAGATCGGCAGCGATCGCGTTCATCGGAAAGGCCTGGCGGTGGCTGGCGCGGAACTGACTGAGGGTCATGCGCAGATAGTCCTGATTCTGACCCTCCAGACCGGGCAGCGAGGTGCGATTGCCTGCGGCCGAATGGCACTCGATACAGGGGGCAGCAGCGGGCGGAGCCTCGCGGGCCAGCACACCCGTGGTCAAGCCGAGCAGGATCGATATCACGATGAGGCTTCGCATGGCGTTTCCTCGTTGACAGTAGTGCAACTATGCGCTCACGACGCAGCGAGCGCACGCAATGCGCGCGAAACCAGCCGCGCTTCGATTTTCGCCGACAGCGAATCGGGCCGATCGAGCCGCAGTCGCGCCAGCAGCGGCGCGTGCGCGGGGTTGGGCGCACCGGCCAGCAGCGCGCCGACGATTGCTTTCAGCCGCCCGCTGCGGGTTGCCGTCTCGCGCTTGAGCCACTGGAGCGCCGGCAGGATTTCGAGCTCCTGCGCATCGAAGTCGCTGCCGAACGGAAACACCGGAAAGTCGCCGCGCAAGCGGTGTGCGCGCAGCGCGTCGGCCAATGCAGCCGGCGTATTGCGGCGCCACCGATCGGGCACCACGAAGCCGCTCGCGAGCTTGCCGGCCGCCTTGGCGTGCGCTGCCAGCTCGTCGATGAAGCGCGCATCGGTGACCGCCAGCGTGCGCTCGATCACCTCTTCGTCGGTGCAGCCGCGCAGATCGGCGACTCCGTACTCGGTTACCAGCAGGTCGCGCAGATGGCGCGGGATGGTGGTGTGGCCGTAGTTCCAGACCACGTTCGACATGGTGCGACCGCCGCTGTCGCGAGTGGCGCGCATCAGCATCGCCGAACGGCCACCATCGATTGCATGCGCCATGGCCACGAAGTTGTACTGCCCGCCCACACCGCTGACCACCTGCCCGTCGGCCAGACCATCCGACACCGCCGCACCGAGCAGGGTGTGCATCATGCAGGTATTGAAAAAGCGCGCGGCGTGGCGCTGCGCCACATCGAGCGGCTCGCGCCCGCCGTAGAGCTCGTTGATCCACGACACGCGGGTCATGCAAAGGCCGTCCCAGTCCTCCTCGGACAGCGCATGCAGCCATTGCTGCAGTTCACGGCTGCCCAGCCAGAACGCCCCATGCAAGTAACGACCGCCGCGCAGGCGACGACCATCGAGGCGCGCGGCGAGCGCTGCGCGATGCGCGCCATCGAGCAGATCCGCACCGATCGATGTGCCATCGGGCAATCGCAGTGCACCCTCATGCAGGATCGCTCTTTCGTCGACCAGCCCGAAACGCTGCAGCCAATCCAGCGAGGGCCGATCCAGCGGGGTGCTGATCGCATCGGCTTCGAGCAGTCGATCGAGCGTGCTGCCGTCGGCCTGCGCACCGATCGCGCCGGCATTAAGCAGACGCTGCAGCGCGAGGTCGTCGAACACCTGCCGCTTGAGAATGCCGGCGCGACGCAGGTGCATGAAGCCGTCCATCACCATCTCGCTGGCGCCGTACAGGCCGCGGTCGAAGACACCTTCGTCGCCGATCGCGGTGGCGATCGCCGGTGGCGGGCCGCCGCGCAGCCGCGCCAGCGCATCGCGCCAGCGCTCGTTGTGCCGATGGCGCAGCAGCAGCCCATGCACGATGGAATCCGACAACGCGCCGATGCCGATCTGCAACGTGCCGCCATCGCGCACCAGCGCCGATGCGTGCAGCCCCAGTGCGTACTCGGCCAGTTGCACCGGCTCGCGCGGCAGCGCAAACAGCTGGTGCGCGCTGCCGGGCTCATCGAGCACGGCATCGAAAAAGTCCATGCCCACTTCGGCATCGTGGCCGAGGAACGGCAGCTGTGGATGCACCACCGCCACACAGTACGGCCGCGGCTGTCCGGCGGCGGCCATGCGATCGAGCAGGTCGCGGGTGGTGTCGGTATTGCTCGACAGGCTCAGGCGATCGCCGCGCCGCGCGACCAGCTGCACGATGGCGGTCGGTCCGCGCGCGGCGACCTCGCGTGCGACGTGGGTGTAGTTGATGCTCGCGTAGTGGCGCTGCGCGTGCTGGTTGCCGAGCATCGAAGCCGACTGCAGGTAGAACTCGCAGATCCGGATGTTGGGCGGCACCCGGTTGGCGCGCAGATCCTCGATCCAGGCCAGTTCGGGGTAGTCGGCGCCGAAGTGGCGCGCGATGAAGGGTGCGGCGAAACGGCCTTCGAGGCCACCACGCAGCGGCGGGCGCGCCAGCGACAGCGCGGTGTATACGGTCAAAGACAGCGCAGGATGCGCGGCCACGTGCCGGTACAGCGCGTTGAGCAGCGGATTGGGCTTGCCCAGACCCAGGGGTGCGGCCACCACCAGCGCGGGACCGGCGCGCTCGACGATGCGCGCCACTGCGGTTTCGACGCGATCGATGGGTTCAGCGGCTGCCATGGGGGCCCCCTTGCCCCCCGATGCTAGCGTGCGCGCGGGATTGCGGCTTGATGAAGGTCAATCGGCCACGACCCGCGCGCGCCTCATTTGCCGACCGCGATCAGGTCGAAACGCTGGCCGGGCGCCAGTTCGGCGGTCACCTCGTC
>JBBRFN010000186.1:0-2718 GCA_038224265.1 Lysobacterales bacterium
GATCCGCTCGCGGCGCGGCGCGGGCAGCTTGGCGAAGGTCGCGTAGCCGTCGATGAAGCCGCCGAGATGGCGGGCGCGCTCCTCGATGGTGTCGAACACGCGCGTGAGTCGCTCGCTGTTGCCGCGCAGCGCCAGCTCCCGACCCGAGTGCACCAGCGAGCTGATCGGCGCCAGCGAGTTGTTCAGCTCGTGGCTGATCACGCGGATCACTTTCTTCCACGTGTCGACCTCGGCGCGGCTGAGCTCGCGCGTCATGTGGCGCAGCAACAGCAGTTCGTGTGGCCGCCCGTAAAGCATGAAGGTGCGCCGCGAGACGTGGAAGGTTTCATCGCCGTCGGCACCGGGTAGCGTGCACAGGGTGTCCTGACCCGAATCCAGCGCATCGCGCAGACCCGGCGGCAACGCTGCGATCAGCCCGCCCAGCGCCTCACCCTCCAGCGGGCGACCATCGCCGAACATCGCGCGCGCGGCGATATTGCCGAACACCACCCGATCGTGCGGATCGCCGAGCATGACGGCAGTCGGCGTGTTCTGGATCACCGTATCGAGAAGTAGCTCGCGCTGCACCAGCCGCTGGCGCTCGCCACGCAGCACGTCGCCGAGCGCGTTGAGGGTGCGCGTGAGCTCGGCCAGCTCCGGCTCGTCGGGCACCCGGATGGTGGTACTGAAGTCGCTGTCGCGCCACGCCAGGACCAGGGTCGAGAGCGCACGCAGTTGCTGCGCGAACGGCGCCTGTCGCTGCGCGAGGAAGAACAGTCCGAGCAGCAGCGCGGCCAGCAGCGCGGCAGCGACCGCCTGCCATGGCGTGAGCAAGCGTGCGAGCAGCGCCAGCGGGACGAGCAGCGCGGCACAAGCCAGCGACCAGCCGAACAGGCGGCGGAGTGTGGCTAAGGTCATGCGGTGATTATGCCGGGATCGTGGTTGAACGCAGACACCCGCCTTGCCGCGATTCGCAGGATCGCTCCAACGCCGCTGCAGCTCGATGCTGCACAGGCCTGCATCGCAATCAGATCAACATTCGTCTGGGGTGTTTGCGAGTCTGCAGGCAAGGCCCCGCTCACGCCTCGCGACGCGGCGCGAGCCCGAACTTCTCCAGACGGCGATACAGCGCCTGTCGCGACAGACCCATGGCTGCGGCCGCCTCGGCGACCACGCCGCCGGCCGCCTGCAACGCCTGTTCGAGTTCTTCACGGGTCGGTTCGCGCACGCTCTCGCGCTCGATGGGGCGCGGCGTCGATGGCAGCCCGAGGTCGAGCGCCTGAATCAGTGCATCGCGGCACAGCAGGCCCGCGCGGGTGATCGCGTTGCGCAACTCGCGCACGTTGCCGGGCCATGCGTGCGCGCGCAGCGCATCTTCGGCAGCCGGCGCCAGGCGCACCCCGTCGGGCACGAAATGGCGCGCGAGCGGCACGATGTCTTCGGGGCGTTCGGACAGGCTCGGCAGCGCGACTTCGATCACGTTGAGGCGATAGAAAAGGTCTTCGCGAAAGGTGCCGGCGCGAATCATGCCGTGCAGGTCGGCGTTGGTGGCCGAGACCACCCGCACCTTCACCTCGCGCGTGCGATTGGAGCCCAGGCGTTCGAACTTGCCGGTTTCGAGCACCCGCAGCAGCTTCATCTGTCCGCTGGCCGACAGGTTGCCGATTTCATCGAGCAGCAGGGTGCCGCCATCGGCGGCCTCGAAGCGACCTTCTCGCGCCTTGCCCGCGCCGGTATAGGCACCAGCCTCGGCGCCGAACAGTTCGGCTTCGATCAGTTCACCGGGCAAAGCACCGCAGTTGACCGCCACGAAGGGCCCGTCCTTGACCCGCGAATTGGCGTGCACGATCTCGGCGATGCGTTCCTTGCCGGAGCCGTTGGGCCCGGTGATCAACACCGGTACATCGGCGCGCGCGACCTGACAGGCCAGTCGCACGCAGCGCTCCATCGCGGCCGACTCGAACACCAGTCCGCGCAGGTCGAAGTCGCGCGCCAACGCGCCGCGCGCACCGCTGGCCGCGCGCTCCAGCCGCACCGCGCGCCGCGTGGCATCGCCCAACTCCAGCAGATTGCGCACGGTCGCTACCAGCTTGCGATCGTCCCATGGCTTGGCCATGTAGTCGGCCGCACCGAGCTTGACCAATCCAACCGCCTGCTCCAGATGGGTCCAGGCGGTGAGCAGGATCACCGGCATGTCGGTTTCGATATCGCGTATACGGCGGAACAGCGCGATGCCCTCCTCGCCCGACGTCGTGTCGGCGGTGAAGTTCATGTCCTGCACCACCAGATCGATGCCGCCGCGCGCCAGCAGGGCCAATCCCTCGGCCGGAGAGCTGGCCGCGAGCGTGCGCCAGCCGTCGAGGTGGAACAATATGTCGAGCGCGGTGGCCACCGCGCGGTTGTCGTCGATCACCAGGATATTGGACATTGGACGTCGCTGACGGGGACTCGATCCATTCAGTGCTTTGTTCACCACTGCCTCGGCTGTGCATCCGCTCCATACGGGATCGGATGCGCAGCGCTGGCGCATGGTTGCACGCTGGGCGACGCTCAGGCGAGCGTCGCCACATGCAGTTTGTTCACGCGCTGCGTGTCGCCACTGCCGGCGGCACGCCTGCGGCGCGGCGCGCCGGTGCGAACACCGCGATCTGGCCAAGTACGAACACCACCAGCGCACCGATCGGCAGGTAGAACCACGGCAGACGATCGGCGCCCAGCTGATTGGCCAGCGCATAGTTC
>JBBRFN010000187.1:0-2636 GCA_038224265.1 Lysobacterales bacterium
ATGCGCATCGCACACGGCGCCGGCACCACGGTGATCCTCAATCCCGCGCCGATCAATCGCGCATTGAGCCCGCAACTCGCCTCGCTGGCGCACATCATCACGCCCAATCAGTCCGAGTTCGCGTTCCTGCTCGAACACATCCACGGCCAACCGGTCGCGCAACGCTACTGGGAGTTTCCCGATCCGATGCTGCACGCGCTGTGCCGCAAGCTCGCAGCTCCCACGGTCATCATCACGCTCGGCGAACAGGGCTGTTTCGTCAGCCACGCCAATGCGGTACGCCATGCGGACGGCAACGCGTACTACCGCGTCCCTGCGCAGGTCGCGCAAACCATCGATACCGTCGGCGCCGGCGATGCCTTCAACGGTGGTCTTGCCGCAGGCATGATCCTGTACGGCATGGCCAAGCCGTTTCGCGATGCGGTCGTGCACGCCACCCGCGTGGCCGCACTGTCGACCGAATCCGCCGGCGCTGCAGCGGCGATGCCGACGCGGCGCGAGGTCAAGGCGCGATACGGAGCCTGAACAAGCCCGGCCCAGGTCGTCGGAGTTTTGATCGGCCTGAGTCTCGGCGCATTGCGGATGGCAACGAAACCGCATTCTTCGTTACCCTGCTGGCACATGCCGCCCCACCGACCCCGCTGACATGTCGCAGCCTCGCTCTCTTGCCGCGCACGGCCGCGCACGCGTGGTCATGCTGCTGCTGCTGGCCGCGCTGGCGGCGGCTGTCGTCGTGCGACCGCATGCAGCGCCGCCGGCGGCAGTCGACGAGCCGGAGATCCCGATGTCGGCCGACGAGGAGCGCGATGCCGAGGAAGAGGGTCGCTGGTACACCATGCGCGAAGCGCCGATCGAAGGCGGGGTTCGCTACTACTTCACCAATCTGCTCGCCGGGCCCTTGATGGTCAGCGCCGAGTGGAGCGAGCGCGACAACATGCGCGCCGATCCGGCCTTGCCGTATCGGCGCGTGATCCCTGCTTTGGCCGAGGCGGCGCTGGTCGACGTGACCCATGTCGATCGCGCGCGACCGGCACAGTTCAAGATGGCGTTTTCGGCGCTGCCGGGTTCACCGAATGCGCGCCATTCGCTTGCCGCGCGCTATCGCATTCCGTTCGCGGCGGATACGCAGTGGCGGCTCGGGCAAGGCTTTAACGGACGCTACAGCCATACGCATGCGCAGAGTCGCTATGCACTGGATTTCACGGTGCCGGTCGGCACGCCGGTGCTGGCCGCGCGCGAGGGCGTGGTGATGCAGATCCAGGACGACTATCGGGGCAACGGGCAGGATCTCGGCGGCTTCGCGCATCGGGCCAACTTCGTGCGCATCCTGCACGACGACGGCAGCATGGCGATGTACGCGCACATGGAGTACTACGGCGTCGGCGTCAAGGCCGGCCAGCGAATTGCTGCCGGCACCCTGCTGGGGCTGTCCGGAAACACCGGCTACAGCAGCGGCCCACACCTGCACTTTGCCGTGCTGGTCAACGATGGTCGCGCGGAAGTGTCGATCCCGTTCGACATGGACGATGTGATCGAGGACGTCGACGGCGATTGAGCACCACCGGCCTGCGACCAACGATCGAATGATCGCGACACGCATCGTTCTGGGTAAGTTTCAGTGCCTGCCCCCGGTTCAGCGCCTGTCCCGGTACCGCCGTATCCCGGTTCGCCGCTTCGTGCCTGTCCCGGTCCCGCTCGGTCCCGCTTTCGGTCGTGCCGGTCCCACTCCCGCTTGCGATCAACGATCGAATGATCGCGCCACGCGTCGTTCTGGGTACGCATCAGTGTCGGTGCCGTCACGGTCTCGTGACAGAAAGTTTTCTGGCCTGCGCCCCGGCCGCGTGATATGACGTGTTTTCGACCTTGCCGGAGAGACCTGATGCGCCGCAATCCCCTTACCCTCGCACTGCTTGCGGCCCTGGCCGCCAGCCCCGTCTTTGCCCAGTCCGCCCAGGAAGAGAGCACCGGCGATCCGGCAATGCTCGACACAGTCATCGTCACCGGCACCCGGGTAGCGGGCCGCACTGTGGCCGAATCGCTCGCGCCCATCGACGTCCTCACCCAAGAGTCGCTGGAGGCCACCGGCACGATCGAGCTGGCCACCGCATTGTCGCGCGCCCTGCCCTCGCTGAACTTCCCGCGCCCGGCCATCAACGACGGCACCGACGCGGTGCGCCCGGCCCAGATCCGCGGCCTGTCGCCCGATCACGTGCTGGTACTGGTCAATGGCAAGCGCTACCACAGCGGCGCGCTGGTGAACGTCAACGGATCTCAGGGCCGCAGCTCGTCCCCGGTGGACCTCAACACGATTCCCATCTCGGCCATCGAACGGGTGGAAGTGCTGCGCGATGGCGCTGCGGCCCAGTACGGCTCCGACGCCATCGCCGGCGTCATCAACATCGTGCTCAAGGGGCGCGATTCCGGCGGCAGCGCGGCGATCCGCGGCGGGCAATACAGCGCCGGCGACGGCCGCCAGTATCAGGCCAATGTCGACGCCGGCCTGCCGCTGGGCGAGGGCTTCATCCACCTGTCGGGCCAGTTCGGCAGCCAGGACAACACCGACCGGGCGCGGCCCTTCATCGGCACGCCCTCGGCGACGTCCGCGCCGCTGGGCCGGGTGGTGCAGCGCCAGGGCG
>JBBRFN010000188.1:0-2592 GCA_038224265.1 Lysobacterales bacterium
GCCCTACGCGCGCAGCGATGGCGCGATCCAGGACCCCACCCATCAGTGGCCGCCGCTGACCGAAAACTCGTTCAGCTACTTCAATGCCGCAGCGCGTCGCAGCATGGGCGTGGAGCACTATGCGATCGACTGCGACTTCGACTTCGAGGTCGATCTGGTGCTGTCCCCCGAGTGGCAGCAGCGCTCGCCGGCCGAGCGGATGTCGGCGGTGCGCCATTTCTGGAACGTGGCCAGCGAGTTGATCGTCCACCTGATTCGACGCTGAGGCATCATGCAATGGGTGGCGCGCTTTTCCGGTCCGCTACCACTAACCACCGGAGCAGGTTTCCATGCGCGCACTATTGCTTGTTGCAGTCGTCGGTCTGTTTGCCTTCGGTTCGACCGCTGCGGCGGCCGAGTTCGCCAACCAACCCGCGCAAGTCCGCCCGCTGCTGATCGGCAGCGCCCTGCCGGATGCGCCGCTGCGCGATCTGGACGGCAAGCAGATCATGCTGCGCACCGCAGCAGGCGGCAAACCCACGGTACTGGTGTTCTATCGCGGTGGCTGGTGCCCCTACTGCAACTTGCAGCTGAGTGAACTGCGCAAGGTATTCGGGCCGCTTCGCGAGTTGGGCTATACGCTGATTGCGATCAGTCCGGATCGACCCGAGGAACTGCGCCGCACGCTGGACAAAACGCCGCTCGAGTACACGCTGTTGTCCGACAGCAGCGCTGCAGCGATTGGTGCGCTGGGTATCGGTTTCGTGGTCGACTCTGCCACGCTGGAGCAGTACAAGGGCTACGGCATCGACCTGCAAGCTGCATCCGGCAGCAGCCATCATATACTGCCGGTGCCGTCGGTGTTCGTGGTCGATAGCGCCGGCACTATCCAGTTCCACTACGTCAATCCGGACTACCGCATCCGAGTGCCGGGCGAATTGGTGCTTGCAGCTGCGCGTGCGGCGTTGTCGGTAAAGCCACTGCGTTGAGCAGTTGTACTCGCGCGCAGTGGGCCGCGCGCATAGGCAAGTAGCCGGATGTCTGCAAAACCGGGCCCACGCGATCGATGATCGCAGTCACTGTGCCGGGCAGAAACGCGGCGGATGCTTGACGGGCATGCCTGCAGCCGGTTTGATACAGCGCATGGAACCCACCAGCTCGCAGCGCGGCCCCGGCGCGGAATTGGATATCGTTGCCATCGATGCTGCGGCCTTCGAAGCCTTCGATCGTTTCGAGCTTGAGCTCGCTGCCGAGCGATTCAGAAGCGTAGTCGCTGCGCTGGACGCGGCCGACCCCAAGCTGCCCGAGCGCCACTACATGGCGGGTCTTGCATACAAATACCTCGCGCGCTGGGCCGATTCGCTGCAACATAATCTCGCCGCACAGGCCCTATGCGACACGCCCGATCAGGCCACGGCCTGGAATGCCGGCATCGCCGCCACGGCGCTCGGCGACTGGTACCAGGCGCGTCAGCAGTGGGCGCTGGCAGGCATCGCGGTGCCGTCAGGCGATGGCGCCATCGAGGCTGATTTCGGCGTCTGCGGCGTGCGCCTCAATCCTTCGGGCAACGGCGAAACCCTGTTCGCGCAACGCATCGATGTGGTGCGTGCTCGGCTGCACAACGTGCCGCTGTCGGAGTCAGGATTCCAGTACGGCGACATCGTGCTGCACGACGGCGCGGCAACCGGCAGGCGCCGATTCGGCGAGGGGAGCGTGGCGGTATTCAACGTCCTCGAGCGACTTGCGCGTTCGGAGTTCAGAACCTTCACCGTGTTCGCAAACGCCCCCGGGTCTGCGGACATCGCAGCGCTGCAGAGCGTGGCTGCTCCGGGGCTGGGCTCGGTGGAAGACTGGACCGCCTCGATGACTCTGCTCTGCCTGCGTTGCAGTTACGGGATTCCGCACGAGCACTCGACCGCGAACAACGAACCCGTTGGGTGGCAGCCCGAGCGCAATCTGGGTATTGCCGCGACCCATCGCCGCGTCGTCGAACACGTCCTCGAGCGCTGGCTGCGCAACGGTAGAGGTCGTCGGGTCGACGCCATCGAATGGCGCGAGCACGCGGTGCCGCCGCACCGCTACGACAGTTGCTGATGGAATCCGTCGGCCGACGAGCCGGAACCCGCTTAGTCGGTCGACGCGATTGCAGGCACCGGTCGCCTTTGGCTTTAGCGTTTGGAATATCCTTGGCGCCCCCATTCCGGATAAGCGGTGGCGACCATGCGCACCATTGTGATCACCCTGTTGCTGCTGCTGGCGGGTTTTACGGTCGTCGCGGCGGAGTCGACGCCACCCGCCGCTGCCGCCGCTCCGGCCGCCTACGATGCAGTGCTTGCCGCGCGCCTCGGCGCCGACCAGCGCGGCATGCGCAACTACGTGCTGGTGATCTTGAAGACCGGTCCCAAGCGCATGCCCGACGGCGACGAACGCAATGCGATGTTCGCCGGCCACTTCGCCAACATGTCGCGACTGGCCGAGCAGGGCAAACTGATCCTCGCCGGTCCCTTCGCCGAGGATCCGCAGCAGTGGCGCGGTCTGTTCGTGTTCGCCGTGTCGGATGTCGACGAAGCCAAGGCGCTCGCCGCCAGCGACCCGGTACTCATCAACGGCGAG
>JBBRFN010000189.1:0-2567 GCA_038224265.1 Lysobacterales bacterium
CGGCATGTTGTTCGAACTGGCGCGCGGACGGCTGGAGCAGGTGCAACTGCCCGCGCCGGTACTTTCCCTGCGCCTGCTGGCGCGCGAGTTGCCGCCGTTCGTGCCGGCCGGTCGCGACCTGTTCGATGAGCGCCCGGCGAACGCGTTGCCGATCGAGCAACTGCGCGAACGCCTGCGTGCGCGCCTCGGCGATCGTGCCGTGCATCAACTGGGCAGCACCACCGACCCGCGGCCGGAGCGGGCGCAGCGCATCGCGGCGCGCGACGACGGTGGGCAGGAGCCGTCGCCACGGCCGACCTGGCTGCTGGATCGGCCGATTCCGCTGCGCGGGCTGGCGCCGCGCATCCTGGCCGGCCCCGAGCGACTGGAAACCGGCTGGTGGGATGGCGGCGAAGTATGCCGCGATTACTACGTGGTCGAGACCGCGCAAGGCCAGCGTGCGTGGGCGTTCTGCGCACCGGGCGAGCAGGCTGGCTGGATGCTGCAAGGCTGGTTTGCATGAACGGCTATGCCGAGCTGCACTGCCTGTCGCCGTTCTCGTTCGGGCGCGGCGCCTCGCATGCACGCGAGTTGTTTGCGCGGGCAAAGGCCTGCGGCTACAGCGCGCTGGCGATCACCGACGAATGCTCGCTGGCCGGCATCGTGCGTGCGCTGGAAGCGTCGCGCGAGACCGGGGTGAAACTGATCGTGGGCGCCGAGTTCCAGCTGGAGGATGGCCCGAAGCTGGTGTTGCTGTGCGAGAACCGCGCCGGCTACAGCGCCCTGTGTCGGCTGATCACGCGCGGCCGGCGTGCCGCGGACAAGGGCACGTATCGGCTGTGTGCCGCCGATTTGGCCGATGGCCTGCCGGGCACGCTCGCCCTGTGGCTGCCCGAGCGCCAGCCGGACCCTGCACACGGGCGCTGGCTGCGCGCGACCTTCGGCGATCGCGTCTGGCTGGCGGTGGAATTGCACCACGGCGCCGACGATGCGCAGCGCCTGCGCGAGCTGGACATACTGGCGGCCAGCCTGGACCTGCGCCTGGTCGCCGCCGGCGACGTGCATATGCATGTGCGTCGCCGGCTCGCCCTGCAGAACACGCTGACCGCGATCCGCCATCGGCTGCCGATCGCCGAGGCCGGCGCGCTGATCTTCCGCAACGGCGAGCGTCATCTGCGCCAGCGCGAGGCGCTGGCGGCGATCTATCCCGCTGCCTTGCTGCAGGAAAGCGTGGCGATCGCCGCGCGCTGCCAGTTCAGTCTCGACGAGCTGACATACCGCTACCCCAACGAGCTGGTGCCGGCGGGCCACAGCGCGATCAGCTGGCTGCGCCAGCTCACCGAGGAAGGCATGCGCTGGCGCTGGCCGGACGGCGCGACGGAAAAAGTCCGCGCGCAGATCGAGCACGAGCTCGGCCTGATCGAGGAGCTGCGCTACGAGTCGTACTTCCTCACCGTGCACGACATCGTGCGCTACGCGCGCAGCGAGAAAATTCTGTGCCAGGGTCGCGGCTCGGCCGCCAATTCCGCGGTGTGTTTTGCGCTCGGCGTCACCGAGGTCGACCCGGCGCGGATGAACCTGCTGGTCGAACGCTTCATCAGCAAGGAGCGCAACGAGCCGCCTGACATCGACGTGGATTTCGAGCACGAGCGGCGCGAGCAGGTGATCCAGTACATCTATGACAAGTACGGTCGCGAGCGCGCCGCGCTGGCGGCGACGGTGATCTGCTATCGCGGCAAGAGCGCGGTGCGCGACGTGGCCAAGGCGCTGGGTCTGCCGCCGGATCAGGTGGATCAGTTGAGCGCGATCTTTGCGTGGTGGGATGGCGAGCGTTCACTGGATGCAGACTTGCGCGAGCGTGGCTTCGACCCCGACAGCGCGGTGCTGCGGCGGGTGCTGAAACTCACCGCCGAGCTGCTCGACATGCCGCGGCATCTGTCCCAGCACGTCGGCGGCTTCGTGATCAGCGACGCGCCGCTGAGCGAACTGGTGCCGGTGGAAAACGCCGCGATGCCCGATCGCACCATCATCCAGTGGGACAAGGACGATCTGGACACGATGAAGCTGCTCAAGGTCGATTGCCTGGCGCTGGGTATGCTCAGCTGCGTGCGCAAGTGTCTCGACCTGCTGCGCGCGCAGCGCGGCCAGGACTACAGCCTGGCCACCTTGCCGGCCGAAGATCCGGCCACCTACCGGATGATCCAGAACGCCGACACCATCGGCGTGTTCCAGATCGAGAGCCGGGCGCAGATGGCGATGCTACCGCGGCATCGGCCGGCGAATTTCTACGATCTGGTGATCCAGGTGGCGATCGTGCGGCCCGGGCCGATCCAGGGCGACATGGTGCATCCCTACCTGCGCCGGCGTCGCGGCGAGGAGGCGGTGGATTATCCGTCGGAGGATCTCAAGGCGGTGTTCGAACGCACGCTCGGCGTGCCGCTGTTCCAGGAGCAGGTGATGAAGCTGGCGATCGTGGCGGCCGGCTATACGCCGGGCGAGGCCGATCAGTTGCGCCGGGCGATGGCCGCGTGGAAACGTCATGGCGGCATGGAGAAACATCGCGAGCGGATCATGCACGGCATGCTCGA
>JBBRFN010000190.1:0-2429 GCA_038224265.1 Lysobacterales bacterium
CCCCGGCCCCCATGCCCCTGCCTCTCCTCATCGCCGACGACCAGCGCGACGTGCTCGAAGCCCTGCGCCTGCTGTTCAAGGGTGAAGGCTTGCCTTGCGTCGTGGTCGAATCCCCCGACGCGGCGATCGAGGCCGCGCGCACGCGCGAGTTCGGCGCCGCGCTGATCGACCTGAACTACACCCGCGACACCACCTCGGGCGCCGAGGGACTCGAACTGCTCGCGCGACTTCGCGCGCTGGACCCGGCCTTGCCGGTGGTGGCGATGACCGCGTGGGGTTCGGTGGATCTGGCGGTGCGCGCGATGCAGGCCGGCGCCAGCGATTTCATCGAAAAGCCGTGGGACAACCCGCGACTGCTGAGCGTGCTGCGGAACCAGCTCGCACTCGCCGCCGCCGGCCGCCGTGAGCAGCGCCTCGTACGCGAGAACCAGATCCTGCGCGGCGCCTCCGATGGCGAGTTCATCGCCGACTCGCGCGCGATGCAGGGCATGCTCGAGATGCTCAGGCGCGTGGCACCCACCGATGCGAACGTGCTGATCCTCGGCGAGAACGGCACCGGCAAGGGCGTTATCGCGCAGCTGCTGCATCGCAATTCGTTGCGTGCGGAGCGTGCGTTCATCAAGGTCAACATGGGTGGCATCGCCGAGACCGTGTTCGAATCCGAGATGTTCGGCCACACCAAGGGTGCGTTCACCGATGCCAAGAGCGATCGCCTCGGCCGCTTCGAGGTCGCCGACGGCGGCACCCTGTTCCTCGACGAGATCGGCAACATACCGCTGTCGCAGCAACCCAAGCTGCTGCGCGTGCTCGAAGACGGCGAGTTCGAGCGGCTGGGCTCTTCGCGCACACAGCGCGTCGACGTGCGGCTGGTCTCGGCCACCAATGCGGAGCTGGCCGGCGACGTCGCGCGCGGCGCGTTCCGCAAGGACCTGCTGTTTCGCCTGAACACCGTGGAGCTGCGCCTGCCGCCGCTGCGCGAGCGCGGCGAGGACATCGTGCCGATGGCGCGGCGCTTTCTCGCGCGCTTTGCCCAGCGCTACGCCAAACCGGATCTGGCGCTCGCCAACAGCTGCGAACGGCGCCTGCTCGCCTACACGTGGCCCGGCAACGTGCGCGAACTCTCGCACGTGATCGAACGCGCCGTGCTGATGGCCTCCACCCGCGAGATCGCCGATCTCGACTTCAGTTTGCCAACCGGCGAGGCTCCTGCGGCACCCGCAATCGCCGACCACGCAACGACCGGCGAGCTCACCCTGGAGCAGATGGAAGAGCGCATGATCCGCCGCGCGATGGAGCGCAGCGAGGGCAATATCCAGCGCGCGGCCGATGTGCTCGGTGTGAGTCGGCAGGCTTTGTATCGGCGGCTGGAGAAGTTTGGTATTTCGGGCGCGTAAGCTGCGGCACCATCGGTCCGCCAACACCGCTACATTGCGCACAACCCATGAACCAGCCGATGCCGCCACGACCGCACCGCATGCCGTTCGAATCGCGCATCATGCTCGGCGCGTTGGGTGTCGCCGCGCCGGCGATCATTGCGCTGGCCATCGCGCTGTTTGTGCTGAAGGTGTCGCTGGTCGATGCGCTCGCGATCGCCGCTGCGGTACTGCTGCCCACGCTGGTGCTTGCACTGCGCCTGCGCAGCAACGTCGCCTACCCGCTGTACACGGTATCCAACCTGCTCGAAGCGCTGCGCGAGGGCGACTACAGCCTGCGTGGCTCGCGCGCGCGGCGCGGCGACGCGATCGGCGAGGTGGTGTGGGAGGTCAACGCGCTGTCGCGCACTCTGCGCGAGCAGCGCCTGAAAGTCGAAGAGACCGTCGCCCTGCTCAGCAAGGTGCTGCAGACCATCGACATCGCGATCCTCGCCTTCGACAGCAATCAACGCCTGCGCCTGGTCAACCCGGCCGGCGAGCGCCTGCTCGGTGTCGCCCACGGCGCGGCCATCGACGCCACCGCGCAATCGCTGGCGCTCGACGACTGTCTTGCGCTGAACAACGCCACCACCTTGCGTCGCGCGTTCCCCGGCGGCTCGGGCCCCTTCGACGTGCGCCGCGCAGGATTCCGCGAAGGCGGCCTGCCGCACGACCTGCTGGTGATCACTGATCTGTCGCGCGCACTGCGCGAGGAAGAGCGCGCCGCATGGCAGCGCCTGATCCGCGTGCTCGGCCATGAACTCAACAACTCGCTCGCACCGATCAAATCGATGGCCGCCACCCTCGGCTCGCTGATCGGCCGCGATCCGCTGCCGACCGACTGGCGCGACGACGCGCGCGCCGGACTCGACGTGATCGGCGACCGCGCGGCATCGCTGAACCGCTTCATGCTCGGCTACACCACGCTCGCGCGCATGCCACAGCCGACCCGCCGCACGGTGCGCATCGCCGAGATCATCGAACGGATCGCGCGCCTCGAGCAGCGCGTCGCAGTCA
>JBBRFN010000191.1:0-2374 GCA_038224265.1 Lysobacterales bacterium
GGTGTAGGAATCCTCGCCCACCACCCGCACCAGCGGCTTGTGGCCGAGCCCGGCCTCGACGATGGCGGTGATGATGCCCTCGCCCACGCCGGCGCTGCGGCGGCCTTCGTCGACCACCACGATGCGCGCGCAGGCCGCCGCGTGGGCAACGATCTGGGCGCTGTTCAGCGGCTGCAGCCAGCGCAGGTCGAGTACGCGGCAATGCGCAGCGTGACGCTGCTCCAGCGCGCGCGCCGCGCGCAGGCTCATCGGCACCCCGTTGGCAAAACTGATGAACAGCACATCGCTGCCATCACCATGGACCCTGCCCTCGCCCAGCGCGATCGCCCGATCGGGCGCGGGATAGCTGGTCAGCCAACCGCCATCGCCGGGCTCGTAAAGATCTTTGCTCATGTACAGCGCAATCGGCTCCAGGAATACGCTGACCCGACCATCGACCCGCGCCAGTGCGGTCAGCGTGCGCAGCATCATCGCCGCATCATCGCCGCGCGACGGACATCCGATTACCAGCCCCGGGATATCGCGCAGCGCAGCGATCGAGTTGTCGTTGTGGAAATGGCCACCGAAACCGCGCTGGTAGCCCAGACCCGCCATCCGCACCACCATCGGGTTGCGGAACTGGTCGTTGGAGAAGAACTGCAGCGATGCGGCCTCGCCGCGGATCTGGTCGCAGGCATTGTGATAGTAGGCCAGGTACTGGATCTCGGGAATCGGCAGCATGCCCATGTTGGCGTAGCCCTGGGCCAGGCCCAGGATGGTCTGCTCGTCGAGCAGGGTGTTGAACACCCGGTTGCTCTTGAACGCCTTTTGCAGGCCCTTGGTCACCGTATAGACGCCGCCCTTTTGCGCCACGTCCTCGCCGAACAGCAGCGCGTCGGGGTACTTCGCCATCAGATCGAACAAGGCGGCATTGATCTGCACCGCCAGATGCCGCGGCGGCAGGTTCTCCGGCAGGCTCTTCTCGCCGCCGAATACGCGAGCACGCTCATCGGCGTAGTCCGCACGCGTTGCCTCGGCAGCGACCCGCTCCGGCGAGAACGGCGCCAGCGGCTGCATCACCTCTGCCGCACTGGCCAGGCGCGGGCGCAAGTCGGCAGCGACCGCTGCATCCATGCAGCGGGTGCGGAACGACTCGTACCACTGCAGCAATGCCTCTGCCGTCATCAGGCCGGTCGACAGCGCGATATCGGCCGAGCGCAGCAGCGGATCGTGCGCCTCGGCCGCGATCAATTCACCGAGCGGCCGATACTCCATTTCGAAATCGGTTCCGGCATGCCCCATCAGGCGCGCGGTGCCCAGATGCAGAAAGGTCGGGCGACGGCTGTTGCGACAGTGCGCGACCGCCGCGACCACCTGCGCATAACCCTGCGCCAGATCGAGGCCGTCGGCATAGAAATAGTCCAGCCCATGCCGCTGCGCGAAGGATGCCGCGATCCAACCGCCCGGCGTTTTCACCGAAATGCCGATGCCGTTGTCTTCGCACACGAACAGCACCGGAGCCGGCAGTCCCTGATAGGCGGTCCACTGCGCGGCATTGAACGCGCCCTGCGCGGTCGAATGGTTCGCCGAAGCATCGCCGAAGCTGCAGATCGCGATGCTGTCGGCCGGCACCGGCAGCGGCCGATTCAGGCGCCGCGCCTGTTCGATCGCGATTGCCGTGCCCAGCGCCTTCGGCGGATGCGAGCCGATGGTCGAAGTCTGCGGCAGCACCCACAGCGGCTTCGAGCCCCACACCTTGTGGCGGCCACCGGAAGCCGGATCGTCCTTGCTGGCCGCAAAGCTCAGCGCCGAATCCATGATCGGGTCCATGCCCGGCAGCTTGCGGAAGCGCTCGGCCATGAACGCACCCGAGCGATAGTGCAGGAACGACGGATCGGTATGCCGCGCCGCACGCGCGACCATCGCATTGCCTTCGTGGCCGGACGAGCCGATCGTGTAGAACACCTTGTTCTGCACGCGCAGCACACGCGCCATCAAATCCAGATGGCGACTGATCAGCTGCGATTCGAACAGCTCGAGAAACCCGCCTGCATCCAGCGCGCTGCCGGCGAGAACCGGATCGCTCGCGGCCGGCCGCGGCAACGACTGCCCCGGATGCGCCCGCACGTAGTCCTGGAAATTGAGGTCGACCACCTCGGCGCGATTGACCTGGCGGGCGCGGGCGGAGACGGGGACTGGATTGGCGACCATGACGGTTTCGATGGGTTGCAGCGTGGCATTGTAGGGCACCGAACTGCTTCTCTCACTGCGTCGCCGGCAAAGCACGCTTTCACCTGCGCAGCAGCGAACCGATGATGATCGCCATGCTCGCTGGCATCGCGATGGGTGGCCTTTGTTACTGGAGCGACGGCCTGAAAGCTGCCCCGCCCGGCGC
>JBBRFN010000192.1:0-2324 GCA_038224265.1 Lysobacterales bacterium
ATCGATGGCCGCGGAGTACTCCGGCAGGTCCGCGTCGTAGGCGCGCCAACAGCAGATCGATTCGCGCTGGCGCCACGCCTTGAGATGCTTGATGTTCTTCAGCAACCGGTTGCGCAGCGACAGTGCGCCTTCCGACAGCGGCTTTTGCTCGCGAACGCCGGAATCGCGCGCAGCGCCCAGGCTATCGAAACACAGCAGGCGACATTCGATCGCGCCGTTGAACAGCGCGTAGGTACGATCGGCGCGCAGCCCGGTGGCGCGCCCGAGTTCTTCGTGATTGGTGATCAGTGCCGCACGCCAGCCGACAAAACCGCGCTTGAGCGCATCGCCCAATTCACGATAGGTCTCGCGCAGCGCATCGACTTCACCCATGCGCTCGCCATACGGTGGATTGGTGATCACCAGTCCGGGCACTTCGTGCGGCGGCGCTTCGAGGCCGGCGACAGGACGCACCGCAAGCTGGATGAATCCGGCAAAGCCCGCCGCCTGTGCGTTGGCCTTGGCGGCATTGAGCACCGCCGGATTGCGATCGCTGCCGAAGAACTTCGGTTGCAGCGCGCGCAGGCCGCTCTGCGCGCGCGCCTGCGCATCAGCCAGCAGCGGCGTCCACAGTGCCGGATCGAAGCCGCGCCAACCGCTGAACCCGAAGTGCTCGCGCTTGAGTGCAGGTGCTACATCGGCCGCCATCATCGCCGCTTCGATCAGCAGGGTGCCCGCGCCGCACATCGGATCGACCAGTGGGCCGCCTGCGGCGTGCACCTGCGGCCAGCGTGCACGCAGCAGCATTGCCGCGGCGAGATTCTCCTTCAACGGCGCCTCGCCCTGTCCGCGGCGAAAGCCGCGATGGAACAGCGCACCGCCGGAGAAGTCGATCGACACGATCGCTTTTTCGCGGCGCAGCACCACGTGCACACGCAGGTCCGGCCGCTCGCGATCGATATCCGGCCGGGTGCCGTCGCGCGCGCGGCACTGGTCGACGATCGCGTCTTTCATCTTCAAGGCCACGAACTGCGAGTGATCGAGCGCGGTGCTGCGGCCATGCGCATCGATGGCCAGCGTCGCACCGGGGGCCAGGTGCACCGACCAGTCGATGTCCATGGTGCCGGCATACAGCTGAGCGGCGTCGGCCGCATCGAACTCGGCGATCGGCAGCAGGATGCGACTGGCCAGCCGCGACCACAGGCAGGCCCGATAGCCGAGCGCCGCGTCGCCTTCGAAACGCACGCCGGCGAGCTGCTCGCGCGCGCTTTCCGCGCCGAGCGCCTTGAGCTCATCGACCAGCAGATACTCCAGACCCTTCGGGCATGCGGCGAACCAGCGCGTGCTCACCGCTGTTCCAGCCATTGCCCGAACCAGCCCGCGATGATGTCGACGTGCGCGGTCAGCCGGTGGCTATCGTCGACCAGATGCAGTGTTGCGCGGCGCTGATGCGCGAACGCAACCACCGCCTCGGCGGGAATCAGCTCGTCGTCCCAGCCGTGCACGATGACCGTGGGCACTGCTGCCGCATCAAAGCGGCGCGCATAGCGGGGGATGCTCATCGGCGGGGCCAGCAAGAACAAGCCCACCGGAGCGCGCAGCAGCGATCCGAGCCCGGCGCTGAATGCGCCCATGCTGGAACCTGCCAGTACCAGCGGGCTGCCATCGTCGGGCGCATGCGCGAGCATGCGCGCGATGCGCTCATCGATGCGGCTGACATCGCGGGCAGCGTCGAGGTCGCGATAGTCCGGCCGCACCTCGCGCCAGCCGAGAGCGCGCGCGACAGCCGCCATCGCGGTGACCTTGGTGGCGTCCGGGCCGCTTTCCAGCCCGTGCGAAAGGATGACCGTACCCTTGCTCATGATCCCTTGCTCACGACTGCTTGCTCACGACTGCTTGCGCTCCAGGCTCTTCACGCCGATGGCAACCACCGCATCGCCGACCGCGAACTCGCCATCCTCGATCACCAGCGCGCACACGCCACCGTGGCCGCGCATCGCGTTGTAGCCACCCGGCCCGAGTGCTGTTTCCATTTTCGAACACGGCTCGCAGGGTCCACTGCCTTCGAACAGCGCGCTGCCGATCCGGAACCGCTGGTTCTTCAGCGCCAGCACGCTGATCCCGGCGACCACGAGGTTGCGTCGCAACAGCGCCGGCGGCACCGCGTCGCGCTGCGCGAGCAGCGCGATCACTGGCAGATGTTCAGCCTGCAGCAGCGTCACCTGGCGCTTGCCGCCGCCGCTGTAGCGGTCGCCTTCGAGGCCGCGCCCGGCCTGCGCGCGCACCCTTGGCAACTCGCGCATCGGCACTTCGCGCGCGGGCCGCACCCCGATCCAGGTCACGCG
>JBBRFN010000193.1:0-1878 GCA_038224265.1 Lysobacterales bacterium
GGCGTGTTGTCCTGCAGCGCGCGCGGCTGCGCCACGCTGCCGAGTTCGCCGAGCAGCTCGTCACGATCACCGCTGAGCGAATGCTGCGCGCCGGCCATGTCGAAGAACGCCACGCGCTCGCCGAAGTCGGCACGCCAGCGATGGCGTGCGAACAACGCGCCAGTGGCCTCGTCGCGCGAAGTGATCACGAACGGTCCCGGCGTACTGCCGTTGGCGTCGAGCGCCCACTGCAGGTAGCCGGTCACCGATAGCTGGCGCGTGCGCATGCTGCGATTGCTCAGGCGCAGCCGCGACAGCTTCACCGTATCTGCGATGGGAACGCACTGGGTCAGCGCCAGCTCGATGCCGTGCGCATCGTTCTCGAAGCGGCTCCAGCCCTTGCCATGGGTGGCGGTGTAGCGCGCATCGTCCAACTGGATCGGCGCGGCGGTGGCGCTCCACACGTCGCCGTTGTCCTCGTCGCGCAGGTAGATCACTTCGTGCGGTGTGTCGCTGACCGGGTCGTTCGGCCATGGTGTCAGCGGATTCTTCTGGCTGTTCTGCGACCACGTGTAGCCACTGCCCTCGGCGGACACCATGAAGCCAAAATCGGGGTTGGCGATCACGTTGACCCACGGCGCCGGTGTCGGTCGCGCGCGGTCAAGTTCGATCCGGTACGCGCGGCCCTTGTCGCAGAAGCCGCCGTAGTCATGGCCGAATTCCAGCGCGCCCACGCCTGGCCTGGCCTGCGGCGCGAAGCTGGCGCGGATCGCGGGCGGTATGGCAGACGCCGGTGGCGTGGACATTGCCGCCGCGTCGGGTGCGCTGGAGTCGAGCAGCAGTCGCGCCACCGTAAACAATCCGTCGCGCAACCCGGCGTCGAGGCCACTCTCGCGCAGGCAGAAAAGCTCGGCCTTCGGCGCGGCCTCATCCGCCTTCAGTACATCTTTTTGTGCGCTGGCGCGGCTGTCCAGTTGGTGCTGCAACGCGTCGCCCGTGGCACCTTCCCGCCGATTGAGCAGCACCACATCGATCGGCAGTTGCTGATCGCGCCACCAGCGCTGCGCCCGCAGCAGTTCATCCACCTGGCTGAGTTCCGCCGCGTCATGCAGGCACAGCAGGGCGATCGGGCGATCACCGGAAATACCCGCGCTCCACAGGGTCGGGGCGCCGCCCGCACCGTGCAGGCGCTGGGCGGGAGGGGCCTGCTGGTGCGCATCGCTGCACAGCAGGGCGGCCATCCAGTGGTCGAAGCGGGCCAGCGTGGCCGCATCGACGTGGTGCTGGCGAAGTTGTGCCTCGGCATGCTGCGCCGCCTCGGCAAAAAGCCGCTCGGCTGCGGCCGGGTCATGCAGCTGATCGCTGATCGCGGTGGCGCCGTCTTCCGATTCAGCCACCCGCGTCCACAGCAGCAGCCGGATGCTGGCGCCGGGTGCCAGGCTGAACTCGTGGCGCAGGCTGAACACCGGATCAAGCACGCAGCCGCTGCTGTTGGACAACGCCGCGCCGGGCTGCATCGCCTGCGCGTCGCGCAAGCTGCGGCCGCGGCCAAGGAAGCGGGCGCGATCGGTTTCGTGGGTCTGCGTGGTGCCGGCGGTTTGCCCTTCGACCTGCAGCGCTTGCGCGGCCCAAATCTCGGCCTGGTTCTCGCTGCGCCGCCGCCGCGTCGCCAGCAGCATGCCGTTGGGTGCATCCCATTCGGTCTGCACGAACATCTTCGAATAGGCCGGGTGCGCGTCGTCATCGCTGGCCGGCCCCAGCACCAGTTCGGTATAGCTGGTCAATGACAGTGTGCGGGTGCGATCGCCGTGATTGCTCAGCGTCAGTCGACGCAATTCGATATCGGCGCCTGCCGCTACCGCCACATCGAGCACGCTGTGCAGGCTGAGATGGCGGCCT
>JBBRFN010000194.1:0-1527 GCA_038224265.1 Lysobacterales bacterium
ATGATGCAGTTGTCCGAGGAGCTGACCTCGACCGAGAACAAGGTGGCGTTCGCGCGTCAGGCCTACAACGACTCGGTCATGGGCTACAACAACAAGCGCGAGGTGTTCCCCAGCAGCATCGTGGCGAACATGTTCGCGTTCACCGCCGCGGCTCTGCTCGAGATCGACGATCCGGCCAAGCGCGAAGTGCCGCAGGTGAAATTCACCTGATTCGGACGCGACGCGTCGGGCGGCAATCTCCGCGCCGCGCGTCGCCAGCCGCATGGACTTCTTCGCCCAGCAAGCCGTAGCCCGCAGTCAGTCGCGTCGGCTGCTGGTGCTGTTCGCACTTGCGGTCGTGTGCATCGTGCTGGCGATCGACGCGGTGGTGCTGGTGATGCTGGTGCAGGGCATGGACGACGAGGCGCGCGCCGCCGCCGAGGGCAATCTGCTGAGCCCGCACCTCGGGCCCCTGTTGGCCACCTCGGTGCTGACCTTGGGCGTCATCGGTATCGCGAGCCTGGTCAAGATCGGCAAGCTGCGCGGCGGCGGTGGTGTGGTCGCGCGCGAGCTGGGCGGCACACTGGTGTCGATGGATACCGGCAATTCGCGCCATCGCCGCCTGCGCAACGTGGTCGAGGAGATCGCGATCGCGTCCGGGGTGCCGGTGCCCGAGATCTACGTGCTCGAACACGAGCCAGGCATCAACGCCTTTGCCGCTGGCTGGTCGCCCGCGGATGCGGCCGTTGCGGTCACCCAGGGTGCGCTCGACCAGCTCAATCGCGACGAGCTGCAGGGCGTGATCGCGCACGAGTTCAGCCACGTGCTCCCCGGCGACCAGCGGCCGACCATCCGCCTGATGGGTGTGCTGTTCGGAATCCTGGTGCTCGGCATCGCCGCGCGCGAGTTCCTGCTGCGCGCACGCGGTGGTGGTCGCGATGGCGCAGCGCTGCTGGTCATCGCGCTGGCGGTGATGATCATCGGCTATGTAGGGCTGTTCTTCGGCCGCCTGATCAAAGCCGGCGTGTCGCGCCAGCGCGAATATCTGGCCGATGCTTCGGCAGTGCAGTTCACCCGCCAGAACCAGGGCCTGGCCGGCGCATTGAAAAAGATCGCCGCCACCGCGGGCGGATCCAAACTTACCGCCCACGATGCCGAAGAAGTCAGCCACATGCTGTTCGGCGATGGCGTCGGATACTCGCGGCTGTTCGCCACCCATCCGCCGTTGATCGAACGCCTGCAACGACTGGATCGACAGTTCAAGCCCAGCGAGCTGACGGCTTTGACGGCCAGCCTCGCGCGCAATCCGCCGACCGGCGAGGACGATCCTGAGGCAGCCCCGACCAGCGGTTTCGCCGCAGCTGCGCCCTCCGGTGCGGCCCCGCCACCGCTGCCGGCCGCGAACGCCGATGTACGCCTGCGCGCGCGCGGCGTGATCGCCCAGGTCGGCAATCCCGCGGCGGATGATTTTCGTGCGGCGGCCAGTATCGCCGCAGCGATCGAGCCGGCGCTGCGTGAGCTGGCGCACGCGCAGGCGACTGCGCCGGC